>JBEKUR010000067.1:0-24422 GCA_049514855.1 Terriglobia bacterium
TGCATCCTTGGCCGACGCAGCGCTTCGCCGCCATGCATCCGAGCTAAGAGCCGTATGCGCTAATCAGCGCCCGTACGGATCCGTGCGGGGGGTGCCGGGTAACCGGTATCCCTACCGCGACCGCTACAGGCCGTGTTCCCCACCATGATCATACGCTAGGATTGTAGCTTACTAGGGAGCGTCTGTCAAGCACTCATTGTGGGGCATTTAGTCTTGGGGGCGCGATGCCTCCGTCTGCCTTGGCAACCGGCGCCTTGGAGTGCGCAGAGTTTGTGCCTTTCAAACTCTGCGGCTCTTGATATGATAAACGTCCTCTCGCTGTTAACGTATAGGTTCGGCGACTGATGTTCCGAATTCCATGCAGGAAGACCGCCGCCTTGGACCTGCGCTTTGGAGTCTAGGCGATGCTCGAGAGATCACCGATGACTACGGTCTCCGCGCCCGGCACGGCGGCGAGCGCTTCCTCACCCCGACGCTCGTTGCGCGCGTGCAGAACTGTCCTGTGTCCCCGCTCGATGAGGAGCTGGGCGGCCATTCGGCCGAGCTCGTCGGAAGAACCTGTAATGAACACCCGCGCCATGCTTTCTCACCCCTTTTCAGTAAGGATGCAGCGAAGGCCCTTCACGATACAGGCGCCCGTAGCGGCGGGTTTACCCCGCCATTTGATCTCGTAGAGGCGGCTTTACGCCGCCATGTGGCGAGGTAAACTCGCCGCTACACTTCGGAGTGGCGAGGTAAACTCGCCGCTACGGTGATACAATCGCGCCATGCCACCCTCACACTTTGTCCGCAGGCGGAATCGCTTACCACGGTCCTGCTACCTGGGCCACCAGTGGTATTTCATCACGGCGTGTACAGGATTGGGCCACGCGCACTTTTCCAGTGGCCAATTGGTGAGATTATTGCTGGACCTCTTACGAGCACAGTGCTCTTCCTGCTCCTTCAATGTCTACGCCTATTGCTTCATGCCTAACCATCTACACCTCGAACTAGTTGGCCTTTCCGACAACTCGGATGCGATCTTACTCCTTCACGATTTCAAGGGAAACGCGACATCCCAAGCCCGCACCCTGGGCATTCGAAACCTCTGGGAGAAGGGTTTCTACGACCACATCTTGAGAGACGATGACAATCACAACGCGGTGGCTTGGTACATCTTCAACAATCCGGTTAGAAAAGGGCTCGTGAAGGACCCGCGCGATTGGCCGTATTCAGGCTCGTGGATGTTTGATTGGAAGAGAGCTGTGGCGCCCATTGAACAGTACAACCCACCCTGGAAGTAGCGGCGGGTTTACCCCGCCATTTTCGAGCAACGTAGCGCAGAATTATCCGTCACCCGACGGATAACTCTGCGGCTTTTCGTTCTTGTCGTATTCAGAGCCGCGGAGTAGTGCAGAATGCGCACAACCCCGCGCTACCAGCTTTTGGCAAGGACAACTGTCGATGCGAATTACAGTTGATCACCCCTTTCTTTAATCACACACTGTGCGCCAGGAGCTTCCTCATGCACAGCACAACCTGGACTCTCTTGGGTGCCGGGCTCGTCTTCCTCACATTCGTTGTCAAAGAGATATTTTCGGAACACCTCAAGGACCTGGGCGGAGCGCTCAACAATGCCGAAAGCGTTTACACACTCCACCAAGATTCCGATCTTCTCTGGGCCAAACTCATGGAGATGGAAGCACAGCTTGCGGCATTGGAAGACAAACTGGACCCAGCGGGTCCGGTTTCCGGCAAGACAGTCACAAACCGCCTGCAAAACGCTATCAAAATGGTAGGGGATCTGATGAGCAATTCGAAGATTTGGTTTGACCAAGTCTCTCGGCTACTGGAGAGATTACCATCCCGTCACAAAAGCCTTCGAATCGCGCGCGACCAGCTCGCGACTGAAATCAAGAAAGTGGAGGACGCCGTGAAGGCTGCCAAGGCAGCTTCGGGTAGTACAACACCCGGAAAGGATTCCCCGAATCAAGCGGCTGGGATTTCGGATAAGGTGGGGGAAGTGCTGGAACTTGTCAACGTCACCATCCTCCAAGTAAAAATTGCCGTGTTCACGGATCAAGTCCTCGAAACGGTAAGGACGGCGCAGAAACGTGCGGATTCTCAGTATAAGTGGTGTGCTCGGACGAGTTATCTGCTCTATGCAATTGGCTGGGCGTTGGCTCTTATCGCACAACTTCACGGTGGTGGCGACATTCTCAAAGTGGGCTAACGAGATGAATCCTAATGGTGTTCTGATGTATGTTCGCGATGCCTGGGCAATTCTTGGCCCGTTGGTGGGAGTTCTCATCGGGGGCTATATCACCACACGAACCCAAAGGAAGCAATGGATTCGCGATAACAAGCGCACTGAATACCGGGAGCTGCTCACGACGATTGCCGATGCTGGAGGCAAATTCGTGGTGTTTTACGGAACTTACCCTATTGTCGCGAACCCGAGTGAACAGTTCGCGATTGGCGAAACGGCGAGAACCTCTGTTGACGTAATATACAACCGACTGTTCATCGCGAAGGAAATTGAAGAGCTTGAGATCCAACGTCGCTGGGAAAATGCGATTTCTGCACTGAGGAAAAATCACGACGTGAATTGGTTTGGAAAGTCTTTGGACGGCATCATGGCAGATATAAGGGGAAAGGCCCTCAGGGAATTTTCCTAGAACAACTCTTGGTATCGCCCTACAAGCGCAGACGTAGGCGCACTTAGGCTTCGTCTGCGCTCGTCATCTGGCCCCCTGTACGGAGCGTCTTTCCCACGGCAATCCAACGCGGGTGCTTTCATGGGTGGTATCGCCGACGCGACATGCCGCCCGTGATAGGCCTTGCACCTGCGTCCGCAAGCGGTCATTCCCCGATGTAGTGCCGCGGAGGAGGGCCAAGTGCGCCCACCTCCGCGCTACTTGCTTGCTTTTGACCTCATGAAGAGCTCAGAGGTTAAGGAAAGACAATTCCAGTAACGTCTTCGATAAAGCTCGATGCCTTTTTAATCCCCGGGTCATACTTATTCGGGTGACCGCACTTATTGCGAAGATTCAAGCTTTCCTCAAGCGTGTTTCTCTGCGCCTTGTCTAAAACACCGACCCCTTCCGCGGCGAGCAACAAGATGCTTTCCTTGATGTACTGGAAATCATCTAATTTTCTTACTTGTCTCGCCCTTTGGTCGTGACCTTGGATTGCCGCGTTGACTTGGGAAATGCCCTTGCTCAGTACTCGTTCCTGCAATGTGCGGACTGCGCCGGCCCAAAGAAAAACAACACCCGCCTTCAGGGCTCCAATACTAAGGCAATCGACGGCTTCATCTATATACTCACGTATCAGCGGGTCTGAGATTTTAGCCGCCAAGGTTTTTAGATAACCTACGTCGTGCTCGATTTCCGCCTCAGCATCGGCCAAGCCCATTACTTGCCGAACGTGAATTTCTCCCGCGCCAGTGAGCCTCCAGAGACGAGCCAAGCCCATTGCGCCGGGGCTGTCAACCATCGCCCCGCTCTTTGCAAGAACGTCTGGGACGTTAATTAACTTTGCCCGAGGCAAGCGACACTGAATGAGAGCTTTCTTTATTTGGTCTGCAGTTAGACTTTCAATTTGCTCATACCGATGCTTGAAATAGAGCACGGCAAGGCAGCGGTCTCTATTAGAGCTGTTCTTAACCGGGTTGAGAAACTCCACTAGCGTCATTTTTCAGCTGGCGGCGCTTTCGTACCCTTTCCAACGCCGTAGGTCGTCTTTAAAAAACCCTCGCCCACGACCGTTGGTTTAAAAAGGCCTCTGCCCGCCGCTACGTATAGGTTCTTGCCTTTTTCTTTCGCTTGCTTAAGAGTCATGCTCGGCCTATCAGGAATCGTTAATCCCGTTGAGTTCGCTTTTTCCCTGATATAAACAATCGAAAATGGGCTCGCGCCATATTTGCTGAACCAAATTGCAGCAAGAAGGTTGACGTTTTCATGTGGTTTCCCGTCACCATGCTTTTGAATCAATTCGCCCTCGTCGCCCGAACGGGGTTCGCCAACTGGTGGCTTCTGCGGATCGGGCGGAGGAATGAATTTACTAGTGGAAATATACGGCTTGAGAAAGTCAAAGGCAGCAATACGAATCGAGGGATCTAATTTCGCGATGACACCGTTGACCTCAAGAAGTCGTTCCTGAATTTCAGAAAATGCCTTCTTATCCATGGCCTCACCTCGAATACGTGCCGTCAGAAATCAATGCTTTGTGATACCAAAAGATGAACCGAGTATACCATAAAGCAAATAAGAAGTTAAGAACTTATATATACACCTCGCGGGTGGTGCAGAGATTCGGTTCGATGTCTGCGTCCCAAGCCTCGCGTTACAAGATATCGCTACCAAGTGTTCACGGCAGCCGATGCATCGCCAGGAGGGAGTGGTCCTCCGGGTAATCGTATCACCAGCTTGACCTTTGCCCATCGCGGGGTTGCGCCACGAAGCCCGTGGCGATGCCAAAAAGGGTAGTGGGTCAATTTGATGTTGTAGCGGCGAGTCTACCTCGCCAAATGGCGGCGTAAAGCCGCCTCTACAACAAATTGACCAACTGCCCCCAAAAAGGCCTTGACTTATTACAAGCTTGTTATATACTGGACTCGCCATGAGAACGCGGCATTTGAAAGCGGAGCGGCGAAGGCACGGCTGGGGCCAAGTGGAAGCCGCCGAGCGCCTGGGTGTGTCCCAACCTTATCTGGCCATGCTGGAGAACGGAAAGCGCCGCCTAACGCCCGCTTTGGCGCGTAAGGTGGTTGCGGCCTATGGACTTCCGCCTACGGAGCTGCCTGTGCCGTCGGCATTCACGGAAAAGGTTGACGGGCAACGGTTGGTGGAGGATCTCGCGAAACTCGACTACCCGGGATTTGCTTATGTTCGCACGCATGTGAGAAGTAAGAATCCCGGAGAGGTTCTGCTTACCGCTCTGGCGCAAGAGAATCTGGACGGACGAGCGGCCGAAGCGCTGCCTTGGCTGCTCCTGCGATATTGGGATATGGATTTCGGCTGGCTGGTAGTGGAAGCGAAGAAGTTTGACCTCCAAAATCGTTTGGGGTTTGTGGTCAACCTTGCCCGCCAGCTTTCTGAACGAGGCGTGGAAGCGGAGCGCACACAGGCTCTCGCGAGTTTGGAATCCTTGCTGGAGTCAAGCCGGCTGGCGCGTGAAGATTATTTCTACCGGGCTCCCCGCAACGAACGGGAGCGGCAGTGGCTGTTCGAGAACCGGCCGGATGCAGCGCGACACTGGAATTTGTTGTCAGACCTGCGACCCGAGCACTTGCAATATGTGGCCTAGCAACGAGGCAAAACTCCCTTCACCTTGGGACCGGTTTTCGGGTAGTGTCTCAGTTTGATGTAGAGGCGGCTTTACGCCGCCATTTGGCGAGGTAAGCTCGCCGCTACATTTCAGAGTGGCGAGGTAAACTCGCCGCTACATCATCAAACTTAGACACTACCCCCGACCCATACGACTTGATTTTGTCCAAGCTAGAGAGAAACAGCCAAAAGGATCGTGATGACGTGGCTTTTCTGGCAGAAAGCCTCCATCTCAGTCCTGAGGTGCTACGCGAACGCTACAAAAAGGAATTGCGTCCGTACCTCGCAAATGAAGGCCGGCATGACCTTACCATCGAGCTCTGGCTCGACGTTTGCTTCGAGGGGCATCCGCTTAAACCTTAACTCTCGACGGAGCTCGTAGCAAATGACCGGCTTTCCCGGAGACAAGCACAGGATGCTGCCACTTGACGGTAAGTCGGCTAACCGTAGATGTGGTCCGTGCTGTCACTTGGGGCGGTTGTGCCTGGATCGCAGGTGGCTGGGAACGTATGGTGAGGGACACTTCGCCGAATCACTAACGAGTTTCCCCCCCCGCGTTTACCGGTTGGCGATCGGGCCAGGATTGAAAACTGCAGGGATTCTTCGTCCGCCAATAAGAATGGCGGACTCTCCAGAAACTCGACGCATTAATCGCTTCCATTGAGCAGCTTGGGCCGAGCCTGTCTGAGCCGTCCTCGCCCCGCATGTAACCCCTCACCCGGCCCGCGACGCCTGAAGAAAGCGGCGTCGCGGTCCACCCTCTCCCCTTGGGAGAGGGCGGACCCACTTTGCCATGCGCTGCGTTTCTGACATCACGGATAACGGTCTTCGGCTAGCCTCGCTCAGAATGACAAGGGGAACGTAACGCGCGCCGCCGCCGAGCTGCCTGCTTGGGGAGTAGCAGATTCGCGATCGGGCCAGGATTGAAAACTGCAGGGATTCTTCGTCCGCCAATCAGAATGGCGGACTCAGAATGACAAGGCGATCAAGGGCGGACGATTTTGCCCAGCACGACGGCTCGGCGCGCGCCGGTGACGCTGGGGAGATTTCCTGGCAAGCCGTGCAGGGTGCGGTCCGCAAGGATAGCGAAGGCGATGGCTTCTTTGGCGTCCACCGGGAGGCCGTAACGGTCCGAGAGTTCAACCGTCAGATGCGGCAGCAATTCGACCAAGCGCTTCACGAGCAAACGATTGTGCGCGCCGCCGCCCGAGACAATCAGGCGGTCAATCTTCTCAGCAGGAAAAACAAAGCGAGCCAGCGCGCCAGCGATCGTGCGTGCGGTCAGCTCGAGGGCGGTTCGAAGCAAGTCTTGGAAGCGGGCGCGGCCCCACCCCTTGCTCCCCTCCCCAACTGGGGAGGGGAATGAGGGGTGGGGAGGAAAATAGCGCGCCACGAAGTCTTGGCCAAACTGTTCCCGCCCCGCACTTTTGGGCGGACGTCGCAGGAAGAAGGGATGGCGCAGCGCGCTGGCGAGCAGCAGTTCATTCACTTTTCCCAGCGCCGCCACACGCCCGCCGGCGTCGTAACACTCCCGTTCCCTGGTGAAATGCCGGACCAGAGCATCGGTTACCATGTTTCCAGGCCCCGTATCGAAGCCCACAATGTCAAGAGGACTAGCATCCGCCGGGATCACAGTAACATTGGCGATGCCGCCGATGTTCAGGGCCACGGTTCCTTTCTGCCTATCCCGGAGCAACAGATAGTCCACCATGGGTACGAGCGGCGCGCCTTGCCCCCCAGCCGCCACGTCGGCAGTCCGGAAATCTGCCACCACCGGCACGCCCGTTCGTTCCGCGATCACCGCGGGCTCGGATATTTGGAGGGTGTTCGGGCCCACCGCTGCCCTGTGGCCCGGAACCTGCGCGGGCCTTCCCTGGTGATAGATGGTCTGGCCGTGTGAACCGATGACGGAAACACGCTGGGGCGAAACGTGTGCTATGCGGCATACACGCAGGGCAGCTTTGGCGAAGAGTTCACCGAGCAGAAAGTTAAGTTGGCTGACTTCCCCCGCTGTGATCTGGTCTCCGATGGCAACGCGCATGATCCATTGCCTGACCTTGGGAGGGTAGGGAAGTGTGACGAACGCCCGCAAGCGCACCCGAGGTTGTTCCGCAGGGCCGGCCAAGCGCACGAGGGCTGCATCAACTCCATCCAGTGATGTGCCGGACATCAGTCCCACGGCCAGGCGCGGGTTACCTTTGGACTTCTTAAGCATGGGTTAGCTCACCTGGAGCCAAGTTCAAAGCCGTTAGGCTGCCCATTGTCGAGGGTAGGGCAAGCCCTACCCCTACAGGTTGTAGGGGGACGGCTTGCCGTCCCCTTTTCCGCAGCCTGTGAAGTTGCTAGAGAACTCTGTGAACTCTCTGACGACACGATCCAGCGATCTTCTCGACAGCCGTCCACTGGGCGGCTTCAGACCTTTCTTCGCGAGCTGAATGCGCTTCAGCGCTTGCTCGATTCGAGGGCTCGGAAGTTTCCCAGACTCTCGGGCTGTGCTCAAGGCCTCGTGCGCCACCTCAGCGGCTTCTGCCTTTTCCAAAAGCAGCATGTCGCACCCCGCGCGCAGACCGTGAACCGCCGCTTCCCCCAAATCAAGAGTTCCGCGAACGGCTTCCGTTTCGAGTCCACAGGCGATTGCCACACCCTTGTAGCCCAGTTTGACGCGGAGTAATCCCTCCACAACCCTGGGGGAAAGCCCGGCGGATTGCAGCAAATCAAAGTCGTATGCTTTGTAGGCGGCAGTGCTCACCAAAACGAGGGGAAGCTGGAGCAAGAGCGCCCGGTAGGGGACCAGATCCTCGCGCCATAACTCGGCCATGGACTTGGACACCAGGGGCGGCTCCGTTGGGCTCGAGTATTGCGCCGTTCCGAGACCGGGGAAATGTCTTCCACACGCGAGCAGGTTGTGGCGCTCGAGCCCGCGCAGGAACGCTGCCCCACACTTCGCCACCTGTTGAGGATCGGGGCTGAAGGCACGCGTCTCTGAGGTCTTTTCCGAGCAACGCGACGCGAGGTCAAGCCCCGGGGCCAGATCGGTGTTGAAACCCAGAAGCTGCAAGGCGGCGCCAACAAGCTCGCCCAGTCGAGTCACGGCTGCGAGCCCCTTCTCAGCAGCAGCTCGAGGCGAGGGCAGAGAAGGCAGGAACGCCCTAAGCGGATCCATGGCACCGCCTTCTTCCTCGATGGCCAGGAAGGGAACGGCCGGCACCGCGCGCGCCAGCTTGAGAAGAAATTCGTGTATGGATTCCGCCCCACTGGTCAACGGCGCACCCAGGAGAATGCCGCCCGGGAGCAAACGGTGAAGGCAGAGCTCGAGAGAAGAATTCCAGCCCCACTCATGCAGTTTCAGGATCAGCAGTTGACCGAGATCATTTTCGTGCATGTGACCCCTCACCCGGCCCGCGACGGCTGGTGAAAGCGCCGTCGCGGTCCACCCTCTCCCCTGGGGAGAGGGCCTGGAGTTTCTACATTTTCGCCTGGAGACGGTGAAGCCGCCTTTGCGATGCACTGCATTTCTGATATCACGGGTAGTGTTCTTCGCCTATCCTCGTTCTCCGGAAACTTTGCTCAACCGTGTCATTCCGATCCCGCAGCCGCGGGAGAGGAATCTTGCTCTGAATTCTTTCTTCCGCGATCCGCCAGAAGCGGAGCGAGATTCCTCTCCCGCGGCTGCGGGATCGGAATGACACCCTTACGTCCCAATGTTGTCGTCATGACTGGATTTGCTTTTTCAGTTCCGCCAACAAGTTCAAGGCTTCAATGGGCTTCAGGTTATCGAGGTCGGCGCTTTCGATGGCTTTCACCACCTCCGCATTCAAGGGAGTGAAAATCGTAAGCTGGACAGGTCCGGCTTCCGGCGCGTCTGGCTTGGCCGCCAGGCGCTCGCTCAGGTTGTGCTCGGTCTGCTCGTGGCGCGAGAGGATTTCCCGCGCGCGCGCAATGACTTTGTTGGGCAGGCCGGCCAGGCGAGCAACTTCGATGCCGTAGCTCTTGTCGGCGCTTCCCTGTTCCACCTTTCGTAAGAAGACAATGTTGGATCCGGATTCACGCACGGAGACGTGGTAATTGCGCACCCCGGGAAGAAGTTCGGCGAGCTCGGTGAGTTCGTGGTAGTGTGTGGCGAAGAGGGTCTTGGGCCGGGTGCGGGCCTGCAGGTGCTCGACGACGGCCCAGGCGATGGCGAGGCCGTCAAAGGTGGCCGTGCCCCGCCCTACCTCGTCAAGCAAAACGAGGCTCCGCGGGGTGGCGGTGTTCAGAATGCTCGCCGCCTCGGTCATCTCCACCATAAACGTCGAGCGCCCCCGCGCCAGGTTATCCGAGGCGCCGATGCGGGTGAAGATTCGGTCAAAAATGGGAAGCTGGGCGCGCCCCGCAGGCACGAAGCTTCCCATCTGGGCCATCAAGGCGATCAGTGCGGCTTGGCGCAGGTAGGTTGACTTGCCCCCCATGTTCGGCCCCGTGACGATCAGGATCAGGTCGCTACTGCCGTTCATGTAGAGATCGTTGGGAACGAACTTGCCGGACTGGCCTTCTTCGCTGAGGCGCTCGATCACGGGGTGGCGTCCGCGCTGGATGACCAGTTCGCTGTTGTCGGAAAACTCCGGCCGGCGGTATTGGCGCTCGGCGGCGAGGTGTGCGAAGCACGCCAGAACATCCAACTCCGCCAGCACCGCCGCCGTCTGGCGGATGCGGCGCGCTTCGGCCGCCACCTGGCCCCGGATGGCTACAAAAAGCTCTCGCTCGAGCGTTTGGCTTCTTTCCTCGGCATCCAGGATTTTCGCTTCCAATTCTTTCAACTCCGGGGTTGTGAACCGTTCGGCGTTCACCAACGTCTGCTTGCGTTCGTAGTCCGCAGGAGCGAGATGGAGATTGGGTTTCGAGACTTCGATGTAATAGCCGAAAATGCTGTTAAACCGGACCTTCAGGGAGGCAATGCCGGTGCGCTCTCGCTCGCGAGATTCGATCAGGGCCACCAGCCGTTTACTGTTCTGGCTCAGGCCGCAGAGCTCGTCGAGTTCGGCGCTGTAGCCCGGCCGGATCAACCCGCCCTCGCTCAGAAGTACAGGCGGCTCGGGATGAATCGCTTTCTCGAGCAAGTCTCGCACATCCCCAAGCTCGTCCAAATGTTCCCGAAGGTCCTTGAGGCGAGCCGCCTGAAAATGGTTGAGGTAAGTGTGGAGGAGCGGGAGCGCTTGGAACGACTGCTTCAATGCCAGCAGGTCGCGGGCATGAGCGGTTTCGAGCGTCACCTTGCTCAGCAGGCGCTCTAGGTCCTGCACGCCGCCCATTGCCCGACGAAGTTCTTCCCGCTCGAGGGTGGATTTCAGGAACTCCTCGACCACCTCCAGCCGCGCCTCGAGCTCGAGACGGTCAAGAGATGGGCGGAGCATCCAGGCCTTCAACTTGCGCGCGCCCAGCGCGGTCACACACTCGTCCAGTATTCCCAATAGCGTGGCAGCGCGTGATTCCCCGAAGGCGGGTTCGAGCAGCTCCAGGTTGCGCAGCGTGGCGGGATCGAGGATGAGAGAGTCCTGTTGCTGGTAGAAGCGGATTCCGTCCAGATGCGAAAGCGACCCCCGCTGCGTCTCACGCACGTAGTGAAGAGCGGCCCCGGCGGCCGCCACGGCCAGCGCATGACCCTCCAGGCCGTAGCCCGCCAGCGTCGCCACCCGGAAATGATCTCGCAACAGGCGGGCGCCATATTCCTCGGCGAATACCCAGTCGTCCAGAGGCGTTTGGGTGATGGGAGCAAGGGGATTGGAGCGCGAGTCCGCCGGGCTAGTGGGACGCGACGCGACAAGAAGCTCGCTGGGCCGCATGCGGTCCAGTTCCTCTTGCAGGCGCGCCGAAGCCTCCGGGCCTGAAAACTCCGTAGCGCGAAAGTCGCCGGTCGAGAGGTCCACGAAGGCTACGCCGACATTGCCGTCCCTCTCCGCCACCGCCGCCAGGTAATTGTTGTCGCGCGGCTCGAGGATCTGCGAGTCAATGGCCGTTCCGGGCGTCACCACCCTGGTGACTTCGCGCTTCACCAGTTTCTTGGCGAAACGCGGGTCTTCCATCTGGTCACAGATGGCAACACGATAGCCGCGCCGGATGAGCTTGGCGATGTAACCCTCGGCAGCATGGTACGGAACACCACACATTGGGATGGCCACGCCTTTCTCCTTGTTGCGGGAGGTCAGCGTGATTTGCAGTTCTTTTGAGGCCACCACCGCGTCCTCGAAGAAGAGTTCGTAGAAGTCTCCCAGGCGAAACAGCAGAAGCGCGTTAGGATGGCGCTCCTTGATGGCACTGTACTGCCGCATCAAGGGGGTGGAAAATTCACTCATGGGCGCACTCAACTTCTCGAACCATTATAGCTTCACTGAGGGGCAACGTTTCAATATTGCTCTTAAGTCCCGCCTCGGCAGGTCAGTGGTTCCGCCACGGCGGGTCAGGAGTCAGTTGTCCCGCCACGGCGGGTCAGCTTTCCGCCCTCCAATTGCACTGCCTTCACGACCTATTGCCGTCTGCCCACTGCCTACTGCCTACTGCTTTTGCACTCGCCCCCAATGAATTAAGGAGGAATGGTACTTTAGTAGCGTTGAGTTGGCCCGAGAACAGCGCTACAAATAAAGTGTTTTACGCGAGTTTCTTCAGGAACTCGAGGTAGCGCAAGAGGAGGTCAGACTTATGTCGCCGGCCGGTTCCACTCCGACACCCAGGAGCTCATTGGTCTGCGACATGCAACCTTCTTTGGAACACATTATTTGACTTGGAGGTCACTTTGAACTGTCTTCGTTTGGGGATCCGGTTTCCCGTGGAATTTCCAGTAAAGGTAGAATGGAAAGCTCGGCCAGGAAGAGTACATCGGATGCAAGGTGAGATTATAACAATGAGCGGGAACGGAGTGTTCATGCGGCTGCCCTCTCAGCTACGCCCGAACACGAGAATTACCTTAACGGCGAGTCTCCCCACCGAGATTACAAGAATTCCGCTCAAGCTCTTCTGCCAGGCCCGTGTGGTAGGCCAGAGGGAGGCCAGAACCTGTCCCTTCGGCGTAGGCGCGATCATCGACGATTATCAAATCCGACCGGCACGTCGGCATAAGTGACCTCAACGCAACTTGACACTATCCGCTAGAAACTGGTCCTGAGGCCTGCTCCTGTCCGGCTTCAATCAGTGGTATATCGAGCTTTTGGTGGATGGCATACAACACCAGTTCCAAGCGGTCCGAAACCCCGATCTTATCGAAGATAGAACGCAGGTGGTTCTTCACCGTCTGCTCCGCTATCGACAGGCAGCGGGCAATTTCGCGATTGGGGAACCCTTGCATCAGGCAGCCGATAACGGCCTTCTCGCGTCGCGTTAGTGTGTCGGCAGGTCGCACGGAAGGCTTCTGGGGAACGTCTGCTCTCTTAACCATCTCGGCCCCCGTCGCCTTCCTAACCATTCCCGCCTTGTGCTTCATCGCCTCCCTGATACACCTCACGAACTGGGATAGCGCTGCTGATCTCGCGATCACACCTGCGGCTCCGGCCTCCATGTAACGGGAGGCCATATCCCCCTTGAGGGCCGGAGTGGTGATAATAAGCTTGCTGTGGGGCGAGGCCCGCCGTATCTGTTCCATAAAGTTACCGCGAGGTTCCGCTGCAATCTCCCCCTGAACCATTAACAAGTGCGGTCTAAACCGTTCTGCCAAGGCAACAACCTGTTCACTGGTTGCAGCTTGAGCTACCACACGCAGGTCGTCCTCGAGTGAGAAGAGTTGCCTTACTCCTAGGCGAAAAACCTCTTCCCGGTCTGCTAACAGAATCCGGATTCTCTTTGGCTTGTGCGCTTTTTTCATTAGCGGAAAGGGGCAAAGTACCCCATGTGCCCGCAGGCGTTGTCCTGGATGGTTAGGTTTTCGCAGCTTTTAGTCGCAAGGGTCGGAGCTTGAAATCTTCAATGATCGCGCCGATCCCCTGATTCTTGCCGGTGCGGCTCTTGCGAACCACACGCCCCAGACAAGAAAGCTCAATGGGAACCTTCGTTAACTCGACGGGCAAATTGATCGTGATGTTAATTGTTGTGCCGAGAGGTAGGGGGCTGGGCATCACTACGAGTAACCCACTGGAACTCATATCTCCAGTTTTCCCTTTCGTTCGACCAACACTTCCCCTCCGAGCTTTCCACCGGACTTGCGCCGGCAGCGTTAGCGGATAACGTTTGCCCTGGCGACGCTCAAGCATAACTCGACCTCCAGGTGATCTTAGCACAGGACTGGCGCGTTTCCAAGTGCCCAAATATTAAAGGTGTCCAAATAATAAAGGACGACGATTCTGCGCAGAAGCCCGCCAATTGAGGGGAGCCCCCCTCGCGGCGCTGGCGCCAAAAGTGTGTCGGGTGGCGTGTTGCCTTTCGTATACAGGCGCGGACCGAAAGAGTGCAACTCCCGCACAGCAGCTAGAGCAGATGCTCTTCATTCTGACTCCTGCTTTTTCATCCCCGCCCCGTTAACACAAGAGCCGCAGAGTTTCTGAGCAGCGAAACTCTGCGCCTGCACCTACACGCTTCTTGCTTAGCGGGGCGGGGGAATGACCTTCTCTGGCGTTTCGCCCTTGGGTTGCTGCGGAGGCCGCGTCTGCAGCATTCCTTTAAAAAGCTCGACAATGTCCACGGACCCGGCGTCTTGGTTGGAGAGCACCGCGAGCGTATAGCCGCTATCCAAGAACATGGATAGGTTCGAAGAGATCCCCGGAAAACCGCCGCTGTGCCCGACCACGCGGGGATTGTCCTCCACCTGGAAGCCATAGCCGTACTGCGGTGAGTTGCGTTCCGGCTTTGCGGTGAGCATGAGGTTCGTGTATTCGGGGCTTAGAAGCTTGTGGTTCCGCAACGCGATATCGAAGTTGAGCAGATCGTCGACGGTGGAGAAGCCGCCGCCCGCCGGCCCGCCCCGGATGACGTGCATGAAGAGGTTGTTCCTCCACTTGCCTCCCGGCCGCGCGTACCCGACGGCGAGGTTCGGCACCACATCGTCCATCTCATAGCAGTCCGTGTTTGGCATGCCTGCGCGCTTGTAAATGTTCTCGCGCACGTAGTCGAAGTAGGACTGGCCCGTCACCTTCTCGATGATCGCGCCGAGCAACAGGAAGCCGGTGTTACTGTAGCTCCATTTTGTTCCTGGCTCGAACTCGAGCTTCTCGTCGGCTACCAGCGGCTTGTAGTCGTCCACTTTGCGATAGAGCTCGCGCGATGACTTCATGAACTTCTCGTTGAAGTAGCTGCCGAGACCTGAAGTGTGCGTCAGGAGATGATAGATTTTGATCTTCTGCGTAATATCTTCAGCCAGCCAGCCGGTGAGGTACCCGGAGATCGGATCATCAAAGGAGAGCTTTCCTTTTTCGGCGAGCTGAGCGATGGCCACCGCGGTAAACATCTTGTTCATCGAACCCAGGTTGAACTTGGTGTCCACGCGGTTCGGGACGTTGAAGTTGCGATCCGCAAGTCCGTAAGCGGCCTTAAAGAGCGGCTGGCCATCCTTGGCGATGAGGACGGCGCCGGAGAATTGCTCAACAGCGGAGGCCTGCTCCAGATAGTTCTTCAAGTGTTCGACGAGTTGAGTATCGGTGAGCGGCCCGGGAGGAACTTCCGGCAGGAGAGGGCCCGAGGGCATGATGCCGATGCTGGCGATGCGATACGGCGGCTCGCCTTCGACGACTAGCACGATTTTCACCCATGCTTTGTCCTTGCGCGCCCGCGCCAGCGCCATCGCCTCATTTTTCAGGTGGGGGATTGTCCTCTGCAGGTCGTAGCCTCCTGACTGCTGGTAGCCCCCCGAGAGAATTTTGATGTGCTCTTCCAGCGGAATCGCTTCCAAGAATCTGGGCGCAAAATTCCTCGTGACATACTGCCGGAGCTGGCTGTCGTCGCCGCTATTGAAGACCTCGACGAATTCTTTGATACGCTGCTGCGCGGCTTCGACAGGGCGCGCGGCCTGGGCGGCCGCCTCCTGACGCGGCACTGCCCAGCCTCCCGTGGAGAAGCTTAACAGGCTGGAAATAAGCAGTAACGGTATTCGCATGCGCGAGAACTTCGTTGACATAGAAACTCCCCCGGACTGCGCCTCTTCTTCCTTCCGGCACAGTATACACTGCGGCGAGCAGCAGCAGGTAACCGCACCACCCTCCCCTGCGTGAAGCGCTTGAACAAATTCCCTATCGTGTCGCCGGTGGGAAAGCGCTTCATCCCCAGCAGCGCGCGCAAGGCCCGGTCCGCCCGCAGCAGCCAGGCGTGCGTCCCGTAAGGTGGGACACCGCCCTCAGCGTCTGGCGCAGTGGAAAGTAGCCCTGGGTGAAAAAAGTGGGTTGTAAAGGTCTGAAGGGAGGAACTTGGCCGCCACCGGCACGTTGCGTTAATCTGCATGGCAGGTCCACGGTCAGTTCAAGAAGGCTCGACAAAAGCCTTCGGACTAAAGAACAGGTCTGCGCTACCAGGACTCCAGTTCTCGCCCTTTTGACTGTCAACTGTCGACTGTTAGCTGATCTGCCTGATCTCCACCCGGAAGATGTGTTCCCCCAGGAAAAACTCATCGCCGTCCTCCAGCTCAACTTCTTTTCGTATCCGGTGAAAGACGCCATTGCGACTCCTCAAGTCCTGGAGGATGAAGCGTCCCGGTTGCGCCACGATGCGGGCGTGGGTCCCAGACATGAAAGGATCGTCCTTAAACACCAAATTGGCGTTAGTCCGTCCTAAGGTGGTTTCAGGCTTTTCCAATCTGAACTCTTCAATGATCTCACCCGTCAGCCGGATGTGTTCGAGCTTGGCCGTGATGGGCCCCCGCTGCAGCTTTGGTGCTCCAGCCCATGCCACCGTACCTTGCCCGCCATTGGCGTTCTCCGCTTCGTCCAGGCTTTGTGTGGTGAATCGAAAGAGATCACGTCCCAACAGAAAGACATCCCCGGGGACAAGTTCCGCATCCTGTCGCTGCTTGATAAATGTCCCGCTCAGGCTGCTGAGATCCTCCAAAAACAACTTGCCTTCGCGAATCGATAGAAAAGCATGGCGGTCTGAAAGTGAGGAATCGTCAGGATAATTGACTTCACAGTTGGCGCGTCCAAAGGAAACTTCTCCCACTACTTGCAGGGGATTCCCCCAGGAGCCATCCTGCTTTTTCTCCGTGATTTGCGCCTCAATACTCGGTGCGCGAAATCCGCCAAAGACCAAGGTCCCTTCCGGCGCGGCGGCAGGCATCGAGGAATCTACCCTTGGCGCGACGGGCGGTGGAGTTGGTGGTGCAGGTCTCGGTGGGGCTGGGACTCTTGTTGGGGAAGGGGCAACCTCAGATGGACCGGCGGGTCTTGCTATGGGGGGACTGATTCCCGGCGGCTGAGGTCGGGCGACGGGCGGAATTGGCGCCGGGGCTGCAAGCTTTGGGGGTGGGGGTTGCTGTGGCGCCCAAGGCGGACCAGCCGCCGCAGGAGATGGCCGAGAGACACCCGGCGCCGCAACTTGTGGCGCGATTCTGGGGGGAATTGGCGGAGTCACCGGCTGGGGCGCAACGGGCCGTGGGGGCTGTTGCGGAAGGGTCGCTTGGGGCGTAGCCGGAAGTGGTGTGCCGCAGAAACCGCAGAACTTGCTGCCTGCCGGAAACGCCTTATGACATTTCGGACACTCAAGTGGCATGGACTGTGGAACAGTCAGCGGAGAGGCGGGAGGAGTCGCCGCAGCCTGGAGGGGCTTCCCGCACCGGGCGCACGTTGCCGCGCTCGCGGGGTTCCCACTCCCGCACGTCCCGCATGGAATATAGCGTATCGCTCCTTCTTTGTTTGTTTCGGCAGACATATTTAGCGCTCAGGGCGACCGAAGCTAGTCACCGGTGATTTCCAGCCACACCGGATTAGTATAGCAGCGAAACTCTTCTCCCGTGGCGTTTCGTGTTCGAGCCTCCAGGCGGATGTAGCCCCAGACACCCCTATTCTTTCCCAAGAAAGGCCGCAGGTCAACAGGGATTAAACCCCCGCTCGCCATCTGTCTTGAAGCCGGCACCGGGATTTCTTGAGGTTGCGATTCACCCTCTTGCGACCCCACGATCAATCGAATGGATTCGATGGATCCAAATTCCGCGCTACTGACCCAGGCAAGCTGTAAGGGTGGAAGATGGCCGAGGGAAACCGCGAGGGAATCACCTATGCCAACATCTCCAGAATCGCCCAAGCTGCCATGGGAATTGCGCTCGAAGCCCGCGATGAGCAGGGGACCGTTGCTCAGGACGCTGTGCCCTGATTTGAGCGCCCGGAGGATGTTCTCTCCTTTCGCTCCCATACCCTCGGGGGCATAGACAACTGTCGAAATCTTTCCCAAAGCATTATCCTCGGCGTAACCGGAGAGGCCGCGGGAAGCTTTGCCAAGGAAGTCCACTACGTCCAGCGTGGCCTCGAAATTGAAGTCCCCGTGAGCGTCCGAGCCAGCGGCCAGGAAAACCTTGAAACCCGGAGCGTGCACGGAATCGCCAGACACTTGCAGGCCCCGCTGAAGCAGAGGGCGCCATCCCAGCTCGATGCCTTTCTCCAAGCGCGCATACTGGTTGGCCTGGCTGTCCGGCTGGAAGCAGACTTTGGGGTCCGCATCGCGGTGCAGGCAGTAAGGGTCGCGAGCGTCGTCGGCCGTGGCCATGGTGGCACGGTTCCATGGTTCCAGCCCCACCAGTCCGGCTTGGAGTTGCTTGCCCTCCGGGGCCAGAAAATCGGCTTCCAAATCCCAGCTTCCACCCCGCATTACTGGACTGATGGGATCGAAAGGATGGGCTGCATAAGCGAAGCCACCCGCGGCCGCGATGCGCGACAAGGCCTCCTTTATCGGCAGCGCGGGCGAGGCAATGGACCCGTCCCCACTCAAGATGACGTCTTCCTGGGGATTCGAGGGATTGGGAAACCCCTTCTCGGGGTTGTCTGGTGAGGGCATGGCGACCATGTGCACGGTGGTGAGAAATGTCTGTTTGCTGGAAGCCGTTGTGAGCTCTTCGCCGCGGATGAGCATGAGGCGCCCGTCACGATATTTCTGAACTTCCTGTAACTCCTGGGCATACCGTTCCACGCTGAGGTCAGTGGAGTGGTCAGCAAGAATCAGCCAATCCAAACCGGCGTGAAGCGTTGTTTGCTTGGTCACGGACAGGGGGTACCCGCGTTCCGCAGGATTGTCGGTATAGCTGCAATGGTAGTGCATATCGCCGCGGTACCAACCGGCGAGGCTGGGCAAGGGGGGCGCGTTCAACTCCACGCGGAGATAGAAATCCTGAGTGGGCCATCCTTCCAAACGAAAGGAGACCCACAGGTCAACGGCATGAAACGGACCGCCAATGAAGTGTTGCCTCAAGTAGGTGTCGATAGACTCACGAGGCACTTCGAGTGTCTTCTTCATCCGGTCTGTAATGGTCAGGGGTTGGCCGTTGCTCCGTGTGTCAAACGAGAAATCCTTGCTTTCGCCAAGCGGTAGCGGGTCGGCGACGAATTGGCGCCTCGTCCCGGCGGGTTTCACATACAGGTTTAGCCCCAGCAGCTTCAGGGGTTCCCGCGTTATGTATTGCGACAGGCCGGTGCCCGTCGTATGGGCAGTCTTTTCGACTCCGTTAATGATTTCGAGATAGAGAGGGAGGCAGGGATCATTGGAGTTGCGCAGCACCCGCGGAGCGTCCGCCCGGAAGAATACCCCGGCTTTTGAAACTTTCTCTTTGAGTTGGGATACCATCTCCTGCTGCGACCAAGCGTGGGTGAAGCCGCCGCCTGCGAAAACTGTGATCGCTGTCATTCCGACCCTGAGCAGAGCGAAGGGGAGGAATCTCGGTCCACAAATTGTGATCGCTGTCCTTCCCAGCCGTCGGCTGACGGACAGGAATCTCGCTCTGGAAACAAAGCGAGATTCCTCTCCCGCGACTGCGGGATCGGAATGACAGGCCTGGGTTCGCTCGGAATGACAGGCTGGCGGGTTTTTCCCCATGGTGCTTCGACCTTCGACACTCGACTCTCGACTTTCGACTCTCGACTTTTGACTCTCGACTTTTGACTCTCGACTACTGTTGAGGCTCATGGGAGGAGTTTACGGGCCACCTGAATAGCGACACACTGATTCGCGCCGCTGGCAATAGCCAGAACTTTTCCCTCGGCAGTCAACAGAGGTGCCCCGGATTCTCCGGGATTCACCAAGCGTTCCAAGGTCACCCTGGCGTTTTCAGTGGTGGCTTGAAGATATTCCGCCCGGGGGTCAGCCTGAGACTGGTTAAGCCCGAATGGAAACCCGAACAGGGCCTTCTTGGTGGCTTCGCCGGCCTCGGCAGCGGAGTCCGCGAAGGCCAGCGGCTTAAGATTCGCACCTGCCAATTGCAGCAAGGCAAGGTCGCTCTCTCCTTCAGCCTCCAGGTCAAGGGAGGCGCGCTCACCGGAGTCGGGGTCCTGATAATCCTTCTTCTGCACCCGGTCGGGAGCAGTCTTCAGCAGTTTCAGCGTCGCTTTTTCGCTGCTGGCCGCCATCTGAAAATCCAACCCACCGTCCGGCGACTTTACGCGGGCCCCCGCCGGCCATGCGTAAAGACGGTAGCTCTTGGGGTCTAACTCGAGATGGTAGTGAGCAATCAAGAAGGCAATTTGCGGATCAAATTTCCACGGCTGCACCACGCGCTTGGCCGTGAGCAGTTTTCCTTCCGCGCTGACCACAAAGCCGGTTCCGGATTGGCTGAACTTTTCTGTGGCCTGGGTCTTGGGATCTACCAGGGCGTACTCGCAGTACAAGAGGTAGAGGGCAGGCCGAGCGGCTGCCGAGAGGGTCTGATCCTCGGTGAGCTTAGCCGAGTGGTCTTTGCCAAGAGCCTGTGCTGCCAGGGAGGAAGGGTCGGAGAGCGTATCCAGAATTTTGCCCGCCGCCATCTGCAGGAGGGGGTTCCCCGAGAACAGGTTCAGGGGAACATTTTCGTTCAACGCCAGGGGGATGACCAACTGCTTGGCCCTCATCGCCAGCTTCTCCACCCCGGTCAACTTGACTTCGACGAAATTCTCCCCCGTAATCCGAATCGAGTCCTTTTCCAGGATCTCCGTAACCGGCTTGAGAGAGTCCAATTCCGCGAACACCACGGTGCACTTCAAGGGAGACGGCAGGTCCACAACCTCCTTTTTTGAAAGCTGGAACTCCTGCTCAAACGTCTCGAGGTGGACCGGCACGGCGTTGACTCGAACGTCCTGAAAGTAAATGCGCTGAATGGTGGCGGCGCGATCCACGGGCTTGATGCTCAAATAGAGATTTAACACCAGGCGCTCAAGGTTGATTTCCTGGTAGGTAATATTCTTGTAGATCACGAGCTTTTCCGGGGCCAGGTTCGGGTTTTTTTCCAGGTCCAAGTGATAGACCTTCACTCCACGAAGTTCAGCGGGGAGTTGACCGGCAGGAGTGTCTTTCTGAAAACCGCGCGCCGGATGAGTACCGGGGTGTGCGCCCAATGAAGTGAGCAGGAGCAAGAGGGGTAAGCGGCGTGATATCATAATCGTCAATGAGCCCTGTTCGCCAAACGAGGAGGCGTCCGAAGCAAGTAGCGTGGACCTGAGGGGCAGGTCCGCGGTTCGTTCAAGGATGCCCCGCAAAGCCCGCCGACCTACAGAACTCGAAGATGCCGATGTTGATCCGGTCCTGGTGGGAGAGGCGGTACTCCTGGACTGGCTGGCCATTCACAAACGCGCCATTCATGCTCCCGAGGTCGATGCTCAATGCCGTCTCCCCGGGCAACACGGTCACGCGGGCATGTTGGCGGGATACACCAGGGGGCCGGAGCATCAGATCGTTGGAATCGGCGCGTCCGAGGCTCACCGTTGACTCGCTGATTTCGAAGATCTGAGTCTGGTTCAAAGGGTCGGTTATGACGAATCGAGCCATGAGGGGCGGCCGAACTATTCCAGACGAGCCATATCGCCCCACTCAAGCCGCACGCCGGGGTTCAGCGTAACGATCTGTGCCCGGGAGTTCCCGGCATCGATCACTTGGATTATCTCAATGACCCCCACTTGCGTGTTGGGGTCAGACTGTTTGTACAGCTTCAAGCGAGAGCCTTGACGGATTCCCTGTGACGAGGAGCCCATGTCCAACGTCATCACCTTGTCACCCTCAACGCCGATCACGTTACCCTGAAGCACCGGTTGCGGCGGGTTTCCGGAGCCAGGCCTTGCGGGCTCGGTTGGTACGGAGACCTGGCTAGGCACCCCACCCAATTGTTTGATCCCGGCCTGCGTTTCATTCTTGAACTGGGTGATGGCCGTCTTCAAGCTGCTGAAGTTTTCCTCACCCCGCAGGCTCATCGAGGTCACCATCTGATCCAACTCCTTAAGTGATCGCTGCTGGCTGACGATGACCGCTTGAAATTGCGCCTGGTTCTGCCGCAACTCCTGAAGTTGCGCGTTGAGAGTCTGCAACTGAGTGGTGAGCGCCTGGACCTGGTCCTGAATCGATTTGAACTGGTCATTCAAGTATTGCTGTTCATCTTCCTTGAACTTGGGCCACGCGCTTGTAACCACCATTAATACGAAGAACAAAGCGAGCATCACGCGCCGCATCATGCTGCACCTCCGAAATAACTCTGCTAGGTCAAAGTGGACGCCAGTTCTATTGACGGGTCATGGGGACATGCACCTCGTTGAGTTCGCCGGCCTTCACTTCGATCACCTGTTGTACCGACCTGTAGCCGGAAAGAGAAATGATCAATGTGTGCCGCCCGGGGCTGAGACGAAACGAGGTGGGAGTCAGACCTTCAGGATTGCCGTCCGCCGACACTGTTGCACTCCCGGGGGTTGTACGCACGTCAACAATTCCAGTCGCCGCCTCAGCTCCCCCACTCATGGTGACCCTGACAATCTTTACCTGCCCACTCTCTACCGTGACGGTGCCTTCATAAGGCTGCCACCCCGCACGCGTGACTGAATAGCTGTGCTTTCCGGCGACGACGGGGGCCCGCGCAGGGCTGAGCCCTATCGACTTCTCATCAATCAACACCTCTAAGCCGGGCGGCTTAGTCACGACTTCGACTTCTCCGCTCGCCACCGAAAGGTGGGCGTTGACCGTGGAGGTCTTCCCGCCCTCGATGGTTACGGACTGCAGGTAATCTTCGTACCCCTCTTTCGAAACCACTACTTGGTGAGTACCGGCGGGACGATCAATCGTAGACGAGTACGGGGTGACCCAATTAGATTCGCTGCTGCCATCTACCGAAATCTTGGCCCCAGAGACATTCGCCGTGACCTGCAATTGGCCAGTCTTGGGGGCCGCGCTAGGCCGTCCGCCACCGGCAGACGGAAGGGGGATTGCGCCAGGTGGCTTGCTCTCTTTCGTGGAAGGCTTCACCTTGGCCGCCGCGGATTCTTCCGCTGGGGTCTTGCCCGGCAGTTCGGACGCTCGCTCAGGAAGGCTGGCGTTGAAACTGTTAGTCTTCCCACCCTCGATGGTTACGGCCTGCTGGTAATCATCATAGCCCTCTTTCGAAACCACCACTTGGTGAGAACCGACCGAAAGATCGGAGATCGTGTAGGGTGTGACCCAATTAGGCCCGCTCTGACCATCGACCGAAATCTTGGCCCCAGAGACATTCGCCGTGACCAGCAATTGGCCAACCTGCGGGGTCTGCGGGGTAGCTACCCGTGACTTCTCCTTATAGAGGAAGTATCCTCCTCCCCCGAAGATTCCGAGGAATACAACGGCGCCCAGGGTCAGGAGGATCCAAACTATCGGCGAAGTATGCGGTTTTTGGTAGGTGGTTGGCGGCGGCATGACTTGCACCGGCACTTGCCCCGGGGAAGGTCGTTCAATAGGCGTGCTCTGAACCGCTTCAGTCGGGGCCGCGGGCAGCCTTGAAATCTCAACGGGTGGCGTCGCCGCACGCTCCAAGTCTGTGCTGGGGAGGGGCGGAACCTTGACCATAATGGTGGCGGAGGGCGACGCCGGGCCCGCTAGGTACTTGAAATTCTTTAGATCATCCGCCAGTTCCCGGCAAGTCTGGTAGCGCTCGTCGGGGCTCTTTGCCAGGCCTTTGCAAATCACGTAGCTTAGACCCGGATGTATCGTGGCGTCCAGGTCACGAGGCGGAATGGGGTTCTCGTTAATGATCTTATAAATGACGGTGGTAATGTTCTCTCCGCCGAAGGGCATTTCGCCGGTCACCAAGTCATAGAGAATGATGCCCAACGAAAAGATATCCGACCGGCCGTCAACCTGGCGCCCCTTGACCTGCTCCGGCGACATGTAATTGGGTGTGCCCAGGACTTGCCCGGCTTGTGTCATCCCCATGGACATCATCTTGGCTATGCCGAAGTCAGTCACTTTCACTAACCCATTATCAAGAATCATGATGTTGGCAGGCTTGATATCACGGTGAACGACGCTGTGTTGGTGGGCGTGGTCCAGCGCGCTGCATACCTGGTCGTACATGGGGAGGATAGTTTCGATGGGAAGCATCCCCTGTTCTTCAACCAACTTCTCCAGCGATTTCCCTTCCAGGTATTCCATGACCAAGTAGAGGGTGCCACTGTCTTCACCGTAATCGAAGACGTTGACGATGTTCGGGTGGCTCAGCACGCCGGCCGCTTGCGCCTCGCGCTGGAACCGGGCCTTGAACTCCCGGAACTCCTGCGACGAAAGACCCTCCGTAAGCATGGTCTTGATCGCAATCCTTCGACCGATGACAGGGTCGAAACCCTCATAAACCACACCCATCGAGCCGCGTCCCAGCTCCGATACAACCTCGTATCGGCCTGCCTTGGTCAGTGCGTCGGCCATGTGACCCTCGCATTCTTCCGCTTGGCGCTTCTACGCGAAGTCGTTGAGCAGACACTGATTCCTTGCCGCGTTACGACTACCAGCCCGAGAAAACACTTCAACCTCCCCGGACACAGCCAAGCGTAGCGCAACAGGATATTGATGTCAAGGCGTATGACCGCAGGCGACCTTCATGCCCTCACGAGCGAGCGACTGCTGCTCCAGGCTGGGATCGGGCACGGGTTCCTACCGGCGCAGGTAGTCGTCTTTCCCAGTTAACCAATCAACGCGGACTGGGCTGAACACATCCAGGGCCAGGGAATCTTCCAGCGCCACCACGCGGTGGGGCACGTTCGAGGGAATGAGAAG
>JBEKUR010000068.1:0-24043 GCA_049514855.1 Terriglobia bacterium
ACCATCGAGAGCGAACCCGGCTTGGTCACGGTGGTTGCGGGAATGGCCACATGCCCGTCGGCAACACCCATGGAAACAGGCGTCCCTTCCCGCAGTCCCATCGCGCCGGCCCAATACGCCGTCAGGCCACCCGCGCGCGTGCCGAGGGGATAGAACTCCGTCCCGATTTTCTCTTGGACGACACTTTCCAGGCGTGGGTGAACGGCCCGGAAGAAATCGCGCGAAGGAAAGCCCACCCCCTTCACCCACATGGCTTTATATCCTGCCGTGGAGCTGTTCCGTTTTTCCTGGCCCGTCAGTTGCCACACGATCCAGTCTGTGCCTTCTACGAACTTGTCGGCGGCCTCGTAAACCGCAGGACTGTCGTTGAGGACCTGCAAGACCTTGGCGAAGAACCACTCGGATGAATATTTGCCGCCGTAGATTCGGACGAATTCTTCGTTTCGTTCCCTGCCTATCTCAGTAATGCGATCGGCTTCCGGCTGTGCGGCGTGATGTTTCCAGAGGATTGCCCAGGCGAGCGGTTCGCGGCGGTATTTGGGGAGGAAGCAGAGCGGCGTTCCGTCCTGCCTGGTGGCGAAGAGGGTGCAGGAGGTGAAATCGGTGCCGACGGCGATGACATCTTCAGCCTTTACGCCTGCTTCTTTGAGCGCCTTGGGGACGCCCTTCTCAAGCACCAAGTGGTAGTCGCGAGGGTTTTGCAGAGCCGAATCCGGCTCGAGCCTGGCTCCGCCCGGCAATTTTTCGTCGAGTACGCCGTCCGGATAAGGTACTACCACGGCCGCCATTTCCTCGCCATCGCGAACTCGAACCACCACGACGCGACCGGACTCCGTGCCAAAATCAATTCCGATGACAAACTTATCCTGGGGCATTCGTGGTTCTCAGTAGTCAGTCGTCAGTAGTCAGTGGTCAGTTGAAAAAACCAGGCGCCGGCCTGTGGTTTTTCTCCTGACTTCTGACTCCTGACTCCTGCTCGTCCCGCCACGGCGGGTCACTCGTCACTCGCCACTGCTCTTACGATGCGACGATCTCTCGCTTCAGCGCCTTCAACCGTTTCATCACATCGTTGGCGCCGCGGCCGAAATAGTCGTGCAGAGTCTGGTATTCTTTGAAGAGCCGATTGTAGATTGCGTGGTTTTCGGCCTTCGGGCGGTAGGTCAGTTTCTGCACGTGGGCCATATGACCTGCAGCCTCAGCGATCGTATCGTAGCCGCCGCCCGCGTGCCCGGCAGCAACGGCGGCGTGCATGGCTGAGCCCAGGGCAGAGCAGGTCTGAAGCCGCTCCGCGATCTTAATCTCCCGCCCCGTCACATCGGCATAAATTTGCATGAGCAGCTTATTCTTTTCCGGCAAGCCCCCGCAGGCCACAAGGGCCTTCACTTCTACACCCTTCGATTCAAAGGCTTCGATGATCGTGCGCGTGCCGAACGCGGTGGCTTCGATCAAGGCACGATAGATTTCTTCGGCCTTGGTGGCCAGGGTCATTCCGAGCAGCATTCCGGTCAAGTCAACGTCCACCAGCACGGAGCGATTGCCATTCCACCAGTCGAGCGCCAGCAGCCCTGACTGACCAGGTTTGAGGGCGGCGGCGCGCTTCTCGAGGGCGGCGGCGAAGGGGACTTTCAATTTGCGCGCTTCACGGTGGATATAATCCGGAACGCCGTGCTCGAAGAACCAGGCGAAGATATCGCCGACGGCGGATTGCCCGGCTTCGTATCCCCACAAGCCTGGAACAATTCCATCTTCCACCGTCCCGCACATGCCCTCCACCATCTGTCGTCCCGTGCCCAGAACCATGTGGCAAATCGAAGTCCCCATGATCATCACGAGAGAGCCGGGCTGGGTTACCGTGCAAGCGGGGACGGCTACGTGCGCATCAACATTGCCTACCGAAACTGGGGTGCCTTCCTTCAGCCCCGTCTTCCGAGCCCAGGATGCTGTCAGCCCCCCCGCCTTTTGGCCGAGCGGGTAAAAGTCCGTCCCCACCTTGGTCTCGATAACGTTCTCAAGACGCGGGTGCAGGGTGCGGAAGAACTCCCGGGACGGGAATCCCTGGCCTTTGATCCACATGCCCTTGTAACCGGCCGTGCACGTGTTCCTCTTCTCCTCACCCGTCAACTGCCAGACAATCCAGTCGGCGCCTTCGATGAACCGATCGGTGGCCTCGTAAACCTCGGCATCCTCGTTCAGCACCTGCAAAACTTTGGAGAAGAACCACTCGGAAGAATACTTGCCGCCATAAACTTGGATGAACTCTTCGTTCCGTTCCCGCCCCACTTCGTTGATCTGGTTCGCCTCCGGTTGCGCGGCATGGTGCTTCCAGAGCTTCACCCAGGCATGCGGGCGCTTGCGGTACTGCGAAAGAAAACAGAGTGGTGTGCCGTCGCGCTTGACGGGCAGGGGCGAAGACGCCGTGAAGTCCGTGCCGATTCCAATCACATCCTCGGCCTTGACCTGGGCGGCTTTCAGCACCTTGGGAACTCCCTTTTCGGCCACCAGGAGGTAATCGCGCGGGTTCTGCAAAGCCCAATCGGGCTCCAGGCGCGGCCCACCCGGCAGCCTCTCGTCAATCACCCCATCGGGGTACTGGATTACCGCAGAGGCGACCTCTTCCCCATTGCGCGCGCGGATCACAACTACGCGGCCGGATTCTGTTCCATAGTCGATTCCCAAAACGAATTTTTCATTTGACATAGAAGCCTCACTTTGACATCGGATTCGGTCGAGCCACCGGACAGGCTGGCACTGCTCATTCGGCGAGGGCGGGCGAAGGGGCTATCCACAGTCGGTCTCCACAGGAAGATCCGTGAAATGCAAGCGCTTACACTACGGGAATCCCCGCCCTCTGTCAAGCACCGGAAGCCAGAAACTTGAAATTAGAAATTGGAAATTAGAAACTGGAAACTGGCACCCTTGTTTTCAAGTTTCTGCTCTCTGGTTTCTCGTTTCCTTTGGTAAAGCGGAAACTGGAAATTAGAAACTGGAAACTGGCACCCTTGTTTTCAAGTTTCTGCTCTCTGGTTTCTCCTTTCCTTCGGTAAAGCGGAAACTGGAAATTAGAAACTGGAAACTAGCACCCTTGCTTTCAAGTTTCTGCTCTCTGGTTTCTCCTTTCCTTCGGTAAAGCGGAAACTGGAAATTAGAAACTGGAAACTGGCACCCTTGTTTTCAAGTTTCTGCTCTCTGGTTTCTCGTTTCCTTTGGTGAAACGGAAACTGGAAATTAGAAGCTAGAAACTGGAAGCGCTAATTTCCAATTTCCATTTTCCATTTTCCAATTTCCAATTTCAAGTTTCCAAATCCACGACACAGCGGAAGCCAAGGGTACCGGAGCGGTCTTTGCTCGGCGCCACAAGCAAATACTTGCCGTGCTCGATGAGCTTGTAGGCTTGGGGGAAGTACCAGAGCGAGCCCTGGGGCTGATAGAAGCTGCCCCCTTTCAGGATGCCGGCACGCGTGTGCTCGTCCACAAATTCATCCGTCCATTGCCAGACGTTCCCCACCAGGTCCATCACGCCGAAGGGGCTGGCGCCTTTGGGATAGGCATCGACGTTGGTGGGCTCACGCATCTGGCGGCGCTTGTCGGGCGCGGGGAGGGCGGCGGCATCCCACTCGTTACCCCAAGGGTAAGTCCGGCCATCGGTCCCCTGCGCGGCATACTGCCATTCCCATTCGTGCGGCAGGCGTTTGCCGGCCCAGGCGGAGTAGGCGCGCGCATCCTCGAGGGAAACCCACGTCACCGGCTTGTTCCCCCAGCCGTCCGGGTAGCTTCCGTTCTTCCAGTCTCTCAGAAAGTTGTGGTCGTCATGGGGATGATAATGAGTTGCGTCCAGGAACTTCTTGAACTCGGCATTGGTCACGGGATATTTATCGATATAGAAAGACCTGATATGCATCTTGTGCAAGTGGTAGCGGCGGGGCGCATCCTCCCAGGGATATTGCACGTCCACGCCGACGTCATTGCCACCCTCGATCATAATGCCGGCGGCTTGGAACTCGAAATCGGCTTCAGGGATCCTCACCATGCCGGCGGGCGGGGCATTGGCCAACCTGGTCGGGGCAATCTCGACGAGTTGCTGTGGGAGGACCTTCCATTCATGGGAAAGCGTCGCGAGTCGCGCGCGGGCGAGCTCGTGCATTTCGGAGAGTAGCTTCTGCGTATCGCTGGAGGCCGGCGCTCCCTCCGTGGCCAACACCGCGCCGAAGCCGTGCGCCTCCACCTCAAAGCTGAGCGTGGCGGTCGCCCCGCTCACCT
This sequence comes from Terriglobia bacterium, assembly GCA_049514855.1. Taxonomy (GTDB): domain Bacteria; phylum Acidobacteriota; class Terriglobia; order UBA7540; family UBA7540; genus CAVROP01. The sequence goes on from JBEKUR010000068.1 coordinate 4,258, forward strand.
CGGGCTTCAATTCCTCTCCCTGCCAGACGTTGTAAAAGTGCATGGCACTCTTATAAGGGAGCGCGATCTGGCGGCCCGCCACATCGTACTCATTGCGGTTGACCAGCGTCCAGAGGGTTTGCTCCTGGCCGGGGAACTTGCTGGCAAATACGCCCTGGCGAAGCGTGGGCGTGTGCGGCTCCCAGCCGGGGCTGACGAGGAGGGCACCAAACGCGCGCTCGAGCTTCGACACGCGGCGCAGCGCCTCCGCGTCGCGTGGGGTGATCTGGTTCCAGATGCCCCAGATATTTTCCCAACTTTCATAGCCCACGCCGTTGAAGAAAGCGTACTGAAGATTATCGGTCTTGTCGCGGTTCCAGCGGTCGCAGACGTTCACCATGTGGCGGGGCTCGAGCCACTTGTAGCGGCTGAGCATGGGGACAAAGGGATACTTCCAGTAGCCCCAGGTGAGGTTGTTCCACTCCAGGGCCTCGTCGGCAGGACCGCCTTCGGGCTCGAGCGCGATGGGGTGGCCGGTCCTGTCGGAGGCAACGCGAAACGCCCGCGGCACTCCATCCAGCGTGTCACCGTTGATTCCGTCGGCCCCGATCTCGGCCATAGCTTGGGGGGTGGCTTCCCAGTTGGGGATTCCTACATCGCGCGTGCCCTGGTCCCAAAGCATCACGGGGAAGAGGACGCGGACGCCGCGGCGGTGGAAGTCGTCGATCATTTGCTTCAACCCTGCGACGCCGCCGGGCATGTCATGAAGCAGATCGTATTGGTTGCGGTTATCTATGCCGATATTCGGGTAAGTGTGCCAAATCAAAACCGAGTCAATTCCGCCGTAGCGCTTCTCGAGGTCGTCCAGATAACGGTCTACTGTATATCTACCGGCGACGGGATCGTAGAAGTACCGCTCCTCGATCATCATCTGCGGCTGAATGAAGCTGGACTGCGTCCACTTCAACTCAGGCCGCTCATACTCGGAGCCCTTGTAACCCATGCGAATCAAGCGCTCGCGTCGCCAGTGGCGGACGTCGTCCAGCCACGTCTTAAAGGCTAGAGCCGGGTCCTCGACTTCGCCACTGCGGTAACAACATTGGCCTGCGTAGTTTTCGCTCTTGTCCGGGCCGGGGATCTGCTCGCCCTGAGGGGGGAATTTACTATCCTGAGCGAAAACAGAGCCGGCGAAGACAAGAAGGAGAATTGCCGTCCAGAGAATAGGAGTGCGGTCCATAAGGGGATCTCCAATTGGTATCAAAGTGGAGATGATACACGGTTGAGGAGGATTTTCGAAGCGCTGTGAATGGATCTGTATCAAGACTTGTTGTATTCAGTCACGCTAAGCGGCCTCCCCGAGATCCGACGTTCCGGCGACAGGAGGGTTGAAGTCAGGAGCCTCGGGTTCCAGAGCCGGCGGTGGAGGGGGCGCGTGCGCCGCTTCGAGTTTGGGGACGACTCCCGGGAGTCGCCGCTGGTACCAGATGGTCTCGCTGGCGCGTTGCCACAGTCGGGTTCCCAGCCAGCTCAGCAGGACGAGTTGAGTAAGAAGGAATGAAACGCCGATCCATTCCGGCCGCACCAGCCTCACCCAGATCCACAAGAGCACTGCCATCAACAGCCAAGCCACGATGCTGATGCGCAGGTACATCCAGTAGAGTGACCCGAAATTCCCGAAGGTGATCTTGAACGCGCGGCCCAGCGCGCGGCGCATGGCCCGTTCGTCCTCTGCCACGGCCCGAACCTGTGCCATGTCGAACCAGAGGCGAACCGCCTGCATCAAGAAGAGCACCACGAGGAGCCCGGTCAACCGGACCCAGACGCCCGGCGTGGGGCTGGGCGATCTTTCATCCAAGATGTGCGAAGCGCGCGTCGTCAGGCTGAAAACGATGCCCACCGGAATCAGAACGATCAGCAACATGATGAGCAGGCGCACGAATCGCCACAAGAACCGGCCACTGGCTTCGAAAAACTCGCCTTTGGTCAGCCTGCGGTCGAGCCGGTAAACCTCGAGAAGACCTCCTTCGACAAACAGCATGAAAATGAAGAAGACCAGGACGAGACAGGCGGAGGCCATCCCCGCAGCAGGAGCCCCGCGCGCCTCCATCAGCAGGGCGGTGAGAACAATGGGATTGAAACTGTGCACCAAAGCTTGACCCTGTAGGCTGTGATCGAGCACAGGGCTAACCTGCCGCGCAAATGTGCCCGCGCCCATGCACGCCAGCACGAAATTGACCGCGAAGATCCACCACAGGACACTCTGGCGCCGCCACACCAGGCCAAGCCCGGCAACAAACGGACTCTTGTTCAGATTGCTCACCTTAGGTCCCAATCATCCGAGGATTGTCGATTGACGATTCGCCGCAAAGTCCGCGCCGGACTGCGCCCGGCAGGCTACCCCATAGTTCGCTCTAAGCAAGCCATGCGAGCAACTGCGCCATGAACTGGACAGCGAACAGCCAGTACGTGGACAGCTTGCACGTCGCCCGGCGATCAGCCTCCTCCGTCTTGCTGTTGTTGAAAAAGTCCTTGTCGAGCCGGACGGTCTGCTGCGGATCCACCTCGGCCGAAACCACCTTGGCCTTCTTGTCGTAGCTGAAGCGCACCCAACGATCGCGACCCTCCCACCTCTCGAGCGCCTGCTCGCCGTTGTCGAATTTAATCCGGACGTCGACCGGCATGATGAAGTCGCCTTTGCGATGTACGAGTACCGTATCGCGATACAGCGTCACACCCTTCTTGGGCTTCGGCGCGTCCTTTTGGAACCAGTCGAGGCGATCGGAGCGGATGCCGAGCACTTCGTAGTCGAGAACGTTGGTTCCGTAAAGCGCCTGTTGGAAATACCAGTCAAGCTTCTGGCCGGAGACTTCCTCGATGGTCTTGATGAAGTCCGTGCCGGTGGGGTGGGTAAAGCGGTAGCGCATGAAATAGGTGTGCATCGCTCTCCGCATGGTCCCTTCGCCGATGATGCCCTCCAGCGTCAACAGCACAGTAGCCGTCTTGCCGTAGGTGATCCCGCCATAGGCGCCGATGTTCATGAACTGCCACCCGAGGCGGCTCATCGGATCCGTATCCGGTAGGGCGAGGTACTCCAGTCGTAAGGCATCGGCATCGTCGGCCGCCATGCCCCACAGGCTAAGCGCTGATGTGCCCTTACCGTAGAGCGACTCCAGCACCTTGGCTTCGGTGTAGCTGTTGATGCCCTCGTCCATCCACGCTTCTTCAAATTCGTTCGTAGCCACCATGCCGTACCAATACTGGTGGCCGAATTCATGCTCGGTGACCAGTTCCACGCCGCGCACGCCCTCGGGCATCCACCAGCTTGTTCCGCAGGTGATGAGAGTGGGATACTCCATCCCCCCTGCATCGCCTGCGCCTTGGGGCGGATCCACCAGGGTGATGCGATCGTAAGGATAAGGTCCGTACCACTTGTCGAAGCGATCCAAGGTGCCCTTGATCACGTCGAGGTAGCGGCGGATGGAGCGCTCGTGCCCGGGCGAAAGGAGCAGATGGATGTGCACGGTGCCCGCCGAGCCCGTCCAACTGTCTTCAATCAGCTTGTAGTCCGGTGACGCCGTCCACGCGAAGTCGTGGATATCCTCGGCGTGCCACGTGACGGTCTTCGTGTGATCGCGATTGGGGACAGCCGAAACCAGGTCGCCCGTCGAGCCCACGATGTAGTTCTCCGGCACCGTGGCTTTCACATCGAAGGTGCCGAAGTCGGCAAAGAACTCTGTGCTGGCATGAAACTGATGGCAATTCCAAGCGTCGTGCCACCACACGCCCACCTTGGGGAACCACTGCGCCACCATAAAAAAATTGCGCTTGTAGCCGGTGCGCTCCAGCACTTCAGGAAGTTGGTCGTGAAAGGCGATCTTGAAGACTATGTCCGCGCCCGGAGCAACGGGCTTCGCCAGCTTCACCTGGAAAACTGTGTGGTCGTCCGGGTTGTGGTCGTCAGGCTGGATGAACTGCATGTGCTTCGTGAAGTCGCCCTGTCCTACTACCTCGAGCGATTTCACTTCGATGGCGCCGTAATGCTTTGCGTCCCATCCGGACTCGGGATCCGTCCCCCGCGTCCCGTACAAGCGCACCTCGCGCATGAAGGTGGCCGTGGGTTGAAAGGCGTTCAAATAAAGGTGGAAAGGAAAAGCGTCCAGGGGCCGGCCAGTGAGGTTGTGGTAGGTCAGGGTTTCCGTCGCGTCAACCGTCTTCTTGACGGGATCGAGTCGCGCCTCAATCTGATAAGCAACTACGCGCGTGGAGAGCGTCTGACTCGCATGCGCTTGGGTCTGGACTCCAGCCTCAGACCCCGCCTGGCCCCCTGCACCTACCGCCACACCCCCGGCCAGAATGACCCCGAGCAGCACAAACCGATGGCAAAAGGCGCACCCCATCCACCCTCGACCTTCGGCCTTCAACTTTTTGATTGTCTTAACCATGTAGTGAAGCATCCATTCCCGCCCCTTGCTCCTGAAGAAGTCCTGAGCATAGCGCAAGCTTCGTCCATGTCAAGCCAAAACAACCCGGGAGCCTTTCGAGCAGTGAAGAGTGATGAGCGACGAGTGACCCGATCACGGGATCGGGAGATGTGGAGATCGGGAGATCGGGCGAACAAAAAGCATCTGCGAAGTGCCATTTACTCACCCGATCACCCGATCATCCGATCGGGTTTGACGAAGGAATTATCTGTTGTACTTGGGCGTGATACCTCTTAGCCGTTTCCAGATTGCATCGCAGCGGGCCAGGAGAGATTCATCGAGTTTGCCGCCTTGGCAGGCTTTCAGGTTTTCCTCGAGCTGTTCGATTCGCGAGGCGCCCAGGATGATCGAGTCCACCTGCGCTTGGCTGAGCAGCCATTGAAACGCGAGTTCGACCAGGGTTTTCCCGGCGGCGCGCGCGATGCCCGCCAGTTCTTCTACCGCGGCAAAGTAGTCGTCGTGCCAGTAGCGGTCCAGATACATCTTGTTTCCATCAAAGCGTGTTCCCACCATCGGCCCGCGCTGCTTGGAGTGCTTGCCGGTGAGCAGCCCCCCGGCCAGGGGATTGTACGGCACCACGGCGACGTTGAAGCGCTTGCAGAATGCCAGGTACTCCTCTTCGATGGCACGCGTCAGGACGTTGTACATCGGCTGCGAGACGCAGGGTGGCCTGAACCCATGCTTCTCCGCGATCCAGTGGATTTCGCAAACCTGCCAGGCGGCGTAGTTCGACACCGCCGGATAGCGCACTTTTCCCGCGCGGACCACCTCATCCAGGGCGGCGAGCGTTTCTTCAATCGCCACCGTGTAATCCGGCAGGTGGAGGTAGTAGAGGTCCACATAATCGGTCTGGAGCCGCCGGAGGCTTGCCTCCAGAGCTTTGTGGAGGGCGGCGCGTGAAAGGCCGCTCTCATCGGGGCCGTCGCCCATTTTGCCACACACCTTGGTGGCCAGGATCACCTTCTGGCGTTTGCCAGCCAACGCCTTAGCAAGAATGGTCTCGGCAGCGCCCTTGTTGTAGACATTTGCGGTGTCGAAGAAGTTTATTCCTGCGTCGATGCACCGGTCGACGATCCTCGCGGCTGTGGCCTCGTCAGTTTGCGAGCCGAAGGTCATGGTGCCGAAGCAGAGCCGCGAGACCTTTAAATCTGTGGTGGAAAGAGTTCGGTATTCCATAGCGTCCTCCCAAGTTACGAATGTTGTTCACGACCGCGCGAGCGAAGAAGTCAGAAGACAGGAGTCAGGAGTCAGAAGTCAGAAGGTAGGTGGCAGATGGAGACAATCCACAATCCAAAATCTAAAATCCAAAATCTAAAATCCAAAATAACCCCGCCCCTCGCCCCCTTTCTTCAACTGACCCGCCGCGGCGGGACGACTGACAACTGACAACTAATGACTTCCCTCTGCACCCGCCGATTATACTAGAATGGACTGTTATGGCGGAGCCGGCACTTCTCAAGCTCGCACAGGATCTGGAGTGGCTGGGATGCGAACTCGAATACCTCGGCCACAAGCACGCCATGGAGGGCTTTCCTGAATCGGGGCCCGCCTGGGACTTGTTTTGCGAGAAACAACGTGGCGTCCTGGCCACCGCCGACAAAATCGAGCGGGAGCTGAAGAACTTCGTACGGTTCAATCCCACCCGTCTGGTCGGAGTCGAATATCCGATTACCGAAACGCTCGATACTATCACCGAGCTCCTCGGGACCGCCGAGAGCATCAAGCAGGCGGCGGCCTTTGCGGTGCACGAACTTCCGCCCCTTGTCCGCAGCTTCACCAAGATGGTGGAAGGCTACCTCCAGGCAGTCGGAAATACGAGGGGCTAATGACTCACGAGTGCCCTCATCGAAGGTCAAGAGCAAACTGAAGCCGAGGTCACAACCATGAATCGACGTCAATTCGGTCGTACTCTCGCCGGAACGGCTTTGGCGGCGCCTGCCCTGGCGGGCTTGCCGGTCCACTCAGAATCTGCGCTGGCGGAAGGAGAAGTCTCCGGAGTAGCGTTCAAAATCTCCGTGATGCTATGGACTGTATTTCAAAAGCTGCCGTTTGAAGAGCGCCTTGAAAAGGTGGCGGAGGCCGGCTACCACGCCGTGGAATTGGTGGGTAGCGAGTATAAGAACTGGTCGGATGAGGACTTTCGCAGAGCCAACCGCAAGCGACGTGAACTCGGGATCACCTTTGACGTAACGGCCGGGCTTGCGCATGGCGTAGCAGACCCGGACGCACGGGAAGCATTTCTCTCCGACCTCCGCCAGGCGCTTCCGGCCATGGAGAAGATCGAATGCCCCGCCATCATTGTCATGTCAGGCAACGTGGTTCCGGGGAAGTCGCATAAGGACCAGCACCAGAGCTGCATTGAGGGCTTGAAGCGAGCGGCGGAAATTGCGGAGAAGAAGGATCTCACAATTCTGCTCGAGAATATCGACCTTGAAGAGAATCCGCGCTATTACCTCTGATCGGTGGCAGAAGGGTTCGAGATCATCAGAAAGGTGGACCACCCACGAGTAAGATTTCTCGACGACTTCTTCCACGAGCAGATTTCCGAAGGCAACCTGATTGAAAAGTTGGAAAAAAATATCGAGAAGGTGGGGTTGGTGCACGTGGCCGACGTTCCCGGGCGGCACGAGCCTGGAACGGGCGAAATCAACTACACCAATATTTATAGGAAGCTCGCGATGCTAAAGTACGACCGCTACGTGGCCATGGAGTTCATTCCCACAGGTGACGCCGTCGAAAGCCTCCGGCGCGCCCGTGAGGAAGCGCTTGCCGCAGCGCGCCTGTAGCGCAGCTTCCGCTCTGCCGACCTGTGGCTTTTCAAACGCGACAATCAGGGTTGCGCAGATGCCCTTCGAGGTTTGCCTTGGCCTGCGGGGGACCTGCAGGCTTTCAAAAGCGAAAATGTGAAATCGAAAATCTAAAATCTAAAATCCAAAATTTACTCGTTCCACCCCTCGTGTTCCTGCCAATCCAGGATGCGAACGTGTTCTTCCTGGCGAGGGAGCTCAGAAAAGGTTTTCTTCATCCCTTCGGCCAGGTTCCCGTCCTGTGACTGGTAAACCCAGCTCATCTCCTGCTTGAGCGCCGCGGCCTCGCCGCTCAGGTAAACCACAACTCCTTCGTACTTGTAGGGGGCAGGCTTGAAACCGCCGGCGCCGTAGGCTCGATCGCCCCAAATGATGCTCTGCGGATCGATCCTCTGCTCGCGGAGCAATTCCTGGCAAGCCTTGATGACGAACCAATTGGTGGTGCGGTGATCCACGTGTCGCTCGTCAGGATGGGGCAGAGCGATCAGAGCCGGATGGAAGTCGGTAATGATCTGTTCGATTGTGCCGATCACGGAATCACGCGCATAGGGCAAATTGGGTTTCAGGACTTGCTCATAAGGCGCGTGATCGCAGGCGAGGTACACGGACGTAAACGGATTCGAGGGTTTGACATGTTGTGACCAGATGGCTCCTGAGCCGCCATCCGGCAGGCCAATGAAATCCGCCTTGTCGCGAGTGAGGCCGATGTGTTCCAAAGCTTCGCGGCTTTCCTCCATGCGCACCATCCCGAACTCACGCGCCTCGTTCGGCCCGCAGGGCTTGTTGTAGTAGCGCTCGCAGGCGCCGACGTCACCACCGGTGAGGATCACGACCCGCACCGGAATGCCCGCCTCGACAGCGGCGCGGATCAAGCCGGCATAGGAGTACTCGTCGTCTTCGTGCGGGCAAAACACCAGCACAGAGGCCGGTAACCTATTGACGGCGATCTCCGTTCCGGTCTCGGCCAGCAGTCTCCCACCCGCGCCGAGTAACTCCAGCCTTATGCGATAAGTGCCGGGCGCCTGATTGGCAGGGATCGCCCAGGCGTCCGCCGCCACTGCCTGCCTTTGTGCAGCGCCAAGATTGATCCCAGAGAGGAGCGTTGCCTTCTGGACGGCTTTGCCGGCGGTGTCCAGGATGGTTGCCCGAAGTTCCGTATCTCTCCAAGTTTCGTCCCCCGAATTCCTTAGCGTGCCGACGACTCTGGCTCGGTCTCCCGCACGGTAGAGCGTTCGCGAGTGATCCAGCGTGATAACGGGAGAGACCTGTCCTGGCGCGTAAAAGCTGCGAAATTGAGCGAAGTCGATATCCGAGTTATAGGGGTGCGTGTAATTCCCGCTGTAAGGTTTGGGGAGATCGCGTTCCGGGGGCCTCACCATGGCGGGCGTAGTGAATTGCATATCGTAAAGAATCGTGCGCTCAGCGTTCCACACGGCCACCGTGTAGGTATCCACTTCCGGTGGCGGGGTTTTCTCGTGGCGCTCGGGGCTGCCGATGCCCATGACCTCTTTTTGCTTCCCTTGGAGAGGAGTGGCAATCCCTGCGCTCATCATGGGAATTGTTGCTGTCCCTCGAGCCGCCAAGGTCAAGTGGTCCCGCAAGACTTTCAGCGCAAGGTCAGGATTCGCGCTGGCCTCTCCCGAATAGAGGGAGATCCAGGGATAGTTGGCGTTCGAGAACTCGACGCGCAGGTTCTTGAGCTCAGCGTCGGTCAGGTTTTCCAGGGTCACTTGGCATTGGATAGGTTCGCCCAGGTTGTAAAAGGTCTTGTCCAAGGTCAAGCGAGAGATTTGAATCAGCTTTTTGTAGGCCGCGAAGCCTCGCAAAGCCTTGCCGGCGACGCTGCGATGGGCCGTGCGGTCTTGCACTCGGACGGCGACCGTGTAGAGTCCAGTGGGGGCTTCAGCGGGAATAGGCCAGCCGACTTCGTACTGAGCTTCCCCCTGCCGGGGCTCTGCGACTCGATCCATTTGAACGCTGGTTGTGGAGGTGGTGCCGGCATACTGAATCTCCGCAAACACGGCGTAACGGCTCACGTCACCCGCAATGCCTTTCACCGTGGCGCGGATCGTGGCTACGGACCCAACGTTATAACCGCTATCAGCAGGCGCGCCCTCGATGGAGATCTCACCACCGAGCGCTGCGCGGCAGGTCGAAAGAAATGCTGCAATCAACACCAGCAAGAAGAGGTTTCGTGAGAGCATAGTTCATCGATCCTCCACAAGGATTTCAATAGCCTGCTAAGGCTGGCATAGTCATGGAAGCGTGTCAAACGGCTTTGTTGCTCAGGGGGAAGGCCCAAGGCTCTCTGGGCAAATCAAGGAAAACGCAGGTCTTCAATTTGCCGTTTCAGAACGGGTCTCCGGACCAGAACGGCGCGGTTTGCCGTGACCCCTTCGGCCACGGGGCTTCTTGACCCGGTCCTGAACGATGACCCGCTGACAATCCTGACACACGAGGTGTTGGCCGCTCGGCGATTTGTTAACCCGCGACGACCCGCAATGAGGACATGTTTGAGATGCCATAATAGAAATTCATCGTAGCACGTCTGCGGCGCTGTGAATAGGTATTGTAGAAGGAACTTGTTCTCCGACGGAGTTAATACACAGACTTATATGAATTTATAGAAAGTTACGCTCCACCTCCCTTAAAGTCTTGACAAACTCACTCATGAATTGAAATTGCCGGCGCTGAGGGCCCAGGAATTGCCGTATTGGTGTCATTTGCGCGACCTAGTCATTCCCGTCCCGCCATGGCGGGAGGAATCTACTCCGTAAACCTTTGGAAATGTGCCGTCGTCGGACTGGATTCCCGCCCTTCGGCAAGCTCAGGGCAAGCTTTTCGCGGGAATGACCGGCGGCTCGAGTGGATCCCCATTCCAAATGACACCAGCACCGGAACTGCCCATGCCTTGACACTCCGAGCAAAGCAAGGCACTGTAGGGGGTCTGTGTGCAATGGATTGTGAAATGCCGGTGGGAGGTTATTTGGTGTTTAATCGCCGTAACTTCATGACCAAAGAAGTGCCAGTTGCCGCGTTAAGCTTCGCTGCGGCCTTTAGCGGCTCCGGCCGTTCCGAAGCCGATGCGCCCGCCACAGCGCCGGCTTCATATTATGAGTTCCTTTTTCTTCGGCTCGAGAATGGAAGCCAAGTCAATCGGATGTTGACCTGGCTCGAGAAGAGCGCCCTTCCCTTGCTTGCGAAGCACCATTTCGGGTTTACAGGATTCTTCACCCTTGAGGTTGGCCCCCACATGCCCACGGTGTTCGGAATCCTGACCTTTCCCAGCCTGGCTGAAATGGAATCGGCGTGGGCAAGGCTGGATGCCGACGCGGATTATTCCGCCGCGGTAACCGGCCTTGAGAAAGATGGGGCTGCCTTTTATCGCGAAGACTCCATGTTGATGCGTGCCACTCCCTTCTCGCCTCCCCTGAAGGCTGCCAATCCGGGCGACGCTGCTCATAAGATCTATGAGCTTCGGATTTACGAATCACCCACGGACCGCCAGCTTCAATTCCTGCATGAGCGTTTTGCCGGCGGGGAGATTGACCTTTTCCACAAGAGCGGAATCCATCCCGTCCTGTACGCCGACACCATCATTGGTCCCAACCAGCCCAACATGGCTTACTTGATTCCGTTCGAAGGCCAGGCTCATCGAGAGAAGGCGTGGGCGGCGTTCCGTAGCGACCCGGCCTGGCAGCGGCTCCGCGACGATTCCATCCGGCGGGGCGGCGAGATCGTGCGCAACTCCACGAACATGATTCTGCTCCCCACCAGTTTTTCCCTGCTGCGGTGACTCTCGGCCTATTCGCGACCTGAGTCCTAGCCAAACGGATTTGAAATTCTCCCCCCTCCCGAGGCAGTCGAGGGTCGAGAGTCGAAAGTCGAAAAGGGCGATACCGCAAAAATGCGTGCGACAACCTGCGCGGAGTTTGGCGGTAAGAATCTAATCAAAGTGCGGGATTGGGGAACTTTCGCAGCGGACTGTCGTCATCACCAGGGTCGCGGCCGCGGAGGAAGTCGAAGTCGCAACCCTCGTGCGCCTGGAGAATGTGCTCGAGGTACATTTTCCCGTATCCCCGTGAATAGTGTGGGGCCGGCGGCGTCCATTGGGCCAGGCGCGCTTTGATTTCCGCATCCGGCACCAATAGCTCCAGTCTCTTTCCACTCACATCCAACTCGATCTCGTCACCGTCCTTGACGATTGCCAGCGCGCCGCCGATGGCTGTCTCGGGCGAGATGTGGACGACGATGGTCCCAAAGCTGGTGCCACTGATGCGCGCATCGCTCAGCCGCACCATGTCCTTCACCCCGGCCTTGAGCAGCTTGGCGGGAATCGGCAAGTGGCCCCATTCGGGCATGCCCGGCGCCCCCTTCGGGCCGGCATTTTTCAGGACCAAGACCGAGTTCTCATCCGCACTCAGGCGCGGGTCGTCAATTCGCGCTAACAAATCCCGGTTGTTTTCAAACACTACGGCCTTCCCCTTGTGCTTGCGCAAATGAGGCGAAGAGGCGGATTGCTTGATAACGGCGCCGCACGGGGCGAGGTTTCCGCCCAGCACTACGAGGCCTCCCTCCGGGTAGAGCGGCTGGCTGAGTGGCTTGATGACTTCCCGATTGAAACAAGCGAATCGGGAAATGTTCTCACCCAGTGTCTTGCCGGTAGCCGTGATCGCCTCCAGGTGAAGCCGTGAAGCGATCTCCTTCATTACTGCGGGCACCCCTCCGGCGTAACTAAAATCCTCCATCAGGAATTTGCCCGAAGGCTTCACATTAGCAATGACAGGTGTTGTCTGGGAGATCTCCTCGAACTTAGAAAGCGGCAGACCGATGCCCAGACGCCCTGCGATGGCCACCAGGTGGATGATGGCATTCGTGGAGCCTCCCAGCGCCATGAGCAGGCAGATGGCGTTCTCGAGGGCAGCGGGCGTCAGAATTCGGGAGGGAAGAAGGTCCTCCTCCACGATTCCCACCATGCGTCGCCCGCTCTGTTCGGCGATGGCCAGGCGGCGCGAGTCCACCGCGGGAATATCCGCCGCTCCCGGCAAGGTCATCCCCAGTGCCTCGGCGACGCTGGCCATCGTCGAAGCGGTGCCCATCACGGTGCAATGCCCGGCGCTGCGCGAGATGCAACTCTCGATTTCACACCACTCCTCTTCGCTCAACCGTCCCGCCCGGACCTCTTCCCAAAAGCGGCGTACATCCGTTCCAGAGCCGAGTTCCTTGCCGTGCCACATACCGCGCAGCATAGGACCGCCGGGAACCATGAGCGCCGGTACGTTTGCGCTGGCCGCGCCCATCAGTTGCGCCGGCGTGGTCTTGTCACATCCGCAAAGTAGCACCACCCCGTCAAGCGGATAGGCGCGAATGCATTCCTCCACGTCCATCGCCATCAAATTGCGATAGAGCATGGTGGTCGGCTTCATCAGCATTTCGCCGAGCGATATCGTGCAGAACTCGAGGGGAAATCCGCCTGCTTCCCACACCCCTCGCTTCACGGCTTCCGCCACTTGGCGCAGGTGCGCGTTGCAGTTATTCAGCTCGCTCCAGGAATTGCAGATGCCGATAACGGGCTTCCCTTCAAACACTCGCTCGCTGAAGCCTTCGGCGCGCAGCCAGGCGCGATGCGCCAGTCCCCAGCGGTCGTCTTTCCCAAACCAGTCGCGGCTGCGAAGTTTCGTTGATCTGTCTTTGGGTGGCGGATTCATTTCAGTGGCTCTAACAGCCTGGCGTTCTGCTGCGGCGCGTGTTGTCCGCCATAGGTTTGGACACCGTGTTTGGCCTACCCGCACTGCTCTACCGGCGGGAGCGCCGTGCCTCGATCAGCCGAGTCACTTCCGGAACGAGGCGTTTGGGCACGAGCACCACGGTCTGGCCCCGCAACCAGAATGCGGCTTCGTCTTCGGCGGCCGCCTCATCCTCGGTCTGTTGCTCGTAATGTTGCAGCACGCTCTGAACCCGGGCTTCATCCCAGCCGTTCGGAAATCGGTTTCGTTTCATCGCTGCCTTCTCCTCAGCCGCCTGCGATAGGTGCGGAGTGGTTTGCCGCGCAGCTCATACGCGGTAATGACGAAAATGCTGTCCGGCTTCGGGTCGCGGACGTACACAACTTTCAAGTACCGACCGCCAGCCGTCCGGCCAATCGCTACGCGGGCGCCATCTCGCCCTGGACGATCTTCTCCCGGATTCGCCAGGATGTCCTCGACCTCTTCCTCTTCCACACCGTGATGAAAGATGTGCGGCTGACCCGTTGCAGAGTCGAGGTAGAAGCTGATATTCACCGTTCCCAGTATAGGAAAGATAGGGTGTTCTCGGCAAGCTGTTACGCCTTGCCCAGGTGGAAGATCGGCTCGACACCTACGGCGCGCGCCATGAGGGTTTTCTCCTCGTCCGGCTTGATGGGCGCAAAACTCTGCGCCACCGCCATAGCGACGCGGAAGTATTTCTCGTCACCTGGGGGAATTGCGGCGGTGATCGGTTTCGATAAGGTCCAGCGGAGGCCGAGCGAGGCTTCTTCAGGAAGCGCCGCAGGCTGATACCAGCACTTCGGATTAGGCCGCTTACTCTCCTTCATGGCTTTTGGCCATGGGGTTTTCGCCATCGCCTTCAGCGCCAGGATTCCCATTCCCTTTTGTCGCGCCTTTTCGAGCACCTGTGGCCCAAAGTTGGCTTGTGAGAATAGGACAAAGTTAATCGGGAAGAGGATCGTATCAAATTCGTACCGGTCCATGGCCGCGAGAGCTGCTTCCACCGAGTGAGCTGAGAATCCGAGAAAGCGCACCTTGCCCGCTTTCTTCGCAGCTTGGAAGGTTTCCATGGCGCCGTCAGGCCCAAAAACTGTTTCGACATCGTCCATGGTGGTCAAGTAATGAAACTGGTAGAGGTCAAAGTGGTCGGTCCGCAGGAGACGCAATGATTCGTCGAGTTCCTCTTGAGAGCCGCTCTTGGTCCGCTCGTCAGTCTTGCAGGCGAGGAAGGAGCGCTTTCGGTAGGGTTGCAAAGCCGCTCCCAAACGTTGTTGTGCGTCTCCGTAAAAGGGCGCTACATCAAAGTAATTGATACCGCAGTCGAAGGCTTCCGCGACAAGGTTATTCGCCCGAGACTGCTTCATGTTCATGACCACAATGCCACCCAAGCCTATGATGGAGAGCTGCTCGCCGGTCTGTCCGAGCGGGCGTTTGGCTATGGGTGCGAGCTTCGTCGCTTCTCCCGAACTCGCCCGTGGCGTCAGGATTTGTTGCGGAGCTGCCAACCCCGCAGCCTCAGTTCCCTTTTTTGGCAAGTCACGACGGCGCATAGACCTTCCTCCCTTCCCAGCAGCAAACCCTCTGAAGGATATGGCTAACCATGTAGTTTTAGCATCCAAAACCAGCCCCGTCAATTCGGAGCGTGCTTCGAAAGTGCCCCAATCCACCCTGGGCTACACATGTGACATCTTGTCTCTTGACAACATCCCTGCGATGTCGTAGCCTATCAATGTGAGAACCGGAGCCGTTTCGTATTGGAACCCCTGCCTCCCCCTGTTGGGGGGGTGCACTGGGATTTTAAGCTACGAGGGCGCGCTTGACCGGGCTATTGCCCGCAAAGCGAGGATACTGCCGAGCCTGGGGAAAGAATCCCTGCCGGCAGCATGTGGGTCACTGCCACCGCCCAAGACGATGACACCCGGATGGTGGACATGGTCAAGGTCCCGGGAATCGACATTCCGTCTGGGGACATTGGCCGTGCGCAGGTGTAGTAACTTCAAAAATTGAACGAATGACACGGGAATGTCATTGAAAACAAAGGAGCGCTGTGGAAAAGTCGGGGATTAAGCGGGAATGTTGCTGAAAACACATAGAGTTAGACGTTGAAAACTGGAATGTGTATGAAGACAAAGGACTTACTGAAGTTCTCTCAAGCCGGAACCAAGCGGGTTGCAGGCAGCTCGGAGCTTCTTTGTGGGTCCACGGCTCGACCAAGAATTGCCGCCAAAACCTGCGGACGTGCAGAACCCGTGTGCGCTTCTCGCTCCAGCGATGGAGGAGGGAACTAGATATGACGTGTGGACAATTCAAGAGATGCTTGATACAGTGGGCCTCTAAAAAGCCGAAAGGCCCGACCGAGAGTCGGGCCACGATATGCTTTGTCGAGTGCATCGGATTCGACACCCACTACAGAGGAGGAGTGCCTTCGATGCAACGGAGAATGCGGAGCGTCATTTATGAACGCACTGAATCACGCGTTTTTCTTTTTTGGGGCTGCCTGTACTCTCGTTATAAGTCTGTCAAGTCTTTGGCGAGGAGGGCAAATGATCTCGACTAAACCCTGGTACGGAAAACTACTTGCGGTCCTAGGACTCATCGCCCTTTTGTCTTTCTTGGGACTAGCGATAACTGGCTACCTTGGCGACAAACAATCGAAGAAGCAAACACAAGGGCTCGAAATAAAAGTTAAGTCACTAGCCGGGGCGTTGGAAGACCAGACCCGGACTTCGGAAGAACGAAATCGGGCGCTAACCGATCAAATCGGTGATTGCAATGCCATGATGCAAGCTTTAAGGACGAAATCTCATGCCCCCGCACATTTCAAGCGCGGAATCTCCGAGAAGGTAACGACGAGTGATTCCATTAGAACAACCCGAAAACGTTAATACCACGCCGCCACCGCGTTGCGCCGTTCACCATCATGTGCACACCCGCCGAAATTCGCGGGCGACAGTGACATGCTGTGCAACCTAGCGACGACGGCACCACGCCTTGTCCAGTTGCTTCGAGCTCTCAGGCCTGCGGGCAGGATCTGGAATGCTACAGAATTCCCCGCGGAGTCAGCGTGCGTGTACTACGCTACCGGCGGGGGCGCCTTGTTGTTTCCCCAATTCTCGTAATGTAAGATGACGATTTGCGGATTCGAACGTTCAGGGAATCATTTGACCAGCAGGAATGGAGGTGTCGGTTTGGCTGAGACTCCAAAGTACGACATTGTGATTATCGGGAGTGGGCCCGGCGGGTACGTCGCTGCGATTCGAGCCGGGCAATTAGGACTTAAAACATTGATAGTCGAGAAAGATAACAAGTTCGGCGGGACGTGCCTGCACGTGGGCTGCATTCCGACGAAAGCGCTCCTATTGAACGCAGAGGTCTACGACTATTTCAAGAATGCCAAAGAATTCGGAATTGTCTGCAAGGAATTCTCTATTGACTGGGCGGCAATCCAGGCCCGCAAAGTCAAGGTGGTCACCAAACTCGCGAAGGGCATCGAGTTTCTTTTCAAGAAGAACAAAGTGGAAAGTAAGCAAGGATACGGCCGCCTGGCTGGGCCGGGCCGGATCACGGTAACGGATGCAAAGGGGCAGGCAGGAGAGATCCAGGCTCCGAAGATAGTTCTTGCCACGGGGTCCGAGGCAAAGACGTTTCCGGGCTTCGAGCCGGACGGCAAAACCATCCTGACCAACAGGGAGATTCTGGCCCTGAAAGCGATCCCCAGATCGATGGTGGTGATGGGCGCCGGCGCCGTGGGCGTGGAGTTCGCCTCCATCTTCCACCGCTTCGGGACGAAAGTCACAATCCTGGAGATGTTGCCGCGCGCGGTTCCGCTTGAAGATGAAGAAATCTCTGCCGAACTCGAGAAGTCATTCCGCAGGCAGGGCATCGCTATCGAGACACAGGCCAAGGTTGAGAAGGCCACCAAAACGGCGAACGGAGTGGCAGTTTCTTATACCGGAGCAGATGGGAAGTCTCAGGCACTTGAAGCTGAAACCTTGTTGGTAGCCGTGGGGCGTTCGCCCAACACCCAAGGAGTGGGCCTGGAGAAGACCCGAGTCAAGCTGGAGCGAGGGTTTGTGAAGGTCGATCAATACATGCAAACGGATGAGCCTGGCGTCTACGCCGTTGGCGACATCGTTGCCAACAGCCCCTTGCTGGCGCATGTGGGCTCGATGGAAGGCATTGTTGCGGTTACGCACGCGGCGGGGAAGCCGGTAGAGCCCATAAACTACACACAGGTCCCCAATTGCACCTATTGTGAGCCTGAGATCAGCAGTGTGGGACTCACGGAACGCCAGGCGCGCGAAGCGGGCCACAAGGTTCGCGTCGGGAAGTTTCCCTTTGGGGGCAACAGTAAGGCTGGCATCCTGGGCGCCCGCGAGGGCTTTGTGAAGATGGTGTGCGACGAAAAGTATGGAGAGATACTCGGCGTCCATATGATCGGGCCGAGGGTGACGGAGCTCGTGGCCGAAGCCACCGTGGCCTTGCGTCTGGAGGGCACGGCACTTGACCTCTCGCATGCCATCCATCCGCATCCAACTCTTTCCGAGGCGATGATGGAAGCGGCTCACGCGGCGGTGGATTGGGCGATTCACATTTAGGGAAGCTGTCAGCTATCAGCAGTCAGCGGTCAGCTAGAACCGCAGGAACACACGAGCGAATCACCGCCGGACAAAAGCCGTGTTGATGAGGCTATCAGAGGGCTGATAGCTGACTGCTGATAGCTGAATGCTGCTCATGCTTTGTCACCTCGAACAACTCGGTCTGGTGGGCTACGAAGATAGCTTGCGGCTTCAAAGAGAGCTCGTGGCGGAGCGCAAGACGGGGACTATTCCTGATACTCTGCTGCTGCTCGAGCATCCCCACGTTTACACGCTAGGCCGCAATGCGAAAACGGAAAACCTCCTCATCTCAGCCGAGCAGCTTGCCGCGCGCGGAGCGCAGGTCTTCGAGATCGACCGGGGCGGCGACGTTACTTACCACGGACCCGGCCAGTTGGTGGGCTATCCCATCCTTGACCTTGCGAATCACCGGCGTGATATCGCCTGGTACATGCGCTGCCTCGAAGAAGTCTTAATCGCAGTAGCATGGGACTACGGAATTCACGCCGGACGTCTCGCCGGCGCTCCGGGAGTCTGGGTGGGGAACGACAAGTTGGTGGCCATGGGAGTCCACATTTCGCGTTGGGTCACTTCCCATGGCTTCGCCTTCAATGTCAACACCGACCTGCGCTACTTCGACTGGATAGTTCCTTGTGGGCTGCGCGATAAAGGCGTGACATCGCTCCAGAAGCTGTTGGGCCGGCCGGTCGAGATGGAAGAGGTTGCAGGAAGGGCAGTCCGGCACTTTGGAAGAGTCTTCGAGGTAGAAATGGTCGAGGTCGCAGAGCAAGTCGAAGGTCGAAGGTCGAGAGCGAGGGCTTCATTGTGAACCCGTGCATTGAACGCCTAGCGGCATAGGGTGTTTGCACGCTGTCTGCTGCTTACTGCCTACTGCTTACTGCC
The DNA here is from genome assembly GCA_049514855.1 of Terriglobia bacterium. GTDB lineage: Bacteria > Acidobacteriota > Terriglobia > UBA7540 > UBA7540 > CAVROP01. Next base: position 22,773 of record JBEKUR010000068.1, read on the forward strand.
TACTTTGCGCTAAACGATGGGAAGCACGAAGAGTGTGAAAAACTCGCAGCGCAAGATCAAACCAGACGCCGCCACCCTGGAGCGCATGCTCTACTACCTGAAGCTCACCCGCGCGGCGGAGTGGAGGATCGAACAGGTCCTCTATCGTCAGGGGAAAATCGTGGGGGGAGTCTACATCGGGCGCGGGCAGGAAGCCATTGGTGTCGGCTCAGCCTTGCAGTTGACGGAGGGAGATGTGGTCCTGCCCAGTCACCGGGATTTTTCTTCCTTCCTGATTCGCGGTTTTTCACTCGCAGATATTTTCGCAAACTGGATGGCCCGAGCCGACACGCCCACGCGCGGGCGGGATAACACCTTGCACATCGGGGATGTGAAGCGCGGCGTCATCCCAATCATTTCTCCGCTGGGCGGAACCTGTCCTGTGGCTTGCGGGGTCGGTATGGTGTTAAAACGGCGCGCCAACGGCAATGTGGCTCTGGTACACCTGGGTGAGGGCACGACCAGCATGGGACAGGTTCATGAAGCGATGAACATGGCCGGAGTCATGAAGCTCTCCGTGGTTTTCATCTGCAACAACAATGGGTATGCCTTCTCCACGCCCGTTGAAAAGCAGTTCGCGGTAAGAAACCTATCGGTTCGGGGTCCCGCCTACGGCATGCCGGGCAAAACCATCGACGGAAACGATGTCCTGGTTGTTTATCGCGCTGTGGGAGAGGCTGTTGCCCGCGCTCGCGAAGGAAATGGGCCGAGCTTCCTGGAGTGCATGACTTTCCGCATGACAGGACATTCGGCTCACGACGCGGCGGAATATGTTCCCGATCGACGGTTGCAGGAGTGGGCAAAGAAAGATCCCATCCATAGACTTGAAAGATACCTGCTCTCTGAAAAAACCCTGACAAGACAGCAGATTGACGATCTCGATCGCCGCATCCAGAAGGAGATCGACGCGGCCGTCGCCGACGCTGAGGCGCGAGCGCTGCCCAAGGGCGAAACAGCATTGCAAGGTGTGTACTGTGAGTCGGATTGTTGGTGGAAGAAAGGTTTAGATGCCGGTTCTAACCTATCTTGAGGCTATTCGCCAGGGTATCTGGGAGGAGATGGAACGCGATCCTTCCGTGTTCTTGCTTGGAGAAGACATTGGTGTTTACGGCGGCGCGTTCAAGGTCACCGCCGGGATGCTGGAGAAATTCGGCGAGGAGCGCGTGATCGACACGCCCATTTCCGAGTCGGCCATTGTGGGCGCGGCAGTCGGCGCCGCGTTGATGGGCATG
>JBEKUR010000069.1:0-23825 GCA_049514855.1 Terriglobia bacterium
GAAAACGTGAGTTTGTGAATTGCAGACCGTAAAGCGTAAAAACCGGCAGGACCAGGAAAAGTCCCAACATGCGCAAACCTACCACGCTGGCGAGCGCGAAAAGGACCTTCTTTTGCGTCGAGGTAAATGCCGCGCGGCTGGGTTTTGTGAGGGTAGACATTCAAGAGCAGTGACAAGTGACAAGTGACGAGTGACCCGCCGCGGCGGGACGAGCAAGGAGTCAGAAGACAGGAGTCAGAAGTCGGTCGTTGCCAATTTCCCGCCTGCTCTTCACTGACACCTGAAACCTAACACCTGGCACCTGCCCTTCTGCTCGTCACTCGTCACTCTCAACTGAACTTCTGAGCGCCTTTGCGGCGGTCACCACAGATTGCATTTTGGCAATCGCCTCCTCCACGGTTCGCGTTTTCAATCCGCAGTCCGGGTCCACCCAGATAGCTTCTTCGGGAAGGGTCTCAAGTGCTTGGCGCAGGCGCTGTTCAACAACCGGCTCGTCTTCGACCACGTGCGTATGGACGTCCACCACGCCAAAACTGATGTCCTTGGTGTAGGGGTGCTTCTTGAAAAGCTCGAGCATGTCGAGTCCGCTGTTGGACATCTCCAGATCGAAGTTATCGACCGGGAGATCCAGCATGCCCGGGTAGATGTTTTCAAAGGCGCCATAACAAATATGGGTGATGAAGTATGCCGGCAGGCCATCCGTCACGATGTGCATGGCCTCGATGGCCACGGGCAGTTCCTCGGGCCTCACGGAGGTGGCGGGTTCATCGATCTGGATGATTTTTGCCCCCTCCTCGATTAAGGCCTCAACCTCTTTGCGGATTTCCTTCGCGAGCGCCAGGCAAGCCGTGCGGCGATCCGGATAGTATTCGATGAAAGACCAATCCATCACCGTGTAAGGCCCGGTCAGCATACCTTTCAGGGGTTTTGAGGTGAGGCCCCGCGCGTACTTCCACCACTCGACGGTGATGGGCTCTTCCCAGTGGACCTCGCCGGTAATTATGGGTTTGTGGTAATAGCGGTTGCCGTAAGAGCGGACCAAACCGCCTTCCTCGAACCCTTTGAGGTGCTCGGCGAAATAGGCCACCATATCGCTCCGATACATTTCGCCGTCGACAAGCACGTCCACGCCCAATTCTTCCTGCTTGCGGATCCAGAACTCTGTCGCTTGGCGCTCCGCTCTCTCCAGCGCGCCGCGGCTGATCTTCTTCTTGGCGAAGTCCGCGCGCACTTTCATCAGGAAATCAGGCTTGGGGAAGCTTCCCACTGACGTGATGGGGAAAAGCGGCAGATCGATTCCCAACTCTTGAAGTTTCGCTCGGCTCACGCAGGGCTCCCTAAGAATGTCTTCCTGATTACGGCCAGGTGTCTTAGCTTTTGCCGTGCCCTGTCACGCGGGAGGAACTCAAGGCCGCAAGAAGGGCTGAGATAAGCACAGTTCAAATCAGCGCCGTGGGCGAGCTTCTCAAGCTGCCGGGCTGAGACTGCGGGATCTTCCAGCCTGGTATTGCGGCTGTCTACAAGCCCGAGGGCCAGTGTCCTGGCGGTACCATTCGAAGCTACCCGATCGACGAGACTCGGGTTGTAAGTGAAATCGAGTCCCAGGAGGTCCACCGGCAGTGTCTGGAGGTGGTCATAAATGGGCGCGGGATCTCCGAAGTAAAAGACCAGCGCCAGTTGCGCCGAAGCCTTGCTCATCGCCAGGGCTGTGATGCTCTGCTCGAGGCGCGGGAAATCATCGGGATATTTGAGCAGAGCAGGCTCCTCCACCTGGATCACTGTTGCCCCCGCCGCAGCCAGTGCGGCGACCTCGGCCGCCAGCGCGGCGGTGTATCCTTCGAGCATCTTATCGAACCCACCCGCGCCTCCGTTTTCCTCAACGGAGTGCCGGGCCAGGGTGTAAGGGCCCGTCATGACCGCTTTCACCGGGCGCGTCGACTTCCCCTGCGCATAGTTGAATTCTTCAAGCAGCAGAGGTTCGGTGCGTTGAAGCTTGCCGTGCACAACCGGCTGGCGGAAGTAAAAGTTCGTATCAAAGAATCTTAACAGGCCGTTAATCCGAACACCGGAGAGCTTACCTGCGAGGTGGGAGATTGGATCGGACCAGCGGATTTGGCCGTCCGTCACGAGGTCGAGGCCTGCCTCCGCTTGCTCGGCAAGCGCCAGGTCCGTCATGCGGTTCTGGGCGGCCCGAACAGCGTCGTCGGTTCTCTCGCCTTTATCCCGCTGCGCAATCGTGCGGCGCAGGAGTTGATGCTCAGCATCGTCCCCGATACGCGGGTAACTGCTGTGGTTGCACAGTGTCAATTCCATCTCGAGTTAGATGCTCCCTCTAGAGAAGTACCTCCGTGGTCCGTTGTCCGTTGTCAGTCGTCCGTTGTCCGTGGTCAGTTCTCAATTCTCTGCTGGCAAGTCCGGATTTCTGCCGACCGTCCAGTAGCACGCACAACCCAGGAATTGATTTATGCCTCGCCGCCAGAATCCTGCGTACCAGGGACGACGGACGACTGACCACTGACAACTGAGTACTCCTCTACTCGACGTACTCAGCCTTCACTGCTTTGGGCAGAATGCCCCTTTGGAAACCCCGGTCAAGCAACTCTTGGACGGCCAGGCGGCCACGCTGGCCGTAATCGAGGGTCCAGTCGTTGACGTACATGGAAACAAAGCGGTCGGCAGTAGTGGCGTCCAGGCCGCGCGAAAACTGCTGCGCGTAGGACAAGGCCTCTTCGCGGTGATGCAGCGAATACTGAATACTCTCCTTCAATAATGCTGCTACCGCGTGCTTGGTGTAGCTGTCGAGGGCCCGGCGGATGGCGTTTCCCCCCAGTGGCAGAGGCAGCTTGGTTTCCTGGTACCACCACTCCCCCAGATCCAATACCTTTCTGAAGCCGGTGTTTGCGTAGGTCAGTTGGCCTTCATGAATCACCACGCCGGCGTCCGCTTCGCCTCTGGCGACGGCATCCAGGATTTGGTCGAATGAGATCACGACCGCGTCAACACCCGGCTCATAAAGCTGCAAAACGAGGTAAGCAGTGGTCATCTTTCCGGGAACGGCCACGCGCTTTCCTTTCAGGGTGCCGAAGCCCAAACCGGCCCGCGAAACCACCACCGGCCCGTACCGGTCGCCGAAACTGGCGCCTGAAGGCAGAAGCACGTACTTATCCTCGACATAGGGATAGGCGTGGAAAGAGATCGCCGTGATGTCGTAAATCCCCTCCAGGGCTTTCCGGTTGAGAGACTCAATATCCTCGAGCCGGTGAGTGAAGGAAAGGTCTGGCGCGCCGATCTTTCTCGTCGCCAGCGCGTAAAACATGAATGCGTCGTCGGAGTCAGGGCTGTGCGCCAACGTCAGCTCGACAGCGCGTGGCTTGGTTTGGTCTGCCTTCTGGACAAACGACGACGGCATTACTCCCCCCGAAGGATTCGCCCCGTGATGGACAACAAACATTCTACCATCGTTGCAGATTCTTCTCGACTATTTGGGGAGATAATACCAGGAATCATAACTCACTAATGCGAGCCGGTGGTGAGGGTTGTTCCGGCCACCTCGAGCCTTGCCCGGATGGCGCGCTTGGCCCGCAGCGCCTGCGCGGAAACGTCCTCGTTCGGATCATGTGATAAGCGGTCGAGTTGGTCCAGACTGGTTTGATCCCCGCTGAACATGAGAACTGTGCATAGTCTCTTTCTCACGCCGGCCTTGGGACTTTGAAAGTAAGGATACAACTTGGGCAGGAAGCCGGGGGTTCTTGTCAGTTCAATGAGGTAAGGCTGAGCTACATCCGCCCGCATCTTCGAGGAAAGTTCATTCACGATGTCGCTCAAGTAGTCGAGTTTGCCCAGAGCCGTCATCGCATACTCGATGGCCAGCTTCGCATCGGGGTCTCTTTCCGCCATGACGGCCTTCTCCAGTTCTGGAAGAGTCTTGGGATCGGCGGTCCTCGCCAGACCTTCGGCAGCGGAAGTGCGGATGACCCTGTCATTGCTCCACAGTGCCTTGGTGAACAAGGGGCTGGAGACCGTGGCGCCGAGGTAAGCAAGGCCTTCCAAGGCCTTTTCTTTGCTCTTTTGGTCCGTATCGCTTTCGAAAATGGATTGTAGTTTCGGCACGGCTTGGCCGGTTCGGAGGATGCCAATCGTAACGGACGCCTGTTGCTTGATGTCCTTATCCGGAGAGTCCAGCAAATCAACTAATTCCCCTCCGGCCGACCTATCCTCGATCTTCGAGAGGGCGTTGAGAGCTTCAAGAGACAGGGTTTTATCGGAGGAGTGCGCAGCTTTGATCAGGTCTGGAAGCGCGGCTCGCGCTACCAGGATGCCAAGTCCCTTCGCCGCTTCGCGGGAGGCGCGGTTCGAACGAGTGTCTTTCAAGGTCGCATCCAGGGCCGTTATCACCTTGGGTTGCACAGATAGTCCGGGGTCGATTCGGGTGTTGTCCGGATTGAAGTGTCCCTTGGCGCGCTGCCACTTCTTCTTTACAAAGCCGGTAAAACCGGGGGTAGGGACGGTTCCGGTATAGTAACCAATCAGCGATTGCACGGCCAGGACGCGATTCTCTTCATCTGTACCCTGGCTTGCTTTGATGAGGGCGTCCAGGGTCTCCCGGCGGTGCATTTGAGAAAGCGCCAGGAGTGCCTCGCGGCGAACTTTTTCGCTCGGGTCCGAGAGTGCCTCCGCCAGCGCGGGAATCGCCGACGCATCCCGTGCTTTGCCCAGTTCGTGCGCCGCCCTGGCGCGCTTCCCGGCATCGGAGCTTTTCTTCAATTCTTCGACCAGCACATTGGCCTCGGGGGCCGCAGGTGGGTTCGCCTGGGGATTCGAAGACTGTGCGGGCGTGTTCGTCGCTGTCTGAGCATAGAGAAGCCCTGCGTTGAAGAAGACCAGAGCAAGTGTGAATGCCGAAGGAAATGTCAGGGATCGCCTCATTGGTGTCACCTGGAGATATCAAGATTTGTTGCCAGCCCACCGGGCCGCTCGTATACGCCGCCAATTCTGCGCGCACGGAAGGCCGGCCGAACCGGAACCCTCAGTATAGTACACGTAAGAAATGATCTATTGAAAGCGGCAAAGAGGTCATGGGCGCGGAAGGCACTCGAGAAGCAGCAAGAAGGGCGCGTGTCGATGGTAGGCTATGTCGCGACCATACCCCCAGGAAAGAGTCAGCCTTTCCCTCGCCGGGCTGGGTGGGGGGAAAAAGCGAAAACCATCGTCGCCTTTTGTCAGGCGGGTGGAATTGGCGGATGGAAAGTACTCAGAAGGGCCCTGGCGTCCGGCCATGCTTTATCTTGATACATGGAAGGGAGCGAGGAACTCAAGCCCTGCTTGGCCTTCCACCTCCGAGGCCGGCTTCCCGACCCATACCACGCGACCGGCGATCGGGTCAGAGCCGTCACCGGGAACAACTTCCACCACCTGGCCCGGTGTGAGTGAGATGCCTACCTCTATTCTTGCCCCATGCGCGGAAACGTCCAGGGTGACCGCGTCGCATTCTTCCCATTTCTTCTCCGTTTCGACGAACATGAGTATGGCCATTTTTGCGATCCTGCGGTCGGACCGCCGAGGAACCGGCTGGGGGAAGGCGGCCATGGTGTCCGCAGATTACACTCATCGAAGGTGAAAATCAAGCAGCCTTACAAGCAAGCATAACTATTCAGTAAACTCGATGAATGCCTCTGCAATTCCCATTCTGAGTGATGGCGCTATGCGCCAGGCCGAGCGACAGGGCAAACGTGAGGTGTTTCTCCATATTTCCAGCCTTCTCTGCCTCGTCGCGTCTCAATGAGGTAAGAGCCTTTACGCGGACAAGCGACTGCCCATTGCCGACATCCGGCTACCGGCCGGCGCTGGTCATGGTACACTTGGCAACCTTGTGAAGCACATGGCGTTTCAATTGAGAGCGTGCAAGCTTTAAGAAACATCGATTTCCATGGGGGGTAACTTGACGCAAATTGAACGAACTCATCCCTATCGTTTCTACGCCGCGGTTCTCGTAATCGCGGTTCTTGGCGCCCTGGTCACGCCTTCGAGGGCATGGGCGAAGACGCCGGTCTCAGATCTGAGATTTAAGGTCTCTTTTCCTGCCTCAACTCACGCCCAGCCCATCACCGGGCGCGTCTTTGTGATGATCTCGAACCGAGAAATGCCTGAACCTCGCCTGCAAGTAGGTTTCTGGGGCGACACGTCGCCGCTGTTCGGCGCCGACGTCGTCCAGCTTAAGCCCGGCGACGCCGCGTTGATCGACGGCAGGGCGCTCGGTTACCCGCCAACGAGCCTCACTGATATCCCCGCCGGCGATTACTACGTTCAGGCGCTCATCAACGTTTACACGGAGTGTCACCGCTCCGACGGCCACACCCTCTGGGTGCACCTTGACCAGTGGGAAGGCCAGCAATTCAACCGCTCGCCCGGCAACCTCTACAGCGAAGTCGCGAAGGTACACCTTGACCCCGCCGCCGGCTACGAGGTGAACCTGAGTCTGACCAAGGTGATCCCGCCGGTGGAAGTTCCCAAGGACACCGAGTGGGTTAAGCACATCAAGATTCAGAGCGACTTGCTGACGAAATTCTGGGGCCAGCCGATTTATCTCGGCGCCACGGTGCTGCTGCCCAAGGGATACGACTCACATCCGACCGTTTCCTATCCGGTGCTTTACGAACAGGGCCATTTCGGCCTCGGCGCTCCGATGCGATTCTCCACGCAGGATGAGCCGGTGCCGGAACGCGCCAAGAAAAGGCTCAGTGACCACAATCTGGAAACCGGTTACCAGTTTTATGAGGCTTGGAACTCCGCCAATTTCCCGCGCCTGCTCATCGTGACGTTTCAGCACCCCACGCCTTATTTTGACGATTCGTACGCCGTGAACTCCGCCAACAACGGCCCTTACGGCGACGCGATCATGACCGAACTGATCCCCTACCTCGAAACGCACTTCCGCATCATACGCAAACCTTACGCGCGCGTGCTTTCGGGCGGCTCGACGGGTGGCTGGGAGTCCATCGCGCTCCAGCTTTACCACGTGGACTTCTTTGGTGGCACCTGGACCTTTTACCCCGATCCAATCAGCTTTGAGCATTATCAGCTCGTGAATATCTACAAGGATGATAACGCCTTCTTTGAGCCTGGTCATACCTGGCTGCGGGCCTTGCGGCCCTTGATGCGGACCACCGAAGGTCAGGTGGAAGTGACCATGTCGCAGATGAGCCAGCTCGAGGCGGCGCTGGGCAGCCATGGGCGCTCCGCCCAACAACTGGAAATCTGGGAGGCGGCCTATGGCCCGGTGGGCGAGGACGGCTATCCAAAGCCGTTATGGGACAAGCTCACCGGCAAGATCGATCACAGCGTGGCGGACTACATGCGCGACCACGGCTACGACCTCACGGCTTACCTCAAGCAGAACTGGTCCAGCGGACGCGGGATTGGGCCGCAACTGGTGGGAAAGATCCACGTCGAGGTGGGCGACATGGACAACTTCTATCTAAACCTTGCCGTTTACGATCTCCAGGAGTTCCTCAAGACCACTCACGACCCCCATTACGAAGGGAGCTTCGAATTCGGCCGGCCCGAGAAGGGCCACGGCTGGCGATCGATGACCCAGGAGAACCTGATCCGGACCATGGCCAGTCACATCACCAAGAACGCGCCGGCGGGCGAGGATACATCGGCATGGAAGTACAACTGAGGCCGGGGTATGGCGCTTCCCGCACCTGTCGTTGTCTCCCTTCCTTTGCCGGATTCACGCCTTGCCGCGCTATCTCTCGGAGGCAGAGAACCCAGGTGCCGCACGAGCTTGCGCTCCCGCGCTCCTATTTCAATCTACCTGGCCCCGGTAAGGACCCGACTACGGAAGGCGGACACTCACATAACATGAGTGAAATGCCAGCCCACCAGAATCGCGACGTAGCCAACCGATATCGCCAGGGAAATCCAGAACGTCTTTCCGAAGAACTTCTCGGCGACCTGTTTGTGCCAGGCGCGAAGGCAAACAATAACAAGCACAATCTCCAGCAGGATTGCTAAGCCGTGGAGAGCCGTGCTCATGGGTGGAGTAACTTTTCCTGTGAGGGCGTTGAACAGAACCGTGAACTCGTCAAAGAAACCGCCCAACATAATGTTTAGCGCGAACCCTAAGATTGGCGCGACGATCCCCAGCATGTAACTGAAGCGGTCCTCGCCAAAAAAGACCAGCAAGGCGATGGCAAGAAAGATCAATGACTTCAAGAGCTCGAAGGTGAAATAATGGGGCATGTTGAAAGCCCCCGCGACAATCACAATCACGGTAAGAAATGCGGTCAGGAAAACCCACCTGTCAGACATGGTTGCACTCCTTCTCGAGTTAGTGTGGAACCTGCTTCGAATTGGGTCGGCTGCGTGCACATCCTGCGAAAGCCCGCTCTTGCTCCCCGCCGTGCTGTTCGCGACTGACAAGTCTTCATAGGCCTACGCCAGATCTCAGACCGATGGTTCCCTTTCAAGTGGCGCTAGTATAACACAGGAAATCCCGGCAGTTGTGAATGCGGTTGCGTGCAGCGGCAAGCCCGAGGGCAGCACCGATGACCCGGAAACGGTGAAGGCAAAGTAGTAAAGGCGCTTTGCTGAAAACCTTCACTACACGACTGGGCATGTAAACAACCGTAGTCATGGAACGCAGAACACAGTGCCCAGCCTTTATTTGACATTCTCCGGTCGCGAAAGTTCCAAGCGCGCCGGCCACAAGGTCGGTTCAAGCTGCAAGGCCTTTTGGAAATCGGCATTCGCTTCATCAACACGTTTCAAGGATCGTGCTGCAAGGCCGGCAAGGTAATAATCCTCTGGGGCAGTCCGGCCCTGGGACGGGGCATTCGCAAGTTGCTCGAGGCCATCCATAGCCTCCTGGACGCGGCCCATCTCCCTGGAGTCCAAGGCATGGTAGAAGAGCGAAATGCCGCCTGAGGCCCCTTCACGGCTGCTGGCGGTCCATGCTTCGAGGGCCGCTTGGGCTTTTCCTTGAGCCGCGAAAGCCTCTCCGAGCCAGAACTGCGCCGCTTCATCGCTGCGCTCATCCGGTTCTCCCACGCCAAGGTTGACCGGATAGCTCAGAGCTTCTCGAAATGCCCTTTCGCCTCGCGCTGGATTCCCTTCCGCCAGAGCCTTGCGTCCCTTTTCCAGATTCGCCGCGACGAAAATATCCCGAATCACCCGGCCTCCCTCCCAAGGCTTGAAATTGTGGCCCTTAAGGAGGTCCAGGGCCTCGTCAAACTGCCGCTTTTCCAGCAGCAGCAAAGCCTTCGAGGCCCGCACCGTGTCATGGTCAAGCACGTCAGGTGGAGCGTCTGCCAAGAGCTTTTCACGACGGTCTGTGGCGCCTTGGCGGGCATAGATTTCATCAAGGTTGGTATAGAGGCGGAAGTCGTGAGGAGCCAGCCGAATCGCCTTTTCGAAAAAGCCTCCAGCCTCGGCCAGATCCTTTTTCACTTTCCACGCATAGATTCCCAGGTTTCGAGCCAGCACTGGATCATCGAATCCTCGCGCCATAGCCTGTGACCACTCTTGCGCTGCCTCATCGTACCGCCCGTGAGCGAAAAGAAAGTTACCCAGCATAGTGGCGGCATGTGTGTCCCGGGAATCTTGGGCAATGGCCTCATTCAATACCTCGGCGTCTTCGATTCGGTTGGGAAACACACCTGTAAAGTTGGCAGCAGCGGCCTTCGCAGCATAGGCTGCCGCCTCGCTGCTCCGATGCTCTTTCCAGGCGTTGGCGGCAAGGTAGTAATAGATCAGGGGCGAGACGTCTCTATCAGGCAGGTTCTCTACCGCCGCCTTGAGAACAAAGTCGGAAGATGTCAAGACATTCAACTCACGATACCATGCTGCCACCTCCAGGTAATTCTGCGAAGCGTATCCAAGTGTTTGCTTCCATGTTTTCGCGACGCCTGCCGCCCTGGCAGCATGTGGGCTTGCAGCTTCGGCAATAATCCACTTCTCCGCCACGGCAGGGGGGAAAAGGGGCATCTTCCGCTCCGCTTCAGCAGCGACACTTGCTGCCTCCGCCAGTTTCGCTTCGCCTCTCAAACTTACAGCAAGGTCGCACATGACTGTCATGTTGTCAGGGCTCGAGTTCAACGCCTGGCGTAGCAGTGTTTCGGCATTGGCATAGTCCATTTGCTGAATCGCAATCTCTCCAAGCTGTGCAAGTGCAGGCACGGCGTTTCCGCCGAAATGGATAGACTTCCAGAGAAGGTCCTGCGCAAGGTCTAGCTTGCCCTCGCGGCGAAGGATGACACCCGCCAGGTATGCGGCTTGCGCATTGGTCTGGTCGCGCGATAGTGCGAAGGTTGCATCCGTGTGCGCCGAGATGAAGTCTGCGGCTCGGTATCGTTCCAGCGCAACCGCGAGCAATGCTGGAATGTACCCCGGGTCACGCATCAGAACTCCCCTGTAGCGGTTTGCGGCTTCCCCACGGCGGCCCTCTTTTTCGTCGGTCTGAGCTTTTATGAAAAGCTGCTCGACAGTGAGCTTGTCATCCGGAATCTGCGGCCATGAATGGTCGCCGGCACTCGAAACAAAGGCGCGGTTTCCATCCACTGGATCGCGGGCATCCCAGTGGAGCACTGTTTTCCCCTGCTGGTCTTGGATCTCGATTTCCAGTTCGTTCCGTGCCTGGTTGAGATCTTCAACCGAGACCAAAAAGCGGGATGTGACGAGAGGCTTAAAGGCCACAGGCTTGAAGGACCGCAGCACTTTTTCTCCGAGCTTCACTTTAACCTCTGCGGCCCCTATTCCCACCACCGGGCTGACGAGCGCTTCTACGCGGGGCTTATCCTTTCCCTCGGGAGGCCGAAAGCGCACGTTGAGGGCACACTGGTTCGAGGCTTCCACGAATCCGCCCTCGAGTCCGTGTACCGGATACCAGTACTCCGTCCATTGCTCGACCGCCCCTGGAGTCATGAATTCCTGGCTGAGTTGGGTTTCGAAACGTCCCGATTGGATTTCGTTGTAAGGCCCATCCTGATCTGTCAGCAGATTCGTCCAGATCAGGCCATCGCCCGCAACGCCCCACGACCAGATTTTCTTTCCTGGAAGCGCACGAAAATCGGCCACATGCACTACGCCGCGATCCTGCTTGTGGTAGTAAGCCCCGAAGAAGTCACGGTGCACTTGTAGCCCGAACAAGGAAGTGGGCTGACGTATGTTTTTGTACCAACTGTAATCTACACCCTTCCAGCGTGGGTAGGTCCATATTGCGCTGTGCGAATGGGGATTGGCTTCCCTCATGGGGTAAATGAATTGCATGTCTTCCGTTGCCGGAACGGCGGCGTTGGCCCAATACCAGTAAAGGTTGGTCACCGGCGTGTCGTTAAAAAGCGTCACGCGTTCCTCGAGCCGTGCCTCCCCGGAACGAAGCGTCAGGGCGACTTCCCAGTGCATCTCGCTCACCTGGTCAACATCCCCTATGATCACGGTTGCACTGCCGTCCGTATTCTCTCGAGTTCGGTAAGAAACTCGCGCCACCGTGTCCGTAGTGTGACCGTTGGGGAAATTGAACTCAATTCCACCGGATATCCACGCCCCTCGCAGTGAGACCAGCCCATACTTGACCACGTTATTACGGTAGAACACCTCACGCTTATCCGTCTTGTCGTAGAGCGAATACAATCGACCCCCAAGTTCCGGCAATACGGTTGCCTTGAGGAACTCATTTTCAAGGTAAACCGCCTCATAGCTCTTCACTTCTCTCCGGTCCGTGAGGTCGTCCTGCATTGTGTAGGGGTAGATGTTTTGGCCATTCACGGCGGGGAAGGGAGGGTTGGGATCGTCAGGGCCCAGCAAGTAGGTAGGAATTCGTAGCGTCCCTTCCCACACTCGAGCAGTTTCGGCCTTAAGCAATCCCGCCCAAACCAAACTGAGTAACAAAGCAACAAAGAGCATTCGTTTTGGTTTCTTCATGGATGACTCCAAAGAAATAATCGAGGCGCCGCTCACCTTAGACCAGGATGTCCATGTTGGAATCCCGGGTAGCTGTGAGTGTACCACCAGCGACTTCGCCTTGCAGTGTGTCAACTTGGCGATTTCTTGAGGATAAGGCACTCTTCCTTCTTCTCGTTCGGTCACGCGGGGAAGTGCCAACCCGATGCCTTCGAGTTTCTGTCCTCGTGGTACGTTGCACCCAACTAAGGCGTCGGCTTCTTTCACAATATTGCCTGGTGCGAGGGTGTCAGGTGAGGGTGGCTAATTTGCTACCCCAACCGTCACCCATCGGCTATAATCGCTCGTGGTTGGTGAACTCGCACTGACTTTGGTCCCCGGGTCAGATCCTCTATCTTGCTGAGGGAGCAGCCGGTCCGCCGGTTCTTGCGACTGCTGCGGGCCCGGGCTTGCACCTCCCTGGGGCCGAGAGGTGGTAATCTTTCGATGTGTTCCTGGCCGCAGATATCCTGAAGATTGTTCTGGTTGGTTTGTCGCTCCAACGAATCCTGAGGCGGTTTAGCGCTCATGCATAGCAGGATTTTCGCCGCCGCGCCTATTCCTGCAGCTTTCGAATGCTGAGGCTGCCGAGCCCGCTCGGCCTGCCGCCTGGAAAGCGAGTTTCCATTATGCTCATGCAGCATCACCCCGAGGCAGAGGAAGAGAAAGTTCTGGCTGCGAACTTGGCGTTTTATGAAGCCATGCGGTCCCTGGACATAGCTCGTATGGAAGCCGTGTGGCTTCAAGAGGATTGGGTCAGGTGCTTGCACCCCGGCTGGGAGTTGCTCCTGGGTTGGGAGGAGGTCCAAAGAAGCTGGGCCGCCATCTTCCGGTCAACCGGGCAGATGTTGATTTCAATCAGCCGCCCCCTAGTTCAAATCGTGGGCGACACAGCTTGGGTGTCCTGTCTCGAAGACATCACCACCACACAAGCGGACGGCTTCTCCTCCGCCCTGATCGAAACCACCAATATCTTTGTTCGTCACCGGGGCCGGTGGCTATTGGTTCACCGTCACACGACGCCGCTTCCCGGGAAAACGAATTCGCCGCATGCTCAGATTTTGCAGTAAGTCCTTTGCGCTTTCAGAATTCACCTCTCTGAGAATTTCGACTCCCTCCGCCGTGGGAGGAAAGGAATCAAGCGGTGTGTTTAACCAGACGTAAGTTTTTGGGCAAAACGGTCAGTACAGGCGCAGGCCTCACCGCCTTACGAGTTTTCGGGCCAAGTTCGATCTTTGCGGCGATTCCGGATAACCCAGCCAATTTGAATGCCAAAGAGGAGCGGATGGCCTTCACGCCCGCGACAGCTTATCGACCTTACGAAACCAAGCCTGCTGACAGGGCCGGCGAAATCACTTGGGTTCAGGTCGATTTGGGCTCAAGTCAGCCGATTGAGGCGGTCAAACTGTTTCCAGCCCTCGAGCTCGATTGGGATGGTGTGCGGGGCTATGGCTTTCCCGTTCGCTTCAAGATTGAAGCCTCCGACGACCCGCGGTTCAAGACTGCCGATTCTATTGCGGACCTAACCAGCACCGATGGCCCGAACCCTGACGATAAGATTACTCAATATCCTGCCCGCGGGGTTAAGGGACGCTACGTGCGGTTGACAGTCACGCAGTTGAGGTTGCGGAAGCCCAAGGTGTACGATTTTGCCTTGTCGAAGATGGAGGTCCTGTCTGGAGGCAAGGACATCGCCGCAGGTCGACCGGTAAGCGCCGACTCGACTTACGGGAATCAAGGCTTGGCTCGGCTGACCCGGCCGCCGCGCCCCATGGGAGAAGGTATTGTCACCGATCATCCCCAAAACGTCATTCCCGAGCGCCGTTGGAGGCCTGTAGCCTATAAGGCCAGTGCTCCGTTAAAAGGCGTGACCCTCGGCGACGGCCTGTTTAAGACTGCCCTCGAGAACAACATTGGGTACCTGCTCGACTCTTTCACGCTGGACGAGTTGCTCCGGCCATTCCGCGAGCGGGCCGGCAAACCGAATCCTGCCGGGTTGAGAGAACCGGTCAAGTTCTGGGATACGCATCTTCCCGGTTCCAACGCCGGGCGATTTCTCATGGGCGCCGGAAATACCCTTCGCTGGGTCGATCACCCGGAATTGCGGCGCCGTGTGAATGAGTTGGTCGACGGTATCGCGGACTGCCGCCAACCCAACGGCTATATCATGGCCTACCCCGAGGACACCATCTTCTTCTCTGAACGCGCCGCTTACACGCGTGCCTGGTTGACTCACGGCCTCATCGAAGCGGGCTACGCGGGCAATCCCAAGGCTTTCGGCCTGCTGCGCGGGTACTACGACTGGTTCGATCGCTGTCCCTATCTGCCCAAATTGCTTCGCGGCGCGGCGCAGGGCATTCAGGGGATGATTGCTAACACCCGAATGTATTTCACACCCGTGGGTAAGCCGGAGGACCTCCAAGTCGTACAGCGCTATTTCCAGGAGAATTACTGGCTGGAAGAATTGGCGAAACATGAGGAGCGCGCGGTTTGGCAATATCCTTACGACCGCCCGCACTGTTATCTGATCACTGATTTCGAGGCCTACCTGGACTTGTACCGGGCCACGGGCGATCGTCGTTATCTGGATGGCATGCTGGGGGCATGGGATTTGTACCATGATAAATGGGAGCACGTGGGCGGCACGATCGCAATCTGCGAGTTCGACGAGTATCCGCCCCAATCGTACCGGTTGTACAGTAACACGGGCGAATTGTGTGGCAACGTCTTCTGGGTTCGCTTCAACCAGCGCTTCCATTTGCTGTATCCGGACCAGGAGAAGTATGTCAACGAAATTGAAAAGTCCGTCTACAACGTTGCCCTGGCCAACCAAGTGGGGACGAAAGGCATAATGTACCACGCGAAGTTGGTCGGCCCCAAAGACGATTCGGTGGGAATATCTATCAACACTTGTTGCGAAGGCCAGGGCACCAGGCTGCTGGGTTCGCTGCCGGAGTACATCTATTCCATTGCCCCTGACGGCTTATACGTCGACTTGTTCGAGGCCTCGACCATCACCTGGTCGCAGGCCGGACAAGCGCTCGAGTTGAAGATGGCCACGCAGTTTCCGTTTCACCCTGAGGTGCAACTGCACTTGTCGGCGGCGCAGCCGATTCCGGCCAAGATCCGTGTGCGCGTCCCGATTTGGGCAGCCCAGGACATGCCTATTGAGGTCAACGGCACGCTGGCCACCACCGGCAAACCGGGAACCTACGTGACCCTTGATCGGACTTGGTCGCAGGGCGATACGATCACGTTCCGCCTGCCCATGGACTTCAAGCTGACGCGATACACGGGAGTGGATAAGATTGCGGACCATGAGCGTTACGCGTTGGAATACGGTCCAGTTCTGCTCGCCATAATCGGCGCCGCGGACGCAAGGCTGGTGGTGCGGAACGGCCAGCGCCCCGAAGATCTGGTGAAGCAGCTAAAGCCTAAAACTGCTCAGCCGCTCCACTTCACTATCGACGGCGATACGGTACATGAGTACATACCCTACTGGGAAGTGCCGTACAAGCAGTCCTTCACCTGTTATCCGATTGTTGACCTTGCCGCCGCGTAAAACCTGGGAGAGTTGGCCCGAATTTCTCACTACGAATGGGGAAGGGCGGGGCGTGAGACGGTCGAACGGTTGAGAGCCGGTTGCGGCGGTCCCGCCCTGCGGAACCGCCCTTCCGGTCGAGCGGCTCAAATGGCCTCGTTCTGCCCGGCCAGAGGGTGGAGTTGTTTCTGGAGTTGGAGCTTGAGCCGTTCCTGGATTGCCCGTTGGTACTCTTTTGCGGCTCGCAGTGCCTTTTCCAACGCCTGACGCTGCTGGTCACTCAGTAACCTTTGAGATCCTTGCAGGGCGAGCTGAGCCGCCGCCAGTTGCGCCTTTGCCTCCCCTGCGAAGCGTTGTAATTCGCCCGCATCAATCCCAAAATTCGCAGCCATTTTCCCGCGCTCGCCAGGGCCAAGCCTCTCCAGTTCGACAGGCACAGTCTGCTCGTGCCGATCGCGCACGACTGTCAGGTTGACCTTTCGTTCTTCTTTTGAGGGTTTGATCTCGAGTGCCTGGCGCAGTTCCGTAACCGTAGCCACGCTCTTCCCATCCACAGCCACGATGACGTCTCCTGCCTTGAGCCCCGCTTTCTCGGCAGCACTGCCGACCACCACTTCGCGCACCAGAACTCCCTTGCCCTGCTTGACGCCGAAATAGCTTGCGAGCTGCGTGGTCAGCTCGTCTCCCGAAATTCCGAGGCTGGGTCTGCCGGCGCCGAATTGAAAGTTGAAACCCCGATAATCAAAAAGCTGCGGACTAATGGGAGGGATGTGTATTTCCGGAACCTGTACATCAATGTTGAAATGGTTCGTTCTAGACTGGAGCTTGGCGTTAAGGGCTCGCGCCTGACCGTCACGGATGACCTGCAAACTGACTGTACGGCCGGCAGGTGTCTCGCGAATCAGGCGACGCAACTGCGCTTCGCTTCGCACTCGCTCACCCGCGAACTCAACGATCACATCGCCCTTTTGCAGGCCTGCCTTGGCCGCCGGGCTGTCCGCCTCAACGCTCTCCACGAGGGCACCATACTCGCCGGGCAATTTCAAGTCCCGCGCCTTATCAGCGGTCACATCCTTCAATGTAACACCCAGCCAGGCGACTCCATCCAGAGCGAAGAGTTGCGAGTCGAGCCCGCCAATTGCAGCTTCCGGCGCGTCCGGCGGCTCTGGAGGCTCGGGCGCCTCCTGGCTGCGGCAGTCACCCACGCCAACCAGCAACACCAACGCTGATAGCAGTAACCCCATGGCAAACTTTCGATTCATAATTTTCCTCCCGGTGCCAACCCTGGCGCTTTCAATGGCTCGGAAATTCATTTTCAACCGGTGCTTCCTTAATGGCGCTCGATCCATTGGACGTGAGTCCTCTGTTTTCGTCACCAGCGCGACTACAAAAGGTCGTCCCGCTCGGCGACGCGGATCGAGCCCCGGACAGTACGCAGAGAAATGGTCACACCGCCCAGCCCCACACGCGTCCGTCGTGTCGAATCGCCGGGGATGGAGCTGATTTGAAAGACGTAATTGCCTTCGATCGTCCCGGCCACCGTGCTCAGTTCCAGGTCCGCATTCGAGCGGGGTGGAAGGAGCAGGACTACGTTGCCATTCACCGTGTCCAGGAGCAGCGGAGCCGTACCTACCGGCAGGGCGCGCAGGGAGACGAAGATGCTTCCTGTAAGCGCCCGTGCCACTACTCGGCCCGTCACATTCATCTGCGCGATGTTCCCACTCAGAGTCCGCGCGTCCACAGATCCCTCGACATTGTGCACGGCGATATTTCCTTCCAGCGTGCGCAGTGAGGACAGCCGGACCTGGCGCGGCACGCGCAAACGGTAATTCACCCGCACCGGTTCCTCCAGATGGGGTGGGTAGACGGTTCTAAACTTCAAGCTCCGGTCCCCAAGCTCGGTCACCACACGCACGTCATCCAGGTGGTCGCCTTGCCCCGAGCCGATCTTTGCCGCCGTGATTTCCACTTCCGCCCGATCCCATCCCTCCACGCTGACTTCGCCCTGGACGTTCTCGACCGCCACACTTCCTCCAGGAGGAAGTGGATAGCGCCCATACCAGGCTCGTTCAAGCTCCTGAGAAGCTGCAAGCGTGGCCGTGCATGCCATGCCGAGGCAAAAGAAAAGGCAGGTTCTCAAATGTCCTTGGAGTCGCGTGTGGTCAGTCCTGGTCACGGTCTTCCTCCTTCTCTCGCTGACGCTCACGGCGTTCTTGCTCACGCTCGCGCTGCTTCTGGTTCTTTTCCGCCTGCCGTTCCTGCCAGCGATTCCAACTCGTCTCTTCGCGGCTCTTCAAATCCTGCAAGCTTCGCGAGTCGAGTTTTCGGATCTCGATGTTGCCGGCAACGGTCCGGATGCGCAAAACTTCACCCCCGCCGTTCAGGGTTCCGTGGCCGCGAATCGTGCGCTCGCCAAAATCTTCCTTATCACCCAGAATGCTGAGAGGAAAGTCGGTGACAATGTGATGGCCGGCGGCCGCGTCGATGGCAGCGTCAATAGTCAAAGGCAAACCCACGGGCAGATACACGTAAACATCTCCCATGGAGGTCTCGAGCTGCGATGCCGCAAAGGTCTTCGCCGCTGCGTTGAACTGAGCCAGGATGCGTCCTGCGGAGGTGCTGGCTCGGACGCCCGCCTCGAGCTGCAAGAGGTCAATGCTGCCACCCGCTGTTTCCGCCACAACTCGGCCGCGCACCCCTTGCAGGCGGATGCTTCCTCCCGCGGTCTCCGCTCGCACACTGCCTCCCGTTGGCCCGACCTGGATCTGTCCTCCCGCAGTCTGCGCCACAACTTCACCGGCAGCCCCGGCGATGACCACATCGCCTCCCGCCGTCTCGGCCCGCAGCGTCCCGTCCACCTGCCCCACCTGGATCTCCCCGCCGCTAGTTTCAATCATCGCGTCGCCCCGGACGGTCCCGACATGAATGCTGCCACCGGCAGTCCGGGCTTCCGCGCGGGCCCCAAGGTTCCCCAAGCTGATGCCTCCGCCGGCGGTTTCCACTCTGACTGGGCCACTGATGTCCGTCGTGTGGATATCACCACCTGCGGTGGTCAGCCGCGCTTCGCCCTGGAGGGCGCCTTCCACGCCAATGTCGCCACCCTGCGTCTCAACGTCCAGATTGAAACGAGCCGGAAGTTTGATGTCGAATTCCGCTCCCGCGGAGTGGTCGTGATGCCTCCAGCCGGACAACTCCCCGCTCACATAAACACCGCCGCCCTCTATAGAGCGGGCGCTGAGGTGGTAAGCATCGAAAACGCGGCGCGCCTTCTCCTCGCTTCCCGTGTAAGCGCGCACGACCACGCGACCCTCGAGCTGATTGCCGGACCCGGGGGTGATCTCCACGGAGCCCATGTCCGCGCGCAGAATCAGCTTTCCACCCTCGCGTGCCGGAGCGGTCCACTCGTAGGTCTCCGTCCAGGAGGCCTTCCCGTGACGCACGGGCGTGCCCCGTTTTACGATGGACTGGCCGAGCGCCTGCAAGGGCAGGGCAGCCAGCCAAAGCCATATTGCGGATTGCAAGAGGCGTTTATTTCTCATGAGGTTGTTAGAACCCATCGCTTCCCAGCTTTCTCAGCGCACTCGCGCACTTCAATCGCACATAGCGGTTCGGATCGTTTGTGGCAAGGCGCTCGAGTGCGCTCAGAATCGCTTCATCGCGTCCTTCCTTCTCAGCGTGGTCAACCAGCACGTCAACAGATTCGACCCTGACTCCCATGTTCCTGTCATGCTCCAGGACCTCCATCAAGCTCTGCTGCAGATCATCGCCGCCCTCCATGCCTCGAACCGCGTCCAAGGCTGCCAGGCGGTTCCCGACGTTCGAGTCGTGCTCCATGGTATAGAGCAGGGCGGCTCGGACGTTAGGACTTTTTGTTCGGGCACGCAAGGCGTCCAGTGTGTCACGGCGAATCCCCGCGTTGTCGTAACTCTTCACGGCATAGACCAGAAGCTGTTGGATGCGTGGATCGTCAAGCGACCCTTCGAGGGTGACACGGCGTTGCGCGTCCATGGTGATGCGCACGTCGCCCGTCTTCGGATCTGGAGCCACGCGACTGATGTCGTTGATGCGCATGTTTTCAAAGTCCGTGCCGGCCAGGGAAGACGTGGTCACGTTTCCAGGCTCGGAAGGGACCACTCGAGCGGCTCGCGGGCGGAGCGTCCAACCGAGCCCAAAACCGAAAACTATCAGGCTTAAAGCGAAGGCGATGCGCGGGGCCATACTTAGTTGCAGGAAAGGCAGCCACTCCCGGATCAGGCCGTGCCATCCCAGTCGTTCCCTGTCCAGCGCTTCCACCAGCGCTTGCCTGCACTCCACCAGAAAATCAGGAGAAGGTTCAATGCGTGGCCGTTGAGCCAGCACCTCATGAAGGCCGCGGACTTCCTCCCGCGCAGCTTGGCAATGGACGCAGCCCGCAAGATGCGCCTCGTAGGCCGCCCGTTGCTCAGGCGGAAGGTCGCCATAAAGATCGAGTGTCAAGTTCTCTTCAAACTCCTTGCAGTTCATGACCAAGTCTCCTAAGGGCAGTGACGAGTGACAAGTGACGAGTGACAAGCCCCCCCGCTGTCTTGTCGCTAGATTTCATCGCCTTCGCCCACCTCTTTGGCTCGTCACTCGTCACTCGTCACTGCCTTCTAAACAAGGTCTCCAAGCTCCAGGCGCAATTTCTGGGTAGCGCGGAACAGACAGTTCTTAACCGTCTGCTCGCTGGTCTTGCAAAGCTCGCCAATGGCGCGGAGCTTGAGACCCTGGTAATGCTTCAATTCGAAAACCATGCGTTCGCGAGGGTTCAGGCGCTGGAGCGCTGCGTGGATGCGCCGCCCAATTTCCTTGGAGTGTACGGCGCGTTCCGGGTCGAGCACTGCCCTCTCGTCAGGAACCGTCTGAAAGTACTCCGGTTGACCCTCTTCGCTTTCGGGTCCCTGGACTTCCTTGCGCGTGTTTTGGCGGCGTAGATGGTCCAGGCAAACATTCATCACCACCCGATAGAGCCAAGTGGAAAAACGCGCCTCAAGGCGGAAGTAGCGGAGAGAGCGGTAAACCTTCAAAAACGCCTCCTGGTAAAGGTCTCGAGCCTCTTCCTGGGAGCGCACCACTTGCAACGCAAGGCGAAGCACGTTCTGATCGTATACCCGCACCAGCGCTTCGAAGGCTTCAGGGTCCCCTCCCTGGGCGCGGCGGATCAGCGCTATCTCGTCCGCCCCGCTCAGTTGCCTCGGCTCTTCTGGTATGTTTCCGGCCAGTTCCAAGCAGCCTTCCATCACCAACTTCGCTTGAACCTCTCTACCCTTTACGACGCCTTGAAGGGGAAAAGGTAAGCGCCCAAAAGCAGAAATTAGAAATCAGAAACTGGAAATTGGCAGCGCTGTCTTCTCGGTCCTGTTTTCTGGTTCAATTTAACTCGAGTTCGGATCGGGGCAAAATGCCTCCTCCTAACACTACGATTTCAGGGGGAGTGCAAGGCAGTGGGAGGGGCAGGCACCGTCCAAACTCAGGATTCGCGCTAGTGCGCGGAGGCCCGAACAAATTGTCGTTGGCTGTCATTTCCCTTCTGCTGTGGCGAGGTTTAACCCCTTTTCTTTTCAGCAACATTCCCGGATTAAGCTGCTAAGTGCCTGTGTTTTCATGCACATTCCGGCTTTGTCGCCGAGTTTTCCATAGCGGCCCTTTGTTTTCAATAAGATTCCGGCATTGTTGCGTCAAAAAAAGAATTCTTTTCTGATTGCAGCCTGTTTTGGTAAATTGATAGTTGTCAGAATACGCCTGCCAGCAGATCACTCTCCCTGACTGCTGGGCGTGTCCCACATCTCTCTGGACACAGCGGTCACACCTCTGTCTTCTGCCCCTTTCCCGAGGAGAAAGGGACGGAATTGGGTCTTTGCCCTCTCCCAGGGGGAGAGGGTGGACCGTGATCCCGATGCACTTTATCGGGACGCGGGCCGGGTGAGGGGTCAGTTGCACGGCGGGGAGGGATCGGATGGGCCGACAGAAGCAAGTAACCCCTCACCTGGCTCTCCCGCGACTGCGGGATCGCCACCCTCTCCCCAAGGGAGAGGGCTAAGTTTCCGACTTCTGCCCCCTGTGTCCAGCCCAAGGTATGGGTAAAGACCAGCCCGGACTGCGGGGCCTTTTCCGCGCCAAGGCAGGCAAAGGCGCTGAGGCGGGCCTGGTTCTTGTCGGCGTTCCTGCCCGTAATCATACGCTACTATTGTAGCTCACAGACGCGAGCCTGTCAAGCATTAATTCAGTCGCAATCCAGGATTCAGGATCAGAGACAGCTCCAGGATAAACCGGCTTGGGGTTGCGGATACAAGAACCACAGTGGAACTGCAGCTTACTCTAACAATTCGGGGAACCGTTCAAAGGAATTCGCGATCCTTCATGGCTACCAGCATTTTGAGCAGCGGTGAGTTCAGCGGAATTTCGTCAACGGGCAGGAAGTCGTGCTCTCTCCTGTAGTTGGCGGATTATCTCAGGAAGCTGCCCTAGTTCGGAAGCAGACTGCAAATGGGAAAGCAGGGCATCCGAGAGATTGCGGCGTGCTTCCTACGCCTCTCTGAAGGTTGATTTCCAAGGTTGCCGCGTCACTTCCGGGGCCGGTTTTTGCGAAATCGACGATCATCGGTGCTGTTGCCATGGATAGGCCCCAAGAAAGGAAGGGACCCGGTCAGGCCGGGATGCGGAGCCAAACAGGTTGAGGTTGAGCGACCCGAAATGGCCTGCGGTCCCTAATCCGTCGATAGCGTACGGTTAGGCGATGAGGAAGTAGGGGCGAGGCGCCGCCTCGCCCCTACGGGCAGCACCCTCCGGGTGAAACGGGATGGGGCGTAGGGGCCATGGCCGTGCGGCCCTACCAGTCTCACCCGTTGTTATCGACGGATTAGGGGCGGTGGATCTGGGTTGCAAGTATACCCATTTAGATATATCATCGGTAAAGCATGGAGGAATCCCCGAAGTTCAGGCGCCTGTACTGGGTGGGGAGCAGCAAGAAAGACTTGCTGGCGCTCCCTGAAGACGTCGTTGACGTTTTCGGTTATGCCCTCTACCTGGCACAGATCGGCAGAAAGCACGACCAAGCCAGGCCGATGAAGGGGTTTGGGTCAGCAGGCATATTGGAGATCGTAGAGGACTGGGAGGGAAACACTTATCGAGCAGTGTATACTGTGCGTTTTGAGTGCGGTATCTACGTCCTCCACGTATTTCAGAAGAAAGCCAAGCGCGGCATTGCCACGCCGAAGTCTGATCTGGATTTAATCCGACATAGAATGAAGGTGGCCGAACAGGCTGCTCAGGAGTTGGAATCATGAAAAGGCCAAGGAACATCGAAGGCGTTGCTGTCCAGGAAGGCAGCGGGAATGTTTACGCTGACTTGGGCTACACCGACTCTGAGGACATGACCGTGAAGGCGCAGCTCGTCACAAAGATTGCAGACATCATCCGCCAGCGTGGCCTCACCCAAGAGGGAGCGGCAAGAGTCCTGAGCCTGACCCAACCGAAGATCTCGAAGCTGCTCAAAGGGCAGTTTCGGGGGATTTCAGAGCGCCGGTTGCTACGCTGCCTGACAAGACTGGGGAGGGACGTCCAGATTGTAGTGAAACCGGCCCCGCGACGGCGGGCTGGCCGGGTGACACTTCTCTTCGCCGCAAGTGGCGAGTGAGGGGACTTTCGATCATTTGTCTCTCTGAGGCAACGATGCGGCAACGCTCCGGCAATGTATCAGCCCTTTCGATGATTCTCCTGGCGCTCATCCTCGAGCTCCTTTCCCCGTCGACCTGTGCGCGCGAGGTGAACGGTGGAGCGTTCTCCCGGCCGCCTCAATCAGCCTCGGATGAATACAAGGCCGCGCGGGAACAGATGGTTCGCGAACAGATTGAAGCTCGCGGCATTCGCGACGCCCGCGTTCTGGCCGCCTTGCGCAAGGTCCCTCGCCACCTGTTTGTGCCGCCGGAGGAACAGGGCGAAGCCTACAACGATTACCCGCTGGCGATTGGGCATGCGCAAACCATCTCTCAGCCCTATGTCGTCGCTTATATGACGGAAGCGCTGGAACTCAAGCCGCGCGACCGCGTGCTGGAAATCGGTACGGGCTCGGGTTACCAGGCGGCGATCCTGGCGGAGTTGGTCGCGGAGGTTTATTCCATTGAGATTGTTGAGCCGTTGGCCAAGCAAGCGGAAGCTCGCTTGCGACGCCTGGGCTACTCCAACGTGCAAGTTCGCGCCGGCGACGGCTACCGGGGGTGGCCGGAGGCGGCGCCCTTCGACGCCATCATCGTCACCGCCGCCCCCGGCCACGTCCCCCAGCCACTCGTAGACCAGTTGCGTGAGGGCGGGCGGATGGTTCTTCCTC
>JBEKUR010000070.1:0-23553 GCA_049514855.1 Terriglobia bacterium
TGCATGCTCGCGGCGAAGGTCTCTGCGAGAGCCGGATGCGGGAAATCCGCACGTCCGGTTCGACGAGGGGAGAGGAGCGTTGTCCGCCACCTCTCCTACTCTACCGCCTGCACGTGGTTACTGCGGGCTGGCGCGGAAAGAACAAAGAACCGGAGACAGGAGTGAGGAGATAAAAGAAAAAGCATCCGCTTTCTGCCTACCGCCTTCAGCTTTCTGCCCTCTGCTCTCTGCTCATCGCCCGGGTCTTCCTACTTATTCAAAGGCCGCAGGGTCTCTACTTCCTCCGGGAGACCGAAGCGGACACCATGTCTCTTGACAAGCCAAAAGAGTATAGGCTAGAGTAGTAGGTTGAGGCCATGAAGGTAGTCATGGCCTTCTGGGAACACTTGACGGCAATGCTACCGCGAACCCCAATCGGCTCTCGAAGGTGTGGCAAGCGAGGGCAAAAGCCCGGAAAACTTCGTGCGTCCAGGCGGACAGCGAGTCGATTCTCAGAAGCGAAGGAGAAAAAGAATTCTTTGAAAATGAACGAACAAGGCGGGAATGTCTATGAAAACAAAGGACCGGCTTCCAGCAGGCGGCGATGAAGCGGGGATGTTACAGAAAACAAAGGTTGTTACGCGTTGAAAGCGGGAATGTTGTTGAAAACACAGTGTGTTAGCCCTAAGTTAAGTGGAATACTATCTTGCTGTGGTACTTCATATCCTATGACAACGTGACACGGGAATAATCATGAAGGGCTTGTAACGGCGGGGCTGAACAGGCTGCGGAAAAACCCCTCCAAGCTGTCATTCCGAGCGGAGCGAGGAATCTCGCTCTGAGTGTTTTCAAGCCAATGCGAGATTCCTCGTCGCCTGCGGCTCCTCGGAATGACACGCCAAACGAGTTTTTCCGCAGCCTGTGAAGCCCCGCCCTTGCAGACCCGTGGTGAGAAATCCGCGCTAGCCGCCCAGCACGCGGGCGACCTCTTTGGCATAGTAGGTCAGGATGATATCCGCACCGGCCCTTCGGATTGAGGTGAGGGTTTCTATCATCGTCCGTTCGCGGTCAATCCATCCCATCCTGGCCGCGGCCTCGATGAGGGAGAATTCGCCGCTCACCTGGTAGGCGGCGATGGGGACATCGAACTCGCGGCGGGCGAGTGCGATAATATCGAGGTAAGGAAGCGCAGGCTTCACCATGATGATGTCCGCGCCTTCCTCCACATCCAGGGCAATCTCTCGCATGGCTTCGCGTTGGTTGGCGGGATCCATTTGGTAGGCCTTGCGGTCCCCAAACTTTGGCGCCGAGTCCGCAGCCTCGCGGAAGGGTCCGTAGAATGCCGAAGCGTATTTGGCTGAATAAGCCAAAATAGGTGTCTGGGTAAAGCCGCGGGCGTCCAACTCCTGGCGAATGCGCCCCACGCGCCCGTCCATCATATCGGAGGGCGCGACGATGTCGGCCCCGGCCTCGACCTGGGTCAGGGCTGTCTTTGCCAGAAGTGGAAGCGTGGAATCGTTGTCCACTTCACCGTTCTTGATCAGGCCGCAGTGACCGTGACTCGTATATTCGTCCAGGCACACGTCGCATATCACCAGCAAATCTGGCAATTCTCTCTTGAGCGCCCGCACCGCCCGTTGCACGATCCCATTGGGGTCGTAAGCGCCTGAGCCCACTTCGTCCTTGCTTTCCGGGATACCGAACAGGATTACGGCAGGAATGCCCAGGTCATGCGCCGACTTGCATTCGTCCACCAGCAGATCTACCGACCAGCGGTAGTTTCCTGGCATGGACTTGATTTCGTCCTTAACCTTCGATCCAGGACAAACAAAGAGCGGATAGACAAGAGAGCGAGCGTTGAGCTGGTTCTCGCGCACCAGGCTGCGAAGGGTCTCGGTGCGCCGCAACCTGCGGGGTCGATGGATTGGGAAAGACATGGCATGCTCCTTCGTCCGTGGCCGGGAATCTGTTGCCCGAAGTTATTCAGTCCAGTTCCCCAAAATCCTTCCAATTGCCAAGGTCTTGCCGACCATGGACGGCTAATACAATCTGTCGCGCGGTTTAAAATCCCCGTACGTCCCGATGTTGGCTAACGAGATTGCCACTCGGAAGACGTTTTCTTGCCTTATGGTTCCTAATGAAAACCGCCGATACTCGACATTCAATCCGAAGCATCCAAAATTATAGCTGAGTTGGCCGACTGCGCCGGCCGCAATCTTCTGAACAAGATTGTAGTCCACGCCAAACGCGCCACTCACCCCTTTGCGGTTGACGTCCCCATAGGTCGCGAGGAGGTTCAAAAGGTGGTAGGAGGAAGTAGAAGTCGTTGTGGTTGAGGGGGAACTGGTGGACCCGCTCAGAAGGTTAGAATACGTATTTTTATTGATGAAGAAGTCGGTAAAGGCCAGCCCATAAACGCCGTGCTTGACATGAGAGGTAATGCCAGCGTCAAGGATACCTCCACCGTACGGGCTTAGATCAACTTTCAGCTCGGTGTCGTAAGACGAGAAGGGAGCGAACTTCAGGTCAGAGACGACGGGCGACAAACGCCTGCCGGGAATGAAGTGAAATCCCGTGAGCGAGAGCGTCGGCTCCCAAACAATGGGGCTGTTCGATCCCAGGACCCCGCCGAACGTGGGATCGAGATAATACTTCTGCGAGATACGCCACGAAATCAGTTCCCGAGCCTGGGGTGTATTCGCTGTCCCATCCGGAACGTTCTTTCGAGCCAGGATAATATTCGTCAGCGAGTACTCAACTTCATTGGTTTGGGAGAGGATGTCCAGATCATCGTACCGAACAACGTTGGCAAGCTCTTCCGGATTCCTGGCCTTGACCAGACGATAGACTACGTCCGGCTCAATAACATGCTTAAGGCGCCGGCCCCACAAGGACCATGCGAGGACTTTTTCGAGGGAAGGAGGCCGGAGATCGAGCGAAAAGTCGCCCAGCAGTCTGGTAAGGGGGTCGTGGTTCGCTTCCAGGCTGGTCCCGTATCGGGTCGCCCGGACTCCTGCCGAAGGGGTGAGGTGAAAGCCCCAAAATTCCTTGACGCGGAGTGTGACCTCCGGGTGAAAGTCCAGTCGCTCAGAGAGCGAGGGAAGGTCAAGACCTGGTTCCGTGCGCCCGAGGGCGCCGGCAGAAGTCCCGAAGGAAAAGTAGAACGGGCTCTCGCCCACCTGCTTGTCCGTTCCGAAAAACGAGAATTCGGGCGTTTGCCGGATGATAACAGCGTTCCCTGGCACCAGTTGTGTGGAGAGGAAGTCCTCGTATCGGGATGCGTAGATGTTGAAGCTGTAAGCGCCGAAATCCTTGGTTACGAAACCGATTTGGTGGGCCTCGGAATTGACCGCTTCGGTGAAAGATGGCGAATAAACTTCGCGGAAAGCCAGCGACGAAACGTAGTCCACGTCTGCGACGCCGCGAAATCCGTCGAAAAAATCCTCAGCGTCCCCGACCGCCTTGACGCTCTGGCCGGGGGCGCGATTTGCCCGAACCTTGTCCTTGTCATTTACCCCGAAATAGTCCACCGTGAGCTTGGTGTTATCGCTGGGTTTCGCCCGGAACTGGCCCCTTCGGGCAAGCCCTCGGAGGCTGTAATACTCCAGACCCAGCAATAGGTCCATGCTGGGACTGATAGCCCAGAAAAAGCCCGCGCCGACGACGGTCCCCTTCTGCGAAGAAGTCCCAACGTGTGGAAGCAAGAAGCCGGTATGGCGAGGCTTGCGGGCGATAGAGGTTGCCACGTATGGAAGGTAGAAAAACGGGATGCCCAGGAACCGGATTACGGAACCGCGGGCCGTCGCCTTGTCGTCCAACTCCACCTTGGCCTCGCTGGCGGAAAAGGACCAACCCTTTGCTTCGCAATCGCAAGTTGTAAACCTGCCATGTTTTACCGTGTACGTATTCTCATCCAGGCGCACAATTTTCTCTCCCTGGATGTAAAAGGGGTTCTCGGTGTAAAGCACTTTAGGCCGGGGGTGCGAACTGGTATGGACGAAGCCGTGGCCGTTTGAAAACCATCCTTTCTGCGTTCGGATGTTGTAGTGGACCTCGTCGGCCGCAATATGGCTTCGAGGGTCGATGAAAAGCACATGCCCCGTGCCCGCGACTTCTCCTGATGCTCCGTCGTAGGTAACCTCGTCTGCCGTGAGCTTCATGCCGTGGTAGACGACCTCCACGTGCCCGCGACCATGGTAAGTATCCTTGCCTCCCTCCTGGGAATCGGCGCGGATCCTGAGCATTGTGTTGAGATTCTGCAATTCCAGCGGCACGGGGGGCTGCTGTTGCGCCGATGAGATCAAGGCCATGCCCAGCGCCACGAACAACCCCAAAGGAACGCGCGCGCTACTTTTCCGGCGGGAGAAGGAAACGTTCACAAAGTTCATGAGCAAGCACAGGCTTTTTATTCTACCCGAAGGAGCTTTGCTCGAACGAATCAATTTGCTAAGATGCGTTAGAGAGCGTATAACGCTGCCCGGAGGATTTTAAGCACCTGGTGAAGTGCCCTAAGTGCGGCTTTGTCAACTACCCCGGACTCGCACAATGTAAGAAGTGCGGCACCAGTTTTGTGCCCGCGCCGCAGCCGCCATCTGTCGCCACTGAAACGACGCCCATCGCCCCGCCTGGGCCTGCGCCGCAACTCGAGGAAGAAGCTATAGGTGCACCGCCCGCCAGTAGGGATGCAGCTCAGAGCAAAGCCCCCAAAGAACCCCCGCAAGACCAGGGACCTCGGACCATACCAGATAACACCGAACTTGAATTCGTGAGGAATCTTCACGAACCCTTGGCAGAGAAAGCAACCCCCCCCGTAGCGGAAGAACCTGTGCCCTGGAGGCGAGAGCTTTCAGAGCGTGTCCAGAGCTTTCGCCAGCGTCGCGCCCGTCTACGGAATGAACCTGTCGGGGAGGAGTCCCTCGACTTTGAATTCGAACCGAGAGAAGCGAGCGCGCCTCCGGAGCCGGGCGTGGAAGAGATCTTGGAATTCCCGCCGAACGTTCTTGCCGTTGACGCGGAAATTACCCCCCTTGCGGCGCTCGAGGATGACGTGCAACATTTGGACGCGGAAACCCTGGAAAAAGGTGACGAGGGGTTGGAGATGCTCGATTCTGCGCTGGCTCAAGCAGACGAATTCGCCATCGAACGGGCATCGCCGCCAGGCAATCGTTTGGAGATCGTTGTCGGGCCGTCGGAAGTTGACGCTCCAGGGGCTGCCTCACAACTAGAACTCCAGGCCCTTCCCGTGGCACCCCTGGGCCGCAGGTTCCTGGCGGGCTTGGTGGATGGACTGGTTCTCCTGCTTGGGGCGGGACTATTCGCGCTCATTTTTTGGAAGGCCGGCGGCCATCTGACTCCGGTTCCTCCGAACCTTGCCATCGTCGCGCTTATCGCGGTCATTTTCGTTTGGACATATTTTGGGTTGTTCACGGCCCTCACCTTCTCCACGCCCGGCCTGATCTGGATGGGTATTGAAGTTCGGAACATGGAGGGTTGGCCACCCGCACCCCGGGAATCCCTCTTGCGCGCTTTTGGTTACTTAGTGTCGATCTCGGCTTTGATGATAGGGTTCCTCTGGGCATTAGTGGATGCTGAGGGCCTTACCTGGCATGATTGGATATCTGGGACTTTCTTAACTCCCGTGAATCAGGAGGCGCCGGGCGAAGGTGTGGAATCGAAAGCCTAGCGATTCCGTCGATTCTGCCTTCCCGACTTTCACTCGTCATTCCATGAACAAAGGACGCTTCTTGAACCAGAAACTCGGCAAGCGGGCCAGCCGCAAGATTGCCCTTCTCAAATCAAGCCTTTTGGCTATTCGCCAGCCTCGCCGGCCGGAAGCCTTGGCTACACGCTTTCCCAAAAAGGGAGCCTCCCGCGAAAAGGGGCTGAATCCGAAGTTAGGTGGTAGGTAGTTGTTCGCAGTGACTTTAGGCAGTCAGGGTGCATCCAATGTATTGCTGTGCTATACTTGGGACAGTGAGGGCCGCGTGGGCCCACCGCTGAAGGAGCTTTCCCGGTAATGACCAACCGCATACGGGTTACGTTAATCTCAGTTTCCAGTCTTCTGATGTTTTATGTCGTCCTCGGAGGATTGCTCGGCAAGAGCGAATCGACCTCGGAGAAGACGTACCGCGACCTGGGAGTTTATAGCGAAGTATTGAACCGCATCCGCCTGGATTATGTGACCGAACCCGACCTCAAGAAGGTGACGGACGGAGCAATCCGGGGCCTTCTCGAGGCCCTAGACCCTTACAGCACATACTTTACTCCTGCAGAGTATCAAGACTACCTGAAACATCCTGACCCGGGCCCAGCGGACGTAGGCATGTTTCTATCCAAGAGGATGGGTTATGCTACCGTGATTTCCGTGCTTCCAGGGAGTCCGGCTGAGAAAGCCGGCGTGAGGGCCGGTGACTTAATCGATCGCGTCGAGGCCTCGGCCACGCGGGAGCTTTCTGTGGTGCAAATCCAGCGCCTGCTGGCTGGGGTGCCCGAGACCGCGGTAAAGCTCTACGTGGTGCGGGAAGCACGAGGCGAGCCGGAGCCCATCACCTTGACCCGCACCCTGCTGAATTATCCTCCGGTGGTGGCAAAGATAGTGGACGACGGGGACGGGTATCTGCGCGTTTCAACCTTTGAGAAGGGGAAAGCTAAGCAAATTGCTGCCAAGCTCAAAGAGCTTGAGGCGAACGGAGCTCTTAAGATCATTCTGGATCTGAGAAACTGTGCCGGCGGCGATGTGCAGGAAGCCGTTGATACAACCAGCCTTTTCCTGGACAAGGGATTGATTACTTACCTTTCCGGCCAACGTTATCCCAGGCAGGACATCACGGCCCATCCCACTGAAGGCGGATCCAATTTGCCCCTGGCGGTGCTCATCAACCAATCCACCGCCGGGCCTGCGGAGCTCGTCGCCTCCGCCGTCCTGGGCAACAAGCGCGGTGAGGTGGTCGGTGTGCGCAGTTTTGGCGTTGGAGTTCTTCAGAAAACGATCCCGGTTGGGGATGGCTCAGCGCTGCTGCTCTCGGTGGCGAAATATTACGGAGCTGACGGCAAGGCGATCAACGATAACGGCGTTACGCCCAGCGTGGTCCAAAGCGCGGGAGGCACCTCCGCGGATATCGACGGCGAAGAGGAGACAGAGAACCCCGAGCACTTCGGTGGCAAGGATGATTTGCAGCTTCGCAAGGCAATTGAAATCCTGATGCATTCCTCGTCATCTGCCAAGGCTGCTTGATCAGTCCCGCGCCGGCATTGCCACGGAGGCTTGAACACTCAACCTTGCGCTCGATCCTGCGAGTATTTCTTCCCTTGACTTCCACTCCACACGGTATTCAAGCCGCAACGCTGCGGCTTGCTTTCCTTCTGGCCCTAGCCATTTGTGCCAGCAACTGTAAACCGCCTGTTTTCGCGCCCTTGCGCGAAGAGGATCAGCGGGAACTGGCGCGAAAGATCGAGAATGCTATCGAAACTACCGGACGATCTCAAGTCTGGATCAAGTCACCCGTTGGTCTCACCTCCGGAAAGCCTGAAACTCCCCTTGAAGCGCGGGTCGGCGCTGAGGTCTATTCGACGGTCATGGCCGCCCTCGAGCACGAGGCTGAGAAGAACCACCTGGAATGTGCCATAAATGAATCCCGGACGAAAGAGGGATGGCGAGTCGCTGATATCCGCGTGTTACGTTATGGAAAGCAGGTGTCTCGATGGAAGCTCCATGAGGTCCGTCGCATCCTTCACGCCGCCATCATTATTGACGATCTGGGGGGAAACCTCGAGGCTGCGCGCCAACTGCTTGCTTTGCCGTATTCCCTGACACTCTCCGTTCTACCTCATCTTCGCGACTCTGTGGAAACCGCCGAAGAAGCTCGCCGCGCCGGACACGAGGTAATGCTTCACCTTCCGATGGAGCCGGAAGCGGGTTCCCACGCCTCGCCGGGGAAGGGAGAAATCCGTATTGGCATGACCAGCTTCGAGGTCGAACACATCCTGCAATCAGACCTGGCTTCAGTTCCCCATGCGGTCGGCGTAAACAACCACATGGGGTCACGTGCCACCGCTGATCCCCGCTTGATGACTGC
The DNA here is from genome assembly GCA_049514855.1 of Terriglobia bacterium. Classification (GTDB taxonomy): domain Bacteria; phylum Acidobacteriota; class Terriglobia; order UBA7540; family UBA7540; genus CAVROP01. Next base: position 8,055 of record JBEKUR010000070.1, read on the forward strand.
GGTAATGAGATCGCTTGCCGGGCACCACCTCTATTTCGTGGATAGCCGTACAACAGCAGCCAGCGTGGCTCTCGAGGCGGCTCGCCAGCAGGGCCTTCCCTCATTTTATCGTTCGGTGTTTTTGGACGACACCGAGACCGTGCCCTATACGCTTGGGCAGCTCCGCCAGTTCCGGCGCGTATTGGAAGAGCAGGGCACGGCCTTGGCCATTGGCCACCCCTACCCAACCACGATCGCCGCACTGGCCAAGTTCTTGCCCCAACTCGAAAGCGATGAGGTGCAATTGGCGCCCGCCTCGCGACTCCTGCAGCTTCCGGAAGTCGCGCGTCTGAAGCCACCACCCTATCGCAAGGGCGTGCAATGAGTCAGCTTTCTCCAGCACTGACAAGGATAATCCCGAGTTCGGAAGCGGGTGTAACCGTTTCGCGGGCTGGCGCAGACCCCGTAGTCTGGGGTCTGCGATCTCCCGAAGGGACCGGGGACGTTGCGGGGTCATCTCATCACAACCCTTGCCGAACGTGCCTTCGGCAGATCGCAGACGTTAAAAAGCCAACGTCTGCTCCAGCCCGCCACGAATGTCATTGAGCGCTGCTTCGTGGAAGCCCGCCGGCGTACTCGACCTATGGTCTGCTTTGTCAACGTGGCGAGTGTCGACCGAATCATTTATGCCATCTTCAATGGCCTGAATGAGAACCATGAATGGAAAAACCGCACCCTCCGGCTTGTTAGACACGCAGCTTGACATCACCCGCCGAGGACGGCAAAATGGAAATCCTGAGTAAAGGGTGAAGCGAGGTATGCAGGTGAGCGGCTAGTTCCCGAATCTTGTGTCTCTCGCAGGAGGCAATATATGAAAAGTAACATGATTATGGTTGTTCTGCTCATTACGGTTGGAGTGGCTGTATCTTTGCAAGCTGGCAAGCGACCCACAGCCGATGCCAACCTCTCCAATGTCCCCGTACAAAAAGAATATCCGCGCGACTTTGAATCCGTTTGGACAGCGACAATTGCAGTTCTTTCTCAGCGTGGGGACCCTATCGTCCACAGCGACAAGACGAGCGGCGTCATCACCACCGACTACAAGGCGGAAGAAGGTGATTGGCATCACAAATTCGGCCTGCTGCTCGCTAAGAAAGGCGATGCCGTGACAAATGTTTCAGTAACTTGCACGGTCCAAAAGATGAGCAAGTCAAAGTTTGTAGGCAAATACGGAAAGTGGGAAGACAAGAAATCGGATGGTACACGCGAATCTCAGCTGCTTTCAGAAATCGGGCAGCGGTTGCAGCCGTAGCCTATATACAAATTTAGCGGGTAGCCACGGTCAATTCGCCGTTTGAATTGACCGTGGGTATGTCGCAACAGAAAAGGCCCACGGTCAGAAAAGCATTGACCGTGGCTCGCCTTTGGTCCGGCGAGCTTGCTCGCCGCCTCTTCGACCAAAGTATGGCGTAGCGCGGCACGGCCAGCAAGCTGGCCTCAGCAAAAGCGGCAGTCCGTCAGCTGACGGACCGCACTCCAAAGTTGGGGAGCTTATTTTTCGTTCGAGGGAAGGCTGAACGTGACGTCCCGGTCGAGCCGCATACCGATCAACGAGCCTGCCGCCAAGGCGGCTTGCTTACCGTGAGGGAGAAGGATCGCCAAGGTGACACCCGCCGCGGCTCCCGCGATGCCCGTGTATAACCCTCCCGCCGCCGCACCTACCGCTGTCGTGCTGGCGATAATGGCGGCCTGCTTCTTTCGCGAGGCCCCGCCTCCCTTCAAATCACCCTCTGGTCCGACGTTGGGATCACCTCCGCCCTCACTTGAAAAAACTTCGGTCAGTGATCCCAGGATAGCTAGCTTCTGCCCATTGGGGAGTTCAACGGTGTCAAATACGAAAGACAGGTTCCCACCTTTTCCGCGGCGTCCGGCGGCCTTCACCTCAGCAATATGCCCATCAATCCGCACACCCTTTGGTAAAATATCCCGGTCCTCGACCGCCACGGGATCAAGCAATGTAGTAAGAATCCTGTCACCTGGTTTGGAGGTCTTTGAGCTTACCGTGGAGTGCAACTGGAGTTTGAACTCCGTCCCTTCAGGAATCGTAATCTCATTCTCATTCGCGTTCTCGTTTGCGTTTTCACCCTCTTGCTGGGCCCAGAGCGGCAGCGCCAGCAACGCAAAGGCACATCCTGCTGCCAGCAGCCCAAGAGATCTTCGCTTCATTACCTGGCTCCCGATCACGAACGCTTCACCCTTCCTGAAGATGTCCAAGTTCCACACCCTGCTTATTTCACCACTAAACCTCCGGTCCAGTCAAAGGGAAAATCGGCGCAAAATCCTCATGTTTCCTCTATGGCTTTGATGCAGCTTTTCCCCGCAGGTTGGATGAAGGGGAATCTGGGGCAATCAGCAATCGGCAATCGTTGCCAGCCTACTCGTGCACCTCCGCGTGGTGGCGCACTTCCACTCCTTCCACCAGGAACAGAACATCTTCGGCAATGTTGGTGGCGTGATCAGCGAGGCGCTCTAGAGCGCGGGCTATGAACATCAGGTTGATGCTTTGCCGGACTGTGGTGGGATCTCGCTCCATCAGGCCGATCAATTCTTCATACACGGAGTCACGGAGTTGGTCGATAACATCATCGGAGGTAAGGATGCTACGCGCGAGTTCGGGATCTTTCCTCACGAATGCATCCAGGCTTTTCCGAATCATCGACTGGGCAAGGGTCGCCATATGAGGAATATCGACCAACACTTTCGAGATGGGTTCACCCATCAGGGCCAGAGTCCTGCGGACGATGTTGACCGAAATATCCCCCATGCGCTCCAGGTCGTTGTTGATCTTGATGGCGGCGGTAATAAACCTGAGGTCGGTCGCCATGGGCTGAACCCGGGCCAAAAGGCTGGTGGCTAACTCGTCGATCTGGATCTCCATGCGGTTGATTCTGGCTTCGTTCTGCAGGACCTGCTGCGCCGCCGCCTCATCCTTTTCAATGAGCGACTGGATGCTGCGGTAGACGGAGTCCTCCACCAGCCCGCTCATTTCCAGCAGGCGGTTTCTGAGGTTATCAAGTTCCTCTTCAAAGTGGCGCATCATCTTAGTTCCTCTATCCGAACCGGCCGGTGATGTAGTCTTCGGTTTCCTTCTTGGCAGGTGTCTTGAAGATGATTTCCGTCTTGTTATATTCGATCAGTTTTCCCAAAAGGAAAAAGCCCGTGAAATCCGCCACCCGCGCGGCCTGCTGCATGTTGTGGGTAACAATAATCAGCGTGCACTGGTCCTGGAGGGAATAGAGCAACTCCTCTATTTTCGCCGTGGCGATGGGATCAAGGGCAGAGCAGGGCTCGTCGAGGAGCAGCACCTCCGGGTTTACAGCCAAGGCTCTGGCAATGCACAAACGCTGCTGCTGCCCGACGGAAAGGGCGTAAGCCGATTTGTGGAGTTGATCTTTCACCTCATCCCACAGTGCCGCGCGGCGCAAACTCTTCTCCACTTTTTCTTGCAGGGCAGCCCCACGGTGGGTCCCATTCACCCGAAGCCCGTAGGCAATATTGTCAAGGATGGACTTGGGAAAGGGATTCGGCCTCTGAAAGACCATTCCGACGCGGCGGCGCAGGGCGACCGGGTCCATGCTAAGAAGATCTTCATTGTCGAACAAGATCTCGCCCTCGGCCCTGGCGTGCGGCACCGTCTCGTACATCCGGTTCAAAGTGCGCAAGAAAGTGGACTTGCCACAACCCGAAGGGCCGATGACGGCGGTGATGCGATTGGTGAGGATCTGAATGCTGATGCCAAAAAGGGATTGCTTGGGACCGTAGTAGAAGTCCAATCCGGAAACCCGCATTTTGACGTCGTCTGCGGCCACTGTCCCTCCTACAGATTGAGCGGGGCGGCCTTCTTGCACAACCATAGTCGCACTGCTGGCCTCTGAAGTCGTCATGGCAGTTACCACCTAACGGGCCGATCGCCCGGAAACTGATAATCTCACCACAATGTTCGCCACCAGTACCAGAGTCAGGAGAACCAATCCCCCAGCCCAGGCCTGCCTGTGCCAATCATCGTACGGCGAGATCGCGTAGGTATAGACCATGACCGGCAGCGAGGCGATGGGTTGATTCCACCCCGGGCTCCAAAACTGATTGTTGAGAGCGGTGAACAACAGCGGCGCCGTTTCACCGGCGACGCGAGCAATATCCAGGACTATCCCCGTGACGATCCCCTTGCGAGCCGCCGGCACGACCACGGTGGCAATCGTTTTCCATTTGCTCGCCCCCAATGCCAGCGCGCCCTCCCGCAGCATCAGCGGGACGGTGCGCAAGGCTTCTTCCGTGCTGCGCACGGCGATGGGGATCATCATCACGCCCAGCGCCAAGCCCCCTGCTAATGCCGAAAAATGTTTCATCGGCAAGACCACGATCGTGTAAGCAAAGATCCCTATCAAAATCGAGGGCACACCGTTCAAGAGATCGGCGGTATAGCGAACGACGAAGGGAAACGACCCTGCCCCGAATTCAGCCAGATAAACGCCCCCCAGGAAACCAATAGGGATGCCGAAGGCAGACGCCAGCAGAAGCAGCTTCCCGCTCCCCACAATGGCGTTGGCCATTCCTCCCCCCCTTTCGCCAACAGGGGCCGGCAAGTGTGTCAGGAAGGCCCAACTCAGGGAGCTTCCGCCATTCCAGACAAGGTATGCCAGGATGAAAAACAAGAAGCCCACCGCAACCAAGGCGCATAGCCCGGTCATGCTGAACATGAAATAGTTGACGAATTTTCGCCAGGAATTACGCCTTAGCATTACTGCCTGGACCCCTTCTGAGTTGTGAAGATAATTGCAATTCGCGCCAAGCCGTTGATCACGATGGTCAGCGCAAACAGCACCAGCCCCAGCTCAATCAGCGCCTGAAGGTGAAGATCGGCGGTGGCTTCCGCAAATTCGTTGGCAATTACTGCGGCAATGGTGTAGCCGGGCGCAAATAAGGAAGAACTAATCCTGGGATCATTGCCAATCACCATGGTAACGGCCATCGTCTCACCTAAAGCTCTTGCCAAGGCGAGGAAAATGGAGGCCATGATGCCAATGCGGGCGTAAGGGACCACGACCTGCCAAGTGGACTCCCACTTTGTAGCGCCGAGCCCCAAGGCCGCCTCACGTTGGTCTACCGGGACAGCCATAAGAACCTCGCGCGAGAGCGAAATGACAAATGGCACGACCATGATGGCGAGCACGAACCCTGCCGTCAGCATCCCCACGCCGTACATCGGCCCCTGAAAAAGTGGTAGAAACCCTAAAGTGCGCTTCAGGAATGGCTCGCCATACTGGCGAAGAAACGGCGCTGTGATGAATATGCCCAGCAATCCGTAAATTACGCTGGGAACCGCCGCGAGGAGCTCGATGACAAAAGTCAATGCATTTGAGATGCGCGGAGGCGCCAGCTCAGAAAGGAAGATCGCCGCCCCTACTCCCAGCGGAACTGCCACAAGCAAGGCAAGCGCGGAGGTGACAAGTGTGCCATAAACGAATGGCAAAGCGCCGAAGTCTCCGCTGACCGGGTCCCAAGTGCGACCAGTCAAGAATCCCAGTCCAAACTTGTGTTGTGCGGTCGTAGAATTGATATAAAGCTCGTAAACGAGAGCGACCGTCACAAGCAGGATGCTCGCCGCGCAGAGAAGCGTGAAGAGGTGGGCAAACGTGTCACCGCTTCGCAAGCCTTGGATAAAGGCATGCGCGCGGCGATTTGATGCCGCGCGCCCGGTTGGAATTGGAGTGCTTGCCATAGAGGTTCATTGGATCTGCGAAATCTGCTTCAATTCCCTCGCAACCACTTCCTTGGGAAGCCGCGCGTAGGACAGAGCTTCAACTTCCTCTTGACCGTCGTTCAGCATCCAGGTGAGAAAACGCTTGATGATATCTTTCTTATTTGCGTCCTCGATTTTCGTCGGAATCAGCAGGTAGGTGAAGCTGGCAATCGGATAAGCAGCTTGGCCAGGAGCGTTCGTGATGGAAATGCGGAAATCCTCGGGCATGGTCTTCGCATAGCCTCCCGCTGCGGCTGTCACGCCTGCAAGGTCCCCTTTGACGAAGACGCCGGCAGCGTTTCGAACGCGACCGTAGGGAATCTGGTTCTGCACCGCGTAGATGAGCTCAACGTAACCAAGCGCTCCTGGAATCTGTTTTACCAGGCCCGCAACGCCTTCGTTACCCTTGCCGCCCAAGCCCACTGGCCAGTTTACGGCGGTGTTCCGGCCCACCTTGCTTCCCCATTGGGTAGAGACTTTCGACAGGAAATCGGTCCAGACGTACGAAGTTCCGCTACCCTCCGAGCGGTGCACAACGACGATATCTTGAGCAGGAAGGTTTACTCCCTTATTGTACTTGGCAATCTCAGGGTCATTCCACTTGGTGATCTTGCCCAGGAAAATGTCCGTCAGAACCTCCCCCGTAAAGTTAAGCTCTTGAGATACGCCGGCAATATTGTAAGTGGGAACGACGGCGCCCAATACGGTTGGAAAATGCAGAATCTTGGTTTTGGACTGTCCAAGCTGTTCGTCATTCATGGGAACGTCTGAAGCGCCGAAATCTACTGTCCCAGACAGGAGCTGTCGAATTCCTGCACCAGAACCAATGGACTGATAGTTGATCTGAATGTCGGAGTGGATCTTGTTGTAATCTGAGAACCACTTCGAGTAAATCGGGTACGGGAAAGTAGCCCCGGCGCCGTTGAGCATGACTGTATCCGGGGTAGGAACAGGTGCGGCATTCGAGGGTGAGGAGTGGAACGCCACAAGGCTTGTCAAGACAAGGGCGGCACTCACAAGAATGATTGCTAGATTTGAAAGTTTTTTCATAGGTGTTGTCCTCCACCTTTACTTTCGCCCGGCTGTTTTACAGGAACATTAAGCGCAAGTTAACAATTGGGTTCGGCAGTCTTTAGTCCGGAGTGTTCTCCGGGCTTCCTCACCCCAAATTGCATCCCCCCAACAGCATGCTGAAGGCCCCGCATTTGAGTTCCGTCCCCCACCAAGAACGTTGGGACAGATCCCCATCGAACGCATCGGCACAGGCCGTAGAGGCGGACTTCCCGAGCACGCTCCCGACCCAAAATGTCGGAACAGGGGCCGAGCAAAAGCGTCCGGATCAAAGCTAAGGTAAACCTTAGCGATCGTCTCGTGGACTCCCACCAAATCAAGAGGTAGGCGCCGTCCCAAGGCATCGTCGATTCAGAATAGTATCGGGCAGGCAGGTTAATCTAAGGTGAAGCCATTGTTACAGGACGGTTACATTTGAAAGATATGGTAGGCCCGTGGGGACTCGAACCCCAGACCTCTACCGTGTCAATTCTGAAACTGGTAATAGCAAGAAACGGCCTAATGATGCATAAGGGCATAGTGCGTCACAGATTTAGCCGCATTTTTAGTGGGGTTTCTCTCGTGCTGCATCCTGGTGCATTTTCCTGCTGTCACAGCCTGTCTACGTCACAATTTACGTCACAAAACGGATCGTGACGTGAGTCGGACCATCACCGCCTTCTCATTCGTGGGAAGGATGGGGGGAGAGGGGGAGTGCCTTGCTTGTTTCCTTCCGGCGCTTCCTGGGCCAATTCCGACGCACTGGCGGCCATTCCGTGAGGCTCCCTTGCGATACCCCCACCCTATCACTGCCACCCACCCCCTAGCGTCGATGCGGGCCGTCACGCCGAAATTTTCCGGTTCTTGAGTTCCTAAACGGGTGTAGCATACCGCTTCGAGGCACGTGTAAGATCAAAGAGTTTCGAGGAGTTCCAGGGGTGATCGCCTAGGTCGTTGCTGGTGTCCTTGGCTCGCGGAATGGTTAGGCACAAGGCCACCTACGAAATTCGCAAGGGGAACAGCCAGCCGATGAATGTGCAGGTCCCCTACATACAGTTTCTGCGGCTCGCTTCATCGGTCCACTACCGCTACTCGGATTACGGCATGACTTGGGATTATCCGGGCAAGCACGCGGCCTTCGCAACATTCCACGCCCAGCCCTCGTCGCTACCAAAGTGACGGGAGCTGAAGTGCGGCCCACAAAGCTGGTGAACCAAAACGGGCTTGCCAGAAAAGGAGCAGGCAGGATAAAACAATTTAGTCCCTGACACCGTCCATTGGCCGCTCATGACCTGATCATCGTTGGCCGCTTTTGAGGTGAGCACCGAGGGGCAGGTAGCAAATAGCTGGCTCTGCATAGGAGATGCCGCGCTCATGTCGCCCACAACCTGGCTCCTCTCTATTTCGATTATTGTCGCCACTGCTACTGTCCTCCTGATTCTGTACGTTCCACGCGTGGGTGAGCTTTTTCATCAGCATCTCCCCGATCGCCCCAAACGCCGCCTTTTCCTTGCTGCGGTCGGCTTCTTTACCACCTTCGCCCTGGCCCGCTCGCTGGCTTTCTTGGCTTCCCGCAACATCAGCCCCTTTCGTTACATTTACATTCGCGGGACGCATGTCCATCACCTGGTCTGGGGGATTCTCCTTCTGCTGGGTGTGGGGTTTGGCTGGCTGATCGAAGTGGGCACGGGCAGCAGGTCGTCCTCTCTCCTCGCCAGCCGTTTGATGTCCTTGCTCTACGGTGTCGGCGCCGCTCTCACTCTGGACGAGTTCGCTATCTGGCTGAACCTCCAGGAAGGCGTTTATTGGACCCAGCGGGACCGAGCCAGCCTGGACGCCGTGTTGCTCTTCGGGGCCTTGCTGTTAATTGGCCTTTGGGGACGTGACTTCCTCAAGGCCATCAGCCGCGAGCTTCTCCCCTCCCGTCGCAAGAAGAAATCGCGATCCTGCGGTGTCTCTCCGCTCTCCGTCCAGCCTCCACTTGGAAAACCCCGTCCTCCTCGCCCTCGCTAGGCGAAAGACAGACGTTAGCAACTTCCGTCAGGCCAAGCATGCATCCTTGCCGAAGCTACACATTGCGAGAGGACTACTGGTTCGTTTTCTATTCTGAGCGCATGGATAAGATGTGGATGATGTCATCCGTCGAGTTAATTGCTGAGTCGGTTCAAAACACGACAGGCAAGAACGCGGGAATGGGGCCAGCCTTGCTTACGTGAAGGAACAAATGGGACACTCCTCGATACAAGTGACTGTCGATATCTATGGGCATCTTGTTCTCGGTGGAAATATTAAGTGGATTGACCGGCTGGGTTCGACTGTTGAAATGGAACCGGAAGTGGAACCGGAGGCCCTAGTTGCAAAGGTGGGGCGCTCTAAGTGACTGAAAAGAATGGTAGGCCTGGAGGGATTCGAACCCCCGACCCACGGTTTAGGAAACCACTTGCCTGTCCCACTTTCTCTTCCAGCCAAATAGCAAGGCGTCAAAGCAATTCAACACAAGTACCCGCTACATTTTCCGCTACATGGGCTGAAACGCCGTTTTGATAGGCTGCCTAAGTTATTGAAAGAAATGGTAGGCCCGTGGGGACTCGAACCCCAGACCTCTACCGTGTCAAGGTAGCGCTCTAACCGGGCTGAGCTACGGGCCTACAGCACAGAACCAATCAGTCACCTCACAGGAATTCTACCACGGTTCTTGCTCCCGCACACTCGCGGCAATCAAATCTGCTGCGATGACCTTTTCAATTGATGGCTATCCCCGCTTAAAAGAGGCGGGTCAATTAACGGGCAGGTAAACGAGATGTCCCTCATCGATGATTCTGAAGAAGCCTGGGCAGGCTCTGGCTGCGCAGATTATCGGCGCGCAACCGAAGTATTGAGCGGCAGAGATTAACGCTTGGTTCCCACACAGGGGGCAAGCAAGGATAGCGCAAAAGGTTGGTTCGGAATTCAGGCCAGCGGCCTCCAGTTTTTCAACCAGAAATATATCTCCAGGGGCCATTGCCGAAATAGATGATTCATCCACACGACAGAGTTCCGTGGGAGGTGAGATTGTCCCTTCTTGGGTCTGCGAACGTCGTTTTTCTACGTTCTCTCCCTTGTTTCTGCTGATTTTTTCTCTCTCTCGGTCCCGCATGCTAATCGCCCTCGCGGCAGCCAATGAGAACGGTCTCATGGCTCCCCATTGATCGGAGGTAGAAGACCCGTCTGCCGCTCTTCGTAGCGGTCCCGGCCCACCGGGGGTGTCGGCGAAGAGCTTGTACCCAGCAAGACCTTGGGCAGAGAGGGAAACCACCCCGGCTTTTCCAAATCGGGACTCGCTTCCCATTCTGGGACCAGCCGCAGCGGCCTTCGAGGTCCACTCAAGAAATCCGAAAAGGCGCCCGGCGAAAGTCCCCTAGATGTCCCCGGTTGGTCTTGTGGGAGTTCTAGCCTGAACACCAGTTTGACATCCTCCCTGCGGATTTTGCTGTTCCGAGTCACCGCACCGAAGTCGCACGGATTCTCGTGAACGCGTGCTGCCAGCGTGACTTCGGGTGCTCGCTCCCTGCCAGCCCCGCCCACAGACTACTATCGGCAGGGTCCCGCGAGGGCTTGAGGGAAGGCGTTGCTATTTGGGGAAGTGCGAGGTTCCTCGCCTAATTCCGGAGCAAACCATCTGCTAAGCCAAGGTTGCATTTGTCTAATCCAAAACCCTTCCAATTTGGAACTGAAGGCGAGCTTGGCGCGAATTTCCACGGCGCCTCGGAACGGAACCTGGGGCATCAAACTGCTGCCCCCTGGTACGGCGTCATAGCGTGCCAGGGTAGGTCCAGGCCCACTCCTTCCTTTCCTTCCTCGACTCATCCTAGCCGGTCATCCCATTGAAAAGTCGTCGGTTAATAAGGGTCGCCGATCCGAAACCGGCGATTACGCTAGGCTATCTGTAGGCCTACCACTGTAAACACGCTGACCCCATCTTGCTCCGCCAGGCTCGAGAGCGGAATTCGCCAGGCGGATTTATCCCTGGCCGCAAAGGGCTGGCACTGGACTTGCAATTCCTAATCGCAGCGCCACGAACTCACGAACAAAGAAAGCGTGAGGGTTGCGAAGGGCCGAGGGCTCTACGCCTGTGGTGGGGTGTCGGTCAAGACCAAAAGCTGCCTTGGGAATCCGCCTCAAGACGCAACCCAAGCCAAGGCAGTCCCCCCGTGGCGCGAGGCGGAGCGAGAGGAGTCTCATATGGCAACGCAAGTGGGAGTGGTGGAAAGCGCCAATCGGCTGCAACGCCAACACCGAGTTCAAATTTCGCCCGTGAGTGCCCTGCGCACCTCACGCATACGCCGACACCCGGCCCGTGTGCAAAGTGGAGAAACCTGCGGACAACAGGAAGCGGAAGGTCATAACTTGTTACTGGCGATGGCCCCGCTGGTCAAGCGAGTGGCGTTCGAGATGCGGCAACACTTGCCCGCTCATGTGGAGATGGATGATCTTGTGGGGGCGGGGACCTTAGGACTGGTTGATGCGCTGCGGAAATTCGATCCCTCAAGGAAGGTGAAGATTGAAAGTTACGCCCGACACCGGATTCGTGGGGGTATCCTTGACGCCCTGCGAACTCTCGACCCTGCCAGCCGCGACATGCGGAGGCGGGCGAGAAAAGTGGAGAGGACATATCGCGAGTTGGAAGCAATTCTGGGTCGCCCGGTGAAAGATGAAGAAATTGCGCAAGCATTAGGCATTAGCCTCGAGGCATGGCACCGCTGGGCGCGAGAAATCCACACCCTGGGCTTTGACGGATGGCAGCGCCGTGAGACAGCGGCAATGGCAGGTAAGCTGCCTGTGAGAGAAGAGGGTAGGATGGCGGCGCCACAACAAGATCCCTTCGAGCTCTGTTATCGCCGCGAGCAGCGCGATCTCTTCAACCGTGCTCTAGCCCGCCTCCCCGAACGTGAAAGGCTGATTGTGACCCTCTACTATCAGCAGGATCTTACTATGAAAGAGATTGCCGCCCGGCTCGAAGTGGATGAATCGCGTGTTTCACAACTTCACGCGGAAGCCCTGCGACGGCTCAAGGCGCGCGTGCGGGCCTCCCTTTATCCACCGAAACGGGTGACGTTGGCGGTTGCGAGTCCGGCTGGCCTCGCCGCCTGACCCTGCCAACTGGTCATGGGTGAACGGGGCAAGCAGGAAACCTCCTGGCTGGAGCTTCATCGCAGCACGGCCAACATCGCCGTGCTACGAAAGAACATGGGCAGGAATGGAACCTCTTCTCAGGAGGTTCAGCGCTTCTCTGGCCTACTGACCTGAGATGGCGCCGTACCACGTTAATCGTGAGCTTGCGGCAACTGCAAGGTAGTGGTAGCCTCGTTCTCTGATGACTCGACACGAAAACAAGCTCTTCGAAAACCAGCACCTGGTTCTTGACGAGGGGGTCTTCGTCAACTGCACCTTCAAGAATTGCAGCCTGGAGTACTCCGGCGGCGACGTCTACGTACAGAACTGCCAGGGCGAGGGTTGCCAACTCGTCTGGCGTGCAGCGGCGCAGCGTACGGTAATGCTGCTTCAGGGCCTGGGCTTGATGGTTGCGCCACCTCCGCCGCCTGCGGGTGATCAGGCTCGCCGGGTGCAGTAAGCGCATCCCGACTTCTGTCCCCATACTGCTTTCAGTGCGGGCAACGGACTCTGGCCTGCTGGTCAAGCCGGGATGCGACAGAGGAGGCTTGACCCATAAGTGTGACCTCCGAATTCAGCCTCCGCTGACCCCTGCCAGCTTACGCACCTGAATCCCGCACCCTGAATCCTAACTTTTGCTCTCGACACGAGGCTGCAATTGTGATAGCCTACCGTAGTTGACCCATGGGGAACGCCGCCACAGAGCGTGTGAGGGAGCTTCGAAATCGGCCCGGCGGGGCGGAAAATGGGCACCAAATGCAAAAAAGATACTATTTAGACGGAACGAACCGAAGACTTTGTTGACAATAAAGCAGTTAGCCTTTTCAGGCGCTCAAAACGAACTGCCTTTTCAGGGCAAAAACCCCCCATCAAAGCCAATAACACGGCGAAAAATCCACCACTTGTGGGGCATTTTCCTTTCTGCGCGGCCCCCATGAGCAGGCACATCCTTGACGGCAACTCCGCATCAACGTGCGGCTTGGGCGCTAGGAGCCTGCAATCATTCTCAAAATGTCCGCTCAGTCAGCCGCGGCGCAGGTCGGGGTTGGGTTGGCATCACGCATGCTCTAGAACAGGCTGCGGGGGAGCATGTACAGCAAGACGCGGTGTCCTAAGGGGCAAAACCTTGCAGGACCTCACTTCTAGGGCGCGCGCCTCCCTGCAAAAGCAGCTTGACCAAGCCGCTTGGAAAGGCATACAGTGTGCGGCTCGGTGGGCTTCTGGGCAAGACGCGTTTGTTCGGAGCCTCTGACCAGGAGAGCGAAAATGGCTCCTCACGAGCGGATCGCGCTGCGGGTTGGTTCCATCGGCATCCGAGCCGAATTGAACGCCGCGGAAGTCTATGCGGACCACGCCGGCGGGCTCCGCCAGCGTTTGTTCCGACAGAAAAGTGAGCTGCTTGCCAAAGAGGAATTGCGCTCGAAGGGCATCCCCGAGGGAGCGTACCGGAAGCAGTTCCCTTATGTTCCGCGAGTTGCTCTCCCACCTTCTCAGTTCCCCCACGAGACTTCGTGCCAAGCAGATCATAAGCGACCTTCCGTTAGCGGAGTTTTCTTTAGCGTCATTGAGGGCCACTGCAAGGCGTGTGAGTTTTGCTAGGAGAATGATGTGAGCCGGACCCCAGAACGGTTGGCTGAATCCTCACGAGGGGCAGGTAGCGTGCGGTCGGTGTTATTCAATTCACCCGGGGAGGCGCGATGGAACGTCTGTTTTGTGACCCGCGAAAGTGTGTAGGTTGCCATGCCTGTGAGTTAGCTTGCGCTATCGAACATTCCCATTCAAAACACCTTTGGTCAGTGATCTTGAACGGTGAGTCCGTCCGTCCACGACGCGCCGTACACGTGGTGGGAAGTGAGCTTTTCCGTGCAGGCATGGGTGGGCGGGCCGTCTCGCTCGGGTGCCACCACTGTAATCCGGCGCCCTGTGTTGATGCCTGTATCAGCGGAGCGATGCACAAGGAGAAGGGCGAGACCATCTGCACGGTTTCTCGTTGTGTGGGGTGCTGGATGTGTGTGATGGCCTGCCCCTATGGGGCCATCACGCCCCTGGAGACAGCCCTCAAGTGCGATCTTTGTCCCGACCGAGCCGACCGTCAAGGACGAGCCCGTTATGCCTGCGTGGAGGCTTGTCCGACCGCAGCGCTGGTGGTGGGGACGTTTGAGGAATTCCGGCTGGTATTGGCTCAGCCGGTGGAGCGGCCCTTCACGCAGGAGACAGTAACCCGCTGAACCAGGTAAGGAGGTGCAATGCGATACGTTATTGTTGGCGCGTCAGCAGCCGGGGTAAGCGCCGCTGAGACCATCCGACAGCGCGACCCGGCCGCGGAAATCGTGGTGATCTCCGACGAGAGACTTGTTTACTCCCGCCCCCTGCTGTCCTATTACCTGGCCGGTCACCTGAACGAGGAGGGTCTTCTTTATCGTCCCCGGGATTTCTTCGAACGGATGAATATTTCGCTCGTCTTTGAGAGGGCCGTGGCGCTCGATCTCGTGAAGTGCCAGGTTGAGGTCGAGCACGGTCCGCCCGTCCCTTATGACAAGCTGCTCCTGGCCACCGGCGCTTCAGCGCGGTTTCCGAGGGCCGAAGGGATGAAAAAGGACGGCGTTTTCGGTCTCCGGCATCTTTCTGATGTGGAAGGAATTCTTCCGAAGCTAGCGGAGGTCAAGAAGGCGGTGGTACTTGGTGCGGGGCTCGTTGGTCTGAAGGCTGCTGCCGGTCTGCGGGAGCGAGGAGTGGAAGTGACAATGTTGGTCAGCTCCCGCCACGTGCTTTCGCAGATGCTGGACGCAAGTTCGGCACAGGTCTTCCAGGACCTGTTCGAGCAGCATGGGGTGCCAACCGTGACCGGAGTCAAGCCCGTCGGCATTCTCGGAAAGGATCGAGTGGAAGGCGTGGAAACTGCTTCGGGCGAGGTCTTCCCCTGCCAACTGGTGATGGTGGGCAAAGGAGTCGATCCCAACCTCGAACTGACCGGGGGCACGCCCATCCGGGTGGAGTACGGAGTGGTGGTCGATAAATACCTCGCGACCAGTGTCGAGAATGTCTACGCTGCCGGCGATGTCGTTCAGGCCATGGATGTCGTACGCGGGGAGTTGTGGATCAATGCGCTGTGGCCCTGCGCGGTGGAACAGGGCCGCCTTGCCGCCTTGAACATGCTGGGTGAGAGGGTTCCCTATCGAGGTTCCACGCGCATGAATTCGGTTCAGTTCTTCCGCCTGCCCGTGATTTCCGCAGGCTTGGCGGTCCTTACCCCAGGTCCACTGGGCGGTCGATCCGGAGAACACGACTCTACCATCGAAGATCGGCCTTCCCCGACTGTCTACAGGAAGGTTTTCCTCAAAGACGACACCATTGTGGGATTTGTGGTGATGGGGGACATCGAGCGAGCTGGACTGCTCAAAATCCTGATGGAGAAGCGCGTGAACGTTTCCGCCATCCGGGATGATCTGCTCGGACCCCGACTCGATCTCGGTTTCCTTCTTCCCTTTATTGCAGAAAACCGTGAGCGGTTCGATGAGC
>JBEKUR010000071.1:0-23552 GCA_049514855.1 Terriglobia bacterium
CGGTCGCGCTGCCTCCGCCTTCCCGCAAGGACGGAGAAGAACCAAAGCCGGGCACGCCGCCACCACCTTCCTCCCAAACGTTCCCTGCCGGCAGCTTTATCATTCGCATGGACCAGCCATTCTCGCGGGTAGCAGATGCTCTGCTCGATCGCCAGTTCTGGTCGCCCGAAGACCCGCAGAAAACCCCCTACGACGACACGGGCTGGTCTTTCGGAGATCTTTTCAACGCCAAGGTGTCGCGCGTTACCGACCGCGGCATCCTTTCCGCGCCGATGTCCCCAGTCCCCGACCTCAGCCAAATCCCGGCGGCCGAAGTCGGACCAGGACCTTTCTATGTTGTGAATAACTCGGCTCAGGTCAGTCTGGCTTCGCTGGTTTATGCGTTGCATGGTTCCGCGGATGTGTCCATCTGCGAAGAAAACTTCGAAAGCGACGGGCACAAATTCGCAGCCGGTTCGCTCATTATCGGCCGCGTGGAAGCGTCAAGATTGAAGCCTTTGCTGCAGCAATTCGATCTGGCTGCCGTCAGCATTGCCAGCCAGCCATCCGTAAAGGTTCACTCTGCCGCGGCTCCCCGCATTGCTTTCATGCACACCTGGCTCTCCACGCAAACGGAGGGTTGGTGGCGCATGGCGTTCGATAAATTGCACGTGCCGTTCGCTTACATCAGCACGCAAACCGTATCGAAAGAGGCGGATCTGCGCTCGAAATATGATGTCATTGTTTTCGCGCCGGTGGCCCGCACATCTGCTCAGCAGATTGTGGACGGCCTGCCTATGTGGGGAAATGCATTGCCTTGGCAAACCAGCTCGCTTACTCCGAATCTGGGAAAACTGGACTCGACTGAAGACCTGCGCCCCGGCTTAGGCGAAGCGGGCGTGGCCCATCTGAAAGATTTCGTGCAACAAGGCGGCTTGCTGATTACATCGGAAGACACGGCCCAGTTCGCCATTGACGAAGGCATGGCGCCGGGAGTCTTTGTGGCGCCGCGAAAAACCCTGAAGGTTGTCGGCAGCGTTTTGAATTCTGCGGTGGTGGATAACAAGCACCCGGTCGCGTATGGCTATGACGGCGCGGTACCTTTGTATAGCGCCGATGGCATGGCCTTCACCGTGAGTAATCTCACCGTGAACCGCAATATCCTCACCGCCAAGGAATACAAGCGCCCGACCGGTCGCGGCGGTCCGGATGAAGAGGACACTCCCGAAGGCCGGCCCGCTGAGAAAGCTCCGCCCTTGCCGGCTCCGAAAGCCTGGCAAGCCACTCCCCTCAATGAAGATCAGGAACGTAACAACCCATTCTTGATTCCAGCCGAATACCGGCCCCAAGTCATTCTGCGCTACGCGGCCATGAAAGACTTGCTTTTATCGGGTCTGCTCGAAAATGGCGAACCTGTGGCCGAGCATCCGGCTGTCGTCCAGGCCCACTTCGGCAAGGGAGATGTGCTGCTCTTCGCCAACAACCCTGTGTACCGAGGGGAGACCGTCGGCTCCTACGCGCTGGTTTTCAACTCCATCATCAACTTCGGTCATTTGAAGTAAGGCAGGTGTGCGCTACATTCAAAACCTGAAGCCCAGGGTCGCGTCAAAGTCCCCGAAATGTAACATCCCAAAGCAGCTCTGCCGCCTGCTGTGCGGAAAGGCTTCGCCTTTCCGAGGGCCTTCGCCCTCACTAACCCCCTCGGCTCGGCTGGAAGGCTGAGTCTTCCAGCCGAGCCGAGGGGAAGAAGGGAGGCTGTCTGCGCCGGAAAGCCAGAGGCTTTCCGCACAGCAGGCGGCAGAGCCGCTTTTTCCGCGACTTTGACGCGACCCTGACCCGAAGCCTGCCACCGGGCGTCGCCGGCTTCCGTGTGTGGTAAAATAACCAGCGAATATCGCAAGAAAAGGAGGGAGCGATCGACCTGAAAGGCAAATTCCTCACCCCTCCGTGGCAATGATCATCTTTAACCAAGGAGTAATAATGCTGAAACATAGGCTGTATTTTTCAATGCTGCTTTTACTTGCCTTGATGGCATCCGTCCCCCAGGTGGGCTACTCCCGGACTGCCAGAAAAGGCAAGTTGCTTTACATGACTCTGACGAAGGGATACCACCACCAAAGCGTGGAGTTATCCAAGCAAATTGTGAAGGAAATTGGAGAGAAGTCCGGGTCATTTGACACGACAGTGACGGAAGACGTCGGCGCATTCACGAAAGAGAACCTGAAGAATTATGACGCGGTCATGTTCAATACCACCGGAGAACTGCCCATGACCGACGAAGAGAAGAGCGCCCTCGTGGATTTCATTCGCTCCGGGCATGGTTTCGTAGGCGTTCACAGCGCCACTGACACGCTCTACGAGTGGGGCGTCTATAACAAGATCATCGGCGGCTACTTCAATAATCACCCATGGCATCAACTGGTGACGGTAGACGTCGTCGACCCGAACAGCATGCTGGTGAGCTCGCTGGGAAAATCGTTTCAGATTACCGACGAGATTTACCAGATCGGTGATTTTCAGGCTGACACTTCGCACGTTCTACTGGCACTCGATCCCACATCTGTGGACCTGACCAAGCCTGGGGTGATGCGGCGCTATTACGGATGGCCGGTGGCCTGGACACGTATGTTCGGGAAGGGCAGGGTTTATTACAACAGCCTGGGCCACGAGGAAGCAGTGTGGAAAGACCAGCGATACCAGGAGATGCTCCTGAACGGCATCCGTTGGGTCATGAAACAAATCAAGTGAATGGAAGCGGCATAATCGCTAGGTAGCGATTTCATTTCCAAGCGTTTCGGTGGCTTCTCGGCCTTTCACCTGAGCCATCGTCAACTGGGCGCCAGGGCAATCAGCGGCAAACTGGGTTTAGTCAACCGCCGTGTCTTCGCTCGCTCTCCTACCTTGGTTCAGATGTCCTGGGCCTAAGGGGTGCTGAGGCGAAAGATTCTGCCGCGACAAGCGTCCTGAAGTAGAGATTTCAAAAGGGGTGGCAGATAAAATTTGAAGAGGCGCTTACTCTTCTTGTTCTCGATTGTGGTAGTAGCTCCAACTCTTGCATCGGCGCAGGACGCAAGCAACACGACGCCACCCGATGATCAGCTTTGGAACCTGCACTTCCAGTCCACGGTTGGTGCTCAAGGCCACCCTTCTTTCCCTGCTGAATATACTGGCCTGAACAGCCTTAAGCCTGGCGCCGAAGTCAAAGACACCCTGTCCGTGGACGTGACGGGCGGCGTACGCTTGGGGCGTGGGGGAGAGTTTTTCGCGGACGTCCTCATCTGGCAAGGATACGGCCTGAGCAACACGCTCGGCGTCGCGGGGTTTCCGAATGGCGAGGCGTATCGAGTCGGCAAGACTTATCCGGATGTCTCAATCTGCCGCGCTTTTATTCGCGAGACGATCGGCTTGGGTGGGGAAAAGGAAGCCGCCGATGACGCGCCTACCGAATTGGGCGGTACAAAGGACGTTCGGAACCTGACGTTTACGGTAGGCCACCTCAGCGCCAAAGACATCTTCGACACCAACGCCTACGCCAACGACTCCCGATCCCAGTTCATGAATTGGGCCTTGGTGGCCAATGTCGCCTGGGATTATCCGGCCGACTCGCTGGGATTTACGAATGGCGCCGCGGTCGAATTGAATACCCGCGCATGGGCCGGGCGGCTGGGCATATTCCAGGTGTCGAAAGTCGCAAACGGAATTCGCATGGACTGGAACCTGGCCCATGCCTGGTCCGCGGTGGCTGAGGTCGAAAGGCGATATTCACCTCGAGGACATGCGGGGGCTTTACGCCTGCTTGCCTACCGCACGCGGGCACACATGGGAAGCTATCAGGAGACCCTCAATAATCCAAGCCTCGGCGAGAGTATTGTGCTCACCGCGGCGTACCGATACAAGTACGGCTTTGGCATCAACCTGGAGCAGGAGATCCGCAAGAATGTCGGGGCCTTCGTGCGCCTGGGTTGGAGCGATGGCAAAAACCAGACGTGGGAGTTTACCGACGTGGATCGCACCGCCACGGCGGGGCTTAGCCTGAAAGGGACGTGGTGGCGCCGCCCGGAGGACACGGTAGGCCTCGGCGTGGCCGTCGACGGCATCAGCGCCGCCCATCGGCAGTTCCTTGCGGCTGGCGGTCTCGGAATTACAGTCGGCGACGGAGCCCTCGACTACCGCTCGGAGCGCATCGGCGAAGCGTATTACAACTGGAAGATCGCGAAACACTTCCAGTTGACTCTGGACTATCAATTCGCTCAAAACCCGGCATATAACCACGCCCGCGGGCCTGTCAATCTCTTCGCCCTGCGGCTGCACACCGAGCTCTGATTTGGCCGAGGCCATCGGCGAGCAGGAGTCAGAAGTCAGGAGTCAGGAGTCAGAATAAAGACCTCCAGATATCAGTTGACACATATAAGAGAACAGGGGGGTCGAGGAGCCACCACCCGCCGTGGCGAGACCGCTTGCTGCCTACCGGCTGTCTTCTGACTTCTGACTGCTGGCCTTTCCTTCAGGCGCAATGGTCTTTTTTCTTGACAAAGGTTGAGCCACTTCGTATTAAGGGAGATGGCATCAGTTTTGCTCAAAGCAAGGTCGAAACGCGTCTCTCGCATCGCATGCGGCCGCTTTCGACCAGGTACCACGCGAAAACCGGTCCGCTCGGCGCGCCGGAGGCAGGGGCAGACTTCATTCTTGCCCTCAGCCTTTGGGTGCTCGCAAGGGGCGCCCCTACAAGAAGGGAAGGCAGGACGCAAGGGGCGGTCGGCAGTAGGCAGTCGGCAGGAAAAAACAGTGGCTAGGAGTTGGGGTTCCTCCCCACCTACCACCTACCGTCTACCACCTACGGGCTAGGGCTGCAGAACGCGAGAATCGTATCATGATTTACTTCACTGAACTTGAACATCTCCCCGTCCATGACGTCAAGGGAGAATACCTGGGCAGACTGGAAGATCTTTGTGTCGACCCCAGCCAGAATTCCTTGCGGGTTGCCTCCTATCTTGTCAAGACGCCCCAGAAGACCATCATTTGCATCACCCACGAACAGATGCAATCCCTCTCCGTGCGCGCCGGCCAGACCCGAGTTCCCCGCGAGGAAGTGCGTTGCTATGCTCCCGACGAGGGGCTGCTGAAAGTGAAAAAGGACATCCTCGATCAGCAGATCATTGATGTGAACAACCGCAAGGTTGTGCGGGTCAATGACGTCGACTTCGACATCCAACCCACCGATCAACACACGGAGCTGCGCATTATCGGGGTCAATGTGGGGCTGGCAGCGGCGCTCCGCAGGCTATTGCAGGGCTTCGTGGCCAAGCATACCGTCCGCATGATCACGAGCCTCTTTCCCACGAAAACCATTCCGTGGGAATTCGTTAACCTGATCGAGCCGGACCCCCAACGCCGGCTCAAGCTGCGTCTATCTTACGACCGCGTGGCAGAGCTCCACCCTGCCGACATCGCTGACATTCTCGAGGAGCTGGGTCGCGATGAACAGAAAGCCGTCTTTGAGGGGCTTGACGAAGAAACGGCTGCCCAAGCGCTCTCCGAGATTCCCACGCGTATGCAGGCGGACTTGCTGGAAAGCATCCCGGCCCAAAAGGCGGCGGATATCGTGGAGGAAATGCCTCCTGACGAGGCCGCCGACGTCTTGCAGGAGTTGTCGCCCGAGACCTCGGCCGAGGTTCTGGCGGATATGGAGAAAGAGGAGGCCAACGAGGTTCGCGAGCTGCTGGGATTCGAGGAGAACACCGCCGGTGCGCTCATGACCACGGAATACGTGGTCGTACACGAATCCGCCGCGGTGGAAGGGGCCGTAGCGGCCTTGAAGAGTTTCGAGGGGCCGATTGAGTCGATCCACGCGATTTACCTCGTGGACAACGCCGCCGTCCTTACCGCGGCGGTCCCCATCGGCCGCATTCTCCTTTCCGAAGCCAGCGCGCCGCTCAAGGAGCTCGGAACGGACTCGCTGATTTCCGTCCCCTCTCACGCCGGCGCGAATTCCGTGGTTGATCTGTTTCACAAATACAATTTGATCTCCCTGCCCGTGGTGGATGACAGCGGGCATTTGCTTGGCGTGGTCACGGCTGACGATGTGCTGGAACTCGTCATCAATAAGAAGCCATTCCGCCGAAGAGGATAATTCCCGTGAATCGCGAACGTCTTCGCACCTTCCGCACGCGACTGCTGATTTTCCTGGCCGTCCTCGGCCCCGGAATTATCACCGCCAACGTGGACAACGACGCGGGCGGGATTTACACCTACTCGGTTGCCGGGGCGAAGTTCGGGTATTCACTGCTCTGGACGTTGGTCCCCATCACTGTGGCGCTGATTGTGGTTCAAGAGATGGTGGCCCGGATGGGCGTGGTCACCGGCAAAGGTCTGGCGGACCTGATCCGCGAAGAGTACGGTTTCCGCACCACTTTCATCCTGATGATGCTGCTGCTTGCAGCCGACCTCGGAAACACCATTGCCGAGTTTGCGGGCCTGGCCTCAGGCATGTCGGTTTTCGGTGTGACCCGTTACATTGCGGTCCCTCTTGGCGCCCTCCTTGTGTGGGCGCTGGTCGTAAAGGGTACTTACCGGTTCGTGGAGAAAGTCTTCCTGGCGGCTTGTGTCTTTTACGTTGCCTACCCCGTCTCCTGCTTCCTTGCCCATCCCAAGTGGCCGGATGCGGTGATGAGCACACTAAAGCCCTCCTTTCAATTCAGTGCCGGGTACTTCTACATGCTTACCGGGGTAGTCGGCACGACCATCGCACCTTGGATGCAGTTCTATCTTCAATCGGCGGTGGTGGAGAAGGGCATCAAGGTGAAGGATTACATCTATTCCCGCTGGGATGTCATCGTGGGCTGCATCATGACGGACGTGGTGGCCTTCTTCATCATCGTAGCCTGCGCGGCGACAATTTACACTAGCGGCAACCGGCGGATCAATGATGCAGGGGACGCCGCCTTGGCCCTGGCGCCGCTCGCCGGGCATGCTGCCAGCGCCCTCTTTGCTTTCGGACTCTGCAATGCCTCTCTTTTCTCGGCTTGTATTCTGCCGTTGGCGACCGCTTATTACGTCTGCGAAGGGCTGGGCCTGGAAGCGGGCGTTAACAAGCGCTTTCATGAAGCGCCGACCTTCTACTGGCTCTACACCCTGCTGATCGTGCTGGGCGCGCTGGCGGTCATGCTGTTAAGCGAAGCCAAACAAATCCCCATCATCCTGCTTTCGCAGGTGGCCAACGGCATTCTCCTGCCCTTCGTCCTGATTTTCATGCTTCGCCTCGTGAACCGTGATGATTTGATGGGAGAGTACAAGAATTCCCGCCTCTTCAACAACATTGCCTGGGTCACCTGCGTGGTGATGATCGCCCTGACGCTGTTGCTCGTGGTCAGTACGTTTTTCCCCAATAAGTTGCCTGCCTGATCGTCGCGCTCCTGAGGCAGTCGAAAGTCGAGAGTCAAAAGTCGAAAAGGGCGATGCCGCAAGAATGTGTGCCACAACCTGCACAGAGTTTGGCGGTAAGAATCAAACATGCTTTCTTTTCAACAACATTCCCGCTTTAAACGTGTAACTACCTTTGTTTTCTATAGGATTCCCGCTCCGGGCCCGCCTTTTGAAAACCGACCCTTTGTTTTCATAGACATTCCCACTTCGTTCCTTCACTTTTAAAAGTCCTTTTTCTCCTTCCCAAGCATGGGAACAACAATGTGCTTGGCGCCGCGACACGCTTTCCACTTTTGGCTTACTACGCTGGGATGACTGCAAAGCCCTCCAGGGCGGCCAGTCGAACTCGCATCTGCCTCAGTTCCTCCTCGCCAAGCTTCTGAGCGCAGCCCGCCACAATCCGTCTCCCCCGCTCCGCCAGCGTCCGACGGTACGAGGGGTCTGGTGCAGTGATGGCGATGTCACCGAGGGCACGCAGCATCCGCAGGCTGACCGCGATATCCCCCTGCGAGTACAGGCGTATTTGCTCGAACGCGGAGTCCAGCATGCGCTCAAAGTCGGGCCACAGGATGATGACGCGAACGATGCCGGGCGGATCATAGATCATGGACTCAGGTGGCTCCCTGGACGCAAAGCGGATCAGGACGCGGCTTAATTGGTCCACGCAGCTAATGGTGGTACTGGGGTCGTTGACGGCGGGCGAGATCGCTTTCAGCGCGATGTCAACGATCTGCAAGACCCCGAACTCTACGTCCTGCTGCAAGGTTCTGGAGGGGCCGAAGTCAAACGCGCCGCGAAGCTCGGCGATTCCCCCGGAAGACAAGCGGTCCCCCTTGTACACTTTCAGAAGTGGGATGCCTGCCGGAACGAACTGGCCGACTCGCCGGAGAACGTGGACCTTGACGCGGTAGGCCTTCGTCAGGGCTACGAGCTGCTTAGTGTCGATAAAGCGGATGTAGCCGGAGACATCACTCAAGACCGGCGTCTCCCAAGTGCTCGGGTTAATCTGGTCGTTGTCTGCCATGCGTGTCTGCCGGCGCGGGTACGGCATCATCTCGTCAATCATAGCCTCGGTCTCCGTGGCGATCCTGTCCACGATCTGATTGACATTAATGGCCTGCGAGATGTGGTGAATGAAGAAGAGCAGCCACGCAACGCAGGCCAGAGCAAGCAACATGGCGCCCAGGACGGTGGCAACGGGCGCGAAGGGTTGCGGCAGCGAGCGCGGCGCGGGAAGCGCCGCCATGCAATACAAGAAGGTGCCAAGGAATATGCCGAGCGTCCATTGTGTCACGCGGTCCCTGGCAAAGCTGACGATGATGCGCGGGGAGAACTGCATGGAGGCCAACGTGAGCGTCATTAGCAGGATGGCGAAAACAATCGACACCACGGTCATTATGGAGGCGGCGATGCCGGCGAGAATGACCTGCGCCACTTGAGGGTCAGCTTGCGAGGGGAAGAGCGCCTTCGGCACCCAGGCGCTGAGGGTGGGGACGGCCTCTTCGCACCGCGACAGGAGCGCGCCCGCACAACCCAGCGTCAGTGCAATGGTCAGCGGACGAACCAGGAAGCCGCCACGCAGGTTATACGTGACATGGCGGAACAATAATGGCAGACGTTTGTTCACATTTTCGCCCGTTCAACTATAGTAGTTCAGACTTGATCTGGCAATAAGCTCCGAATTCGGAAGCTTAAGAGGAAGCATTCCGTACTCAAGTCTAACATGCTTGTTTTCTATAACATTCCCGCCTTTAACGCGTAACTACCTTTGTTTTCTACAACATTCCCGCTTCTGGCCCGCCTGTGGAAAGCCGACCCTTTGTTTTCAAAGACATTCCCGCGTCGGTCGTTCAATTTTAAAAATCCTTTTTCCCTTTCTCTTCCGTGTGCGGACTTGCTGTCCACCTGAAACCAGCGAGTGTTCCGGGCTTTTGGCCCGCCTAGGACACTTTCGAGAGTGGGTCGGGGGAGCGGGGTAGCATAGCCGCCAAATGTTCCCAGCAGGCCATGAGCGCCTCCATCGCTTCAACTCACTACCCTAGCCTATCTTCCTGCGTTTGTCAAGAGACAGGGTGTCCGCTCCGGTCTAGAGGAGGAGGCGGGGTAGGGTCGGAGAACCGGCGCTGAAAAGGCACTTTGGTTTCGACGGCGAGACCGAAGCCTTGGGCTGAAGTTCCGCTGCCAGATCGCAATCGACAATTACGTCCTGGATTTCCTCCGCTATTGCTACCAGGAGGAGGCGTAATCCCCCCTGGACCCGAACAATACGGCACATTCGCGTGGCGATGGTCAAACTCCCAGCGGAAAGTAATGTACCCGTGTCTTGCGATTTGCCCGTATCGGCCGGGCCGCGCGGGAACACGGGACTGTGAGACCAGTCGGGCCGGTACTCCAGCCGGGTGAGCAGGTGATCGTTGAAGGTGATCCCCGATGTCATTGTGAATGGCGGATCAATCCCTGCTTGCGCCTAAGCCGCCCCTGCGCGTCTGAATTTACGGTTTCTTCGCAATTATATTGTTGCCAAAAATGAATCCTATTTCAGCCACGGCTCGGGGCTGGTTTGGGTTCATGCCCGTGGGGCCGAAGGCGTAACCCGGCGTGGTGCTGCTCGCCCGAACAAAAGAAATGTCTCCGCGAAAGAAGAAGCCTCCGTATTGAAAGGTGGGCGTCAGAGTGGCCGACCAGCCCGCGCTGCCCGGACCGTACATCAGATTGACGGCTTGCTCAGCGGCGCTCCCCGTGCTCGAGATGTATTCCCCGCGCCCTGCGAGCGAGAAGCCGTGTTTGAACGTGTGACTCACCAGCAGCGCACCGCCTCGCGTGGACGCCCCCTTCACGACGCCGATCTTCTGGTTGGCCGGCACATCGGTGTATTGAAAGTAGGGCTGGACGATCCAGGACCCCTTGGTGTAGGTGTAGATGACGGCGTACATGCTGCCGTTGTTTTGCACGGGTGTGGCCACAGTTTGATAGGCTGTCTGCCCCAGGTTGCCCATCCCCTCGAACGCCAAGCTATGGGGCCCATTAGCATAAGTTAACGAACCGCTCAGCCAACTGTAGCGGTTGGAATAGAACCCGTCGTTCCAACTCAATGAGGCAGTGAATTTGCCCATCGTCTGATTCACTTGAATTCCGCGATTGACGGCGTTTTCCTGGTTCCACAACAGGCCGCGCTCGATGTTCATGTTTTGGAAGGTGAAGGTTGACTCGGCGCCCATCAGTGTCGGTAGGGCACCGATCAGGATGGAGGTGTTCCTCCCCGGCGCCAGTTTCAGGAAGCCGACCGGCAGCGGGCCGTAGAGGTCGGTCAGCGTTTTGTCTGTGGCGAGGAACGACACCCCCAGGGCCGGAATATTATACGCGCCCGCCTGCAGGTAGAACTGAAACCAGCCGTCGGTCCTTTGAAGGAACACCTGCCCGTTACTTAGAGCCGCTTGGGTGGAGTCATCACCCGGGATGTGATTGCTCTGCCACAGGCCCATGCCGCTGAGAATGCCGTTCGCAGCGACTTTGCCGAAAGGTCCGGCGTCGAAGATGGCTGGGGGGAGTTCCTGCAGCGGACCCGTTATGGAAGGAGTGGGGAGCGCTGCCGGGGCTGGAGGCGAGGTCGCCGGCGCGGCCGCATTCTGCTGGTCCGGCGTCTGCGCTTGTACTGTAGTGGCAACTAACGTCATCAAACAAAGTAGTCCACCGCAGATCATCTGTTTCCGAACTGCTAAAATGAGTAGTAAAAGCTTTGCGGTGTGCATTGTTTTTCCTTTGTTATCCGTCAGTCTCGGGTGGTAACACACGTGGCGCCGGTCCCGCGCGGCGGGACCGGCAGGTGCTGCCCTAAAGGGCCGCACCACGCCACCTGAGACTGAGGGATTACTCTCCTCTCTTGGATTCCACTTCACTCGCCAGAGAGGCGTAGCCACTCGGTTTTCAGAAAAACGCTCTTCGTGTGAGTAATTGTCCTCCGGCCAGAGACAGCACAAGCGAGAAGTTTGGGCCGGTAATTACCTGTGGGGAAACTGCCGGTCTAACTCGAGATTGAGCTTTAGGACATTGACCCGTGGCTCTCCTAGGAAATCCAAGTCCGGATCTTTCGTATTCCGGCTGATGAGCTGCTCCACATTATCAACGCTGGTGCCCCGCGCTTTGGCGACCCTTGCGGCCTGCGCCTCAGCCGAAGCTGGGCTGATGTCGGGATCGAGCCCGCTGGCTGATGCGGTGAGCAGGTCGGCTGGAATTGGCTGAGTGTAGTCAGGGTTTTCCTTGCGGAATTGCTCCACGGAGCCCTTCACACGGTCGATCAGCTTTTGATTAGTCGGGCCGTAATTGGAGCCGCTCGAAGCAGTTGCATCATACCCATCGTTCCCCGCCGCCGAGGGACGTGGATGGAAATACTCGGGCTTGGTGAAATTCTGGCCAATGAGGGCTGACCCAATCTCCTTCCCATCCACTTTTAACATGCTTCCATTTGCATGCCAATGAAAGAGAACCTGGCAGAGGGCAGTGACAACACCCGGATAAATTAACCCCGTGAGCACTGTCAGGACGAGCATCAAGCGAAACGCTGGGGCGATATGGTGACGCATAAGACTCCTCAAAGGTTAGAGGTTAAAGGCTAAAGGCTAAAGGCTAAAGGCTAAAGGCTAAAGGAAGTCCTTCACCCTTTCTTCTTCATTCTCTATCCTTTATTCTTTACCCTTCATCCTTTACCCTTCATCCTTTACCCTTTACCCTTTACCCTTCATCCTTTACCCTTTACCCTTCATCCTTTACCCTTCATCCTTTACCCTTTAGCCTTTACTCAGGCCAAGTGCAGCAGTCCGAGCAGCCGGTCGATCAGCCAGATGCATGGAAAGGGCGCAATGAAACCGCCCAATCCATAGATCCAAAGGTTGCGGCGCAACATCGCGGCAGCACTTTGCGGTCTGTATTTCACTCCCCGCAGCGCCAGCGGCACGAGCGCGACGATGATCAAAGCGTTGAAGATCACCGCAGCCAACACGGCGCTTTGGGGAGTGTGAAGGCGCATGATGTTGAGCTTAGCTAGCGCCGGGTATGTGGCCATGAACATGGCCGGAATAATCGCGAAGTATTTCGACACATCATTGAGAATGGAAAAGGTGGTCAACGCGCCGCGGGTGATCAGGAGTTGTTTCCCGATGGCCACAACCTCAATGAGCTTGGTGGGGTTGCTATCGAGGTCCACCATATTTCCGGCCTCTTTGGCCGCCATGGTGCCGGTATTCATGGCCACGCCGACGTCGGCCTGCGCCAGCGCCGGCGCGTCATTGGTGCCGTCTCCGGTCATGGCCACCATGCGCCCGCCAGCCTGTTCGTTGCGGATATACTTGAGCTTGTCTTCGGGTGTGGCTTGCGCAAGAAAATCATCCACACCTGCCTCAGCAGCAATCGCCGCAGCGGTTAGCGGGTTGTCGCCGGTGATCATCACTGACCGGATGCCCATGGCGCGGAGTTGGACGAGACGGTTCTTCATGCCCCCTTTGACGATGTCCTTGAGGTGTACAACCCCTAACATCCGCCCGCCATCCGCCACTGCAAGGGGGGTGCCTCCGGTGCGGGAGATGCGGTCAGAGATTGCCATGAAGTCGGCAGGCACTTGGCCCCCCTGCTCCTTGACGAAGCTAAGGATGGCGTCGGTCGCGCCTTTGCGCAGGCAACGCCCGTCCAGATTCACCCCGCTCATGCGCGTATAGGCGGAGAAGGGGATGAAATGTGCCCCCGGCTCGGCCACTTCTCTGCCACGCAACTGGAACTTCTGCTTCGCCAACACGGTGATGGAGCGTCCTTCCGGTGTTTCGTCAGCCAGGCTCGACAATTGCGCGGCGTCCGCAAGCTCCGCTTCTGTCACTCCTTTGACCGGAATGAATTCCACCGCCTGGCGGTTGCCGAGCGTAATGGTGCCCGTCTTGTCCAGTAAGAGCGTATCCACATCGCCCGCGGCCTCCACCGCTTTGCCGCTCATGGCCAAGACGTTGTGCTGCATCACACGGTCCATGCCCGCGATCCCAATGGCGGAGAGTAGCCCGCCGATGGTTGTCGGGATCAGGCATACCAACAAGGAAACCAACACCGCCACGGTCGGCGCCGTCCCTGCTCCGGCGGAGGTGATGCTATAGATGGCAAACGGCTGCAGGGTGGAAACGGCGAACAAAAAGATGAGCGTCAGCCCGGCAATCAGGATGTTCAGCGCGATCTCGTTGGGGGTTTTCTGCCGCTCGGCGCCCTCCACGAGCGCGATCATACGGTCCAGAAATGTTTCACCCGGGTTGGAAGTAATCTTGATTTTGATCTGGTCCGAGAGGACCTTGGTCCCACCGGTCACGGCGCTGCGATCCCCACCCGACTCGCGAATGACCGGGGCGCTTTCGCCGGTGATCACCGATTCGTCAACGGTCGCGATGCCGTCGATCACCTCGCCGTCCCCGGGGATAATGTCTCCCACTTCACACAAGACGACGTCTCCAGCGCGAAGCTTCGAAGCCGGCACAGTTTCCATCTTATCCTTGGCAATGATGCGCTTGGCGATCGATTCGGATCTTGTCTTGCGCAACGTATCAGCCTGCGCCTTACCGCGCGCTTCCGCCATAGCCTCGGCAAAGTTGGCGAATAGAACGGTGAACCAAAGCCACAAATCTATTTGGAGCTCGAATCCCAAGCTTGGCACTCGGATGAAGGCGTCACGAAGCAGAAAAACTCCAACCAGCGCTGCGCCTACTTCCACCACAAAAATCACGGGGTTCTTCAGCAGCGTGACAGGATTCAGCTTTACCAACGAGTCCTTCAGGGCGCGCCCCACAAGCTCCGGATCGAACAAAGGACGCGCCCGCACAAGTTTTTTCGGAATAAGTGTGGTCAGATCGTCAATCACAGGCGGAGGAAAAGTCGTTGCCATGGATTAGCTCCAGAAAGAGAGCATCAGCGAGGAAAACAGTTTCCCCTGATGCATGAGCAAATGCTCGACCAGTGGACCCAGCGCCAGCGCCGGAAAGAATGTCAAGGCGCCAATGACAATCACGGTCCCTACCAAGAGTCCTACAAAAAGGACGCCATGCGTCGGGAAGGTGCCACTTGAAGAAGGCACCCTCTTCTTACAGGCCAAGCTGCCGGCGATGGCCAGAACCGGGATAATGAACGCGAATCGTCCAAGCACCATTGCCAGGCCCAGGGTGAGGTTGTACCAGGGTGTGTTTGCGTTGATCCCGGCAAAGGCGCTGCCATTGTTCTCCGAGGCGCTCGAGTACGCGTACAAGAGCTCACTGAAACCGTGGGGGCCAGAGTTGTTGAGATTGCTGATCGCCGGGCCGGGCGGGTTCCAGTAGCCATTCTTTGCAAACGGAACAACTGCGCTAATCGCCGCGAAAACGAGTATGCTGAAAGCAGTCGCGATGATGGCCAGCATCGCCATTTTGACCTCTTTCTGCTGGATTTTCTTGCCCAGATATTCCGGCGTCCTGCCCACCATGAGTCCGGCGATGAAAACCCCGACAATGGCGTACAACAGCATGCCGTATAAGCCCGACCCCACGCCCCCGAAAATGACCTCATCCGTTTGCATGTTGAACATCGGGACGAGACCGCCAATAGGAGTAAGGCTGTCATGAGCGCTGTTGATGGCGCCACAGCTTGCATCGGTAGTCACGGTCACAAACAACGCCGAGGCGGGGATGCCAAAGCGCGTTTCCTTCCCTTCCATGTTGCCGCCAGCCTGTTTGCCGGTGTAAGTACTTTCCAGTCCGAGCTTCGCGAGAAGAGGATTGCCCGCCTGCTCGTAGTGGTAGCAAGTGAAAACGCCTATGGCAAACATCACCACCATGGCGGCAAAGAGGGCCCAGCCTTGCCTCGTGTCGCCCACCATGCGGCCAAAGGTGTACGTTAGCCCCGCCGGCACCAGGAAAATCAGGAGCATTTGGAGGAAGTTGCTCAACGGCGTTGGGTTTTCATAGGGGTGCGCGGAGTTGGCGTTAAAGAATCCTCCGCCATTGGTTCCTAGCATCTTGATTGCTTCTTGAGAGGCAACGGGACCCTGCGGAATTGTCTGGGTAGCTCCCTCGATTGTCTTGACCGTGGCATAGGGATGAAAGTTCTGGATGGCTCCCTGGGAGCAAAGGATCAACGCGGCGACAAAGGCGATCGGCAACAAGACATAAAGCGTCGAGCGCGTGAGATCGACCCAGAAGTTGCCGACAGCCTTGGCCTCCTGCCGGGCGAAACCACGTATCATCGCTACTGCTGCAGAAATACCCACGGCCGCAGAAGCAAAATTCTGCACGGCGAGAGCTGCCATTTGTACGAAATAACTGAACGTCATCTCCCCGCTGTAGGCTTGCCAATTCGTGTTGGTGAGAAAGCTCACTGCCGTGTTAAAGGCCAGGTCCGGGGTTACAGGCGTGGCTCCTGAGGGCGCGGCCTTGGTGCCAAAGTGCATGGGGTTGAAGGGCAAGATGCCTTGTAGGCGCTGGATGATATAAGTAAACAGAAAACACGCCACGCTGAAAGCGATCAGCGATGCAGCGTATTGCGTCCAGCGTTGTTCGGTATCCTCGCGTACGCCAACCAGGCGGTAGATGAGGCGTTCCGGCGGGCGCAGCAACGGATGGAGAAAGGTCCGCTCGCCCTGAAATACCCTGGCCATATGAGCGCCAAGGGGCTTGGTGATAGCGAGGACCACGACGAAGTAAGCGACGATCTGCAAAATGCCGAGCGCTGTCATGTTTATTCCTCATTCCGGTACACCACCCCTTAATCCCCTCCTCACTGAGGAGGGGACTAAGGGGTGGTCTCAAAAGCGTTCAGGACGAAGCAAGGCGTAAACGAGGTAAACGAATAGAAAAAGTGCCGTCACGCCTGAGATGATGTAGTCCAAGGCATACCTCCCTCTTACAGTCGGTCACAGGCTTTAGTAGAAGCCCAGCAGGCAACAAAAAGCAGTATCCCGATAATGACATAAACCAAATCCAGCATGATCTCTTACCTCGATTCCGCGAAGATCACATGATGCCCATCTTTCTTTAGCACGCTTGCCAGTTTCTGTTCCACAGACCACCAGCGTTTCCTACCGCCCAGAATCACAATCGAGCGGGGCTTCAGTATCAACCGCACAGATCGGCATTTGTCGCGGCACAGATAAATATGCGCAGCGATATCCATCGGGATTTTGGAAGCCAAGGCATGGAGCTGCTCTTCAAGGAATCCCACGGGAACAGCCGGCCTGGTCAACGGCAGTGTATACGGCACCTCGAACGGCATAAGGAGCCGGAGACGTGCATCGAGCTTGTCGCCTAAGTGACGGGCCATCCGGAGAGCGGCAAGGGTTCCCGAATGGTCAGTGAAGATGACGAAGATTTCGAGCTCCTCGTGCGTGTCCGCCGCAGGAGAAGTATATCCTACTATCGTCTGCTCGCGGCAGGGCGGGGTTTTTATCCCAAATTCGACACTTCGACTGCTATTCATGTGCGCCTCGATCTTGTAGTGTGCTCGACGAGTCATAAAGGAGGCATAAGGATTCGCTAAATATTTCATTAACTCCTTTCGGGTATGTGGAATCAGCAGCCGACCCAAGGCTCGGTCAACAGATAGCGCTGCAGGTGGAGAGGAGTGTCTTGCGGGTGGAGGCGACCGTGAACTGCCCGGAGGAGTTCAAGGTGTACCAGACGGTGAAGATTACGGCACAGACCCTATTTAGCGGCGATTGGCGCCACCACAGGCAAGGCGCTTGCCGGGGGTTTCCCCCTTAGCCATGTGCGCGCCGGTTCTTCCACATAGCGGAAGAGGAGCACGCCCACTAACGTGGCGGCCAAAACGGCGCCCACCACCCGCACCAATGAATAGGAAGGCCTGCCGTGTGTGCCATACAGGACCATGCTTATGATCAAGGGATGGAACAGATACAAACAATAGCTCGATTCGCCGAGCAGGCGCAGCCAGCGGGATTCCAGGAAGGCGACGGCGGGCAGGCGTAGCGCCAGCCCACAGATGATTGCCGCGAAGGCGGGCGCATAGAGGCCTGTATGCAAGATGGGATAAGCAATCCAGGGGCTGAAGGCGGTGATGAGCAGGGCTAAGGACGTGCCGCTGAGAACCAGGCGGGCTGCCAGTTGGGGGTTGTGGTTCCCTCGCAGAAACCAACAGCCGCATGCCGCGCCCGCCATGAACTCGGGCAAGCGCATCAGAGGATTGAACTTGAGCGCGCTCAGCCAGAAAAGCAAATCCTGACTGGAATCTGGATAGACTCCGTCCGGTAACCACACCATGTACGCGAGGGCGGCGGCCAAGGGCATCATCCACCCCAGCAGAGCGACGGTGGCCAGCCCCCGGTCCGAAAGACGGGACAAACGCGAGACCAGAAATGGAAAGACCATATAGAAAGAGATTTCGGCGGAAACGGCCCAGGCCACCGGATTCCACCCTATCGCGGCCATCGGAACCCATGCCTGCTGCATGGCGAGCACCAGCACGATCGTAGAGGCCAAGTGGCTCCGAAAATAGGCCAACTGCGGAAAACTCATCTTGAGCACGACGTAGAAGAAGAAAGGAGCCGCGAGCAGCAACGACAGAAGATAGACCGGATACAAGCGGGCCAGACGCGCCCTCCAAAATCGGCGCAGGTCGAAGTCCTTGCCGCCATAGGTGTAAACGAGGACGAATCCTGAAAGAATAAAGAAGAATGAAACCGCCACGTAGCCGACACTCGCGAATTGCTGGAACCAGGCTGGGGCCCGGGCAAGCCCTTTTAACGCCCAGGTGTGAAATAGCACGACATGCAGCGCCGCGAAATAGCGGGCTGAAGTCAGCGCGGCCAGTCGCGGGCGTTTGGAATCATTCATGGTGCTCAACTCCTGGTGCGTGCGGACTCAGATAGAGTACACCCGCATCTGGCCAGCGTTGGGAATGCCAGGCAGTTCGCCACCTTCGACCGAAAGCTCGCCAGGCAAGCGCGGCGCACGACCACGCTTGAAACCATTTCCCTCTGATTCGAGATCACGAACTGGCGCACGTTCGGGCGGGTGAGCGGACAGATCTGCGCTACGCTTCCTCAGCGGTTGGTAGTGAGTCATTTTGAATCCAACCGTGAGGTTTGCGGAGGAAGGAGACCTGCGATGGTCGGTAGAGTTCGTTCTGGGAACATCTCGGGGGTCAGTCTCGGCGGTTCAAACGCAGAATAATTCCGATGACCACGCCGGTAGGCAGGCTCAGGGCTAGGAACCATCGGGCCTCTGGAAGCGCAAGCAGAATCATGGCGAGCACTCCAAGTGTAAAGACAAGCCCTATTGGCCCCTTAACGGGAATCTTGTGCATCGTTATTCCGGGATGCACCGCTGTCCCTCCTCGCTGGAAGTATTCCACCTTCCCCCAGGGCCAGTCAAGCGAACCTCAGTCACTACTCAGCGGTTAAGCGTTCAGGGGCGGCCTTTCCGATTTGCGGTTGTGCAAAGGCCCTGAAGAGCCGGAAAAACTTCAGGGAGCGGCGGGCATCTTCCTGGATCTGCACCTTGAGGATGGCGGGGTTTTGGAACTTGATTTCGTCCCGCAGCCTGTATAAGAACTCGATTTCCATATCCGGCTGCTGAATTTCACTGCCCCGAAAGTTGAGGAGAAAGGTCTCGACGGCCAGTTTCTGATTATCACCAAAGGTGGGTTTATGGCCGACGTTGCTAACGGAGTCGTAGAGCTTCTCACCGACTTTGGTGCGAGTGACGTACACACCGGTCTTGGGCAGTTGTTCCTCGACGGGAGCGAGATTGAGCGTCGGGACGGTATGTTTGCGTCCTACCCCCAGGCCGGCGACAATCGGCCCATAAACGGAAAAGGGCCTTCCGAGCAGCCGATTGGCAACATGGACGCGGCCTTCCACCAGCAATTCTCGGATGCGCGTGCTGGAAACCGGCTGGCCGCGCACTTCGAGCAGGGGCAGCACTTCCACTTTGAAGCCCTCTTGCCGACCGAGCTCTTCGAGTATTTCCACGTCGCCCGCTTGCCGATATCCAAAGCGAAAGCTTGGTCCCACCTGCACGGCCACCGTGTGCAATGGCCGGACCAGAATGTTCCGTACGAACTCCAGGGGGGAAAGGTGAGCCAGTTCGCGGGTGAAGGGAAGAACGACCAGCAGGTCAATGCCGCTGGTGGCCATGAGCCTGGCTTTCCTGGAAAAGGGTGTGAGGAGTTTTGGAGCGTGGGCAGGGGAAAGAAACTTGATGGGATGAGGCTCGAAGGTGATGGCGGTAGCTACCGCACCCCTGGGACGGGCAACTTCCACAACCCTTTCAAGCAGCTTTCGGTGCGCCAGGTGGACTCCATCGAAGTTGCCGATGGTTAGCACGCAGCCGGAGGGCGATGGAGGCAATTCGTGAAGATTGTGAATAACACGCATAGTCAGTCGAAAAGTCGAGAGTCGAAGGTCGAGGAGTTAAAGAGTCGAGAAGTCAGGGAGTTAAGAACTTCTCGACCCACGACTCCTCGACTTGTAAGCAGAGCGAGATTCCTCGCTTCGCTCGGAATGACAAACTCGAGTGAGGAGTTAGCAACTTCTCGACTCCTCGACTCCTCGACTTCTCTAAAACTCCAGTTGCAGCCCGTCGTAAGCCAGTCGCACGTGCGGCGGAAGCTGGGCGTTGGTTTCCTCGTGTCCCAATTGGTGAGCGATGTGCGTGCAGTAGCCTCTGCGAACCCTCAACCGCTCCATCACCCTGAGCGCTTGCTCGACGGTCAGGTGGGTGGGGTGGGGCCGGGGCCGTAAGGTATCAAGGATTAAGACCTCGAGACCTTGCAGTAAAGGATAACTCGATTCAGGAATCTCGCTCACATCAGTCAGGTAGGCCACTCCGTTTATACGGAATCCCAGGATGGGCAGATTGCCATGCATCACCGGGACGGGAATGACCTTCAGGCCTTCCACCTCGAAAGGCCCGTCAATGAGGCGCGGGTCGAGCCGGGCAATCCCGCCGAAGGGATAGTCGCCGTCAAAGATGTACTTAAAGGTCCGCTGGATGTCTTTCATGCACTGGGCGTCAGCATAAATCGGAATCGGCTTCTGCTGCCGGAAGTAAAAGACACGCACGTCATCAAGCCCCAGGATGTGGTCGGCGTGGGAGTGCGTAAAGAGGACGGCGTCCAGGCGGTCCAAGCCCTCACGCAGAGCTTGCGCCCGGAAATCCGGCGTAGTATCAATCACTAGGGCGCGGCCGTCGAAGCGAACCAGGAGCGAAGGCCGCGTACGCTTATCGCGCGCATCAGGAGATGTGCACACCCTGCAATGGCAGGCGAGGGTCGGAACTCCGGTGGAAGTCCCGGTCCCCAAGAAAGTCAGTTTCATTTGCTCTTTCGGGCTTGGCGCTTCTGCATCTCGACGAAACTCATGCGAAGTTCGTAGAGGACATCTTCAAGCAGTCGGGATTCGCCGGCGCTGAGATTGCCTTTCGTCTTTTCCTGCAGGACTTCCAGCAGGTCGACGGTGCGCTGGGCGTTGGGCATGTCCGCAGGGATGTGCTCTCCTGACGGCCCGGGGATTAATCCAAGCTGGAACATTGCCGTGGTGCTCAGATAAGAAACCAGCGTTTCAAACCCAGGAGAATCATCATCGTATTGGCCGCGGGGCTCGCTTTGCGGCTCGGCTGGCGTGCTTTGATCTCGCTGAGGCGCAGCCTCCACCTTTTCTTCCTGAGCAGGGATATCTTCTTTTCGTGAGCCGTCGGCGGCAAATGGCCGGCGGTCAACCACCCTAAATCCAGATGAACTGCTTTCCTCTCCGGCCATTGAACGCCTCCCTGCTACAGCTTCACGGCCCAAAAACCTTGGCCGATTCTCGCATCTGGCTGCTCAATCTTAAGTTTACCAACAATCCCATGAACCAACAAGGTGAGGTCGTTGCAGAGGTAGTGGGTCAATTTGATGTAGAGGCGGCTTTACGCCGCCATTTGGCGAGATAAACTCGCCGCTACAGCCATTTGGCGAGATAAACTCGCCGCTACAGCATCAAATTGACCCACTACCGTTGCAGAACTTATGTTGCAGTTTGTGCTGCCGCCTTGATAGATTAGCAGGATTCAGCGATGGCAGGCGGTGCGGGTTGCCGGCTGCCTGGATAGGAGTGACTCTGGCCGGCGAAAAACTCCCTAAGCTTGTTGATCTGATGGCGCATCTCCGAGGAGCCGAGGGCTGCCCGTGGGACCGCGAGCAGGACTACGATACCCTCAAGGGGTTGCTGCTCGAAGAGGCCTACGAAGTCATTGACGCGATTGACGCGCGCGATTTCCATGGACTGGAAGATGAATTAGGCGACCTGCTCTTCCAGGTAGTGTTCTATGCCCGTTTGGCGGAAGAGGAAGGACGCTTCGACATCGACAACGTGATCGAGCGCGTGCACGCAAAACTCATTCGGCGGCATCCGCACGTTTTCGGCGAGGTGCACGCCAGTAATGCGGACGAAGCCCTCAAGAGTTGGCTGGAAGTAAAAGAGCAGGAACGAGGGTCGGCGGCTCATGGCAAGGACGATAGAAAATCACTTTTGGATGGGATTGCTCCAGCCCTGCCGGCGACCCTCGAAGCCTATGAACTGGGATTGCGGGCGTCCGAAGTCGGTTTCGATTGGAAAAAAGTCGAGGACCTGCTGGAAAAGGTCGAAGAGGAGATTGGGGAATTGCGCCGCGAACTGAATCGAGAGGCAGGCAACAGAGCAGCGCGGCTCGAGGAAGAGGTTGGCGACCTCCTATTTACCGCCGCGAACCTGGCGCGATTCCTCCGCTCCGACCCGGAGACTTGCCTGCGGAGAGCTAATCAGAAATTCAAGCGCAGGTTTCAGGCACTCGAGAAGGAAGTTGCGAGGCGTGGAAGAAATTTGGGGGAGTGTTCTCTGGAGGAGATGGAGTCCCTTTGGAACGAGTTGAAGTCAAAAGAAGCCAGTTGAAGTATACGATTCGGGCTTGCCAAAAGCTGGAAGAACTCGGTGCCCTTGTCAAGGTGCAGCGGGAGATTTGGGGGTACGCGGAACACGAACTCTACCCTCTAAGGCTGTTCGTAACCCTCAGGAGAATAGGAGGGCAGGCGCTGGGAGCTTTCACGCCGCAAGGCTCCTTGGCGGGTTTCGTAGCTTCGTTGCCTGCCTGGCATGGCATCGACCGCTATTATCACTCGCTCTCCCTGGGGGTTTTGCGCGCGCATGAAAACCGAGGACTGGGCCGGGCGTTAAAGATGGCGCAGAGACGCGAGGCGCTTCGAGCCGGGATCGACCTTATCGAGTGGACCTTTGATCCTCTCCGGGCGAAGAATGCGTACTTCAACATTGTTCGCCTGGGCGCCATCGCTCGCTTTTACCGACCAGACTACTACGGTCAGGTGGAGAGCAGGCTGCAAAAGGGGTTGCCCAGTGACCGCCTGATTGTGGAATGGCGGCTGAGGTCAACACGGGTCAAGCGGGCGATGGCGGGAAAGTCGCCACGCAGCAGCAAAGAGAAGCCGGCGGCGGTGGTCGAGATTCCAGCTAATATCGATCAAGTGAGGCAGTCAAACCCCCGCGAAGCGCGCCAGCGCCAGTTGGCGGTTCGCCAGCAACTGCAAGAGTTCTTTGCTCATAAGCTGGTGATCACAGGATTCGAATACGAAGGGAAATCAGCCCGTTACTTATTGGAGTCTTATGAAGATTAAGCGTGTGGAACTCCGGGAAATTCAAATGCCACTCGTCCATTTTTTCGAGACGAGTTTCGGCAGAACTACGACGCGCAGAATCGTCCTTGTGCGGGTCGATGCGGAAGGCCTGGCAGGATGGGGCGAAGTCACCGCCGGAGAAGAGCCGTTCTACAGTCATGAAACTCCCGAAACTGCCTGGCATGTCTTGCGGGATTTCCTCATTCCTTGGGTAGTAGGCAAGCAGTGGACATCGCCTTCTGAAGTTGCCGCACGGTTCCGTCCCATCCGTGGTCACAACATGGCCAAAGCGGCTTTGGAGAACGCACTTTGGGTGATCGAGGCGCAACAGAGAGGCATTCCTCTGGCGAAAACGATTGGCGGAACCCTGGAAGAGATTCCGTGCGGGGTATCCATCGGGATTCAGAACAGCGTCGAGGAACTGCTGGAAAAAATCGCCCGTGAAGTTTCAGCAGGGTATCAGCGGATCAAGGTGAAGGTTAAGCCGGGTTGGGATATCA
>JBEKUR010000072.1:0-23523 GCA_049514855.1 Terriglobia bacterium
GCAGAGCCCGCCTCCGCTTCACCGGCTGAGGACATCTTGGAGGTGTGCGCGGAGACCTGTCAAGGGTAAAGAAAAATAAACCAAATTTCCCTTGACACGGCATCACCGTTTCAGAGATGCGCCAGCCCGAGGGAAAACCGGGACTGGAGCTGGCGTATCGGTTCGAGCGGTTCGGGAAATAGGATGACGACCCGAAAACAGTGCGGAAGTCCCGATTTCTCTGTATGATCGATCGCGCAAAACAGACCCAGGAGGATGGAATGAAACCCAACTGCTCTCGCCGCGATTTTCTGGCGGCCGGCTTGGCGCTTCCCGCCGCCGGCCTTCGCACTTCTTCTAACTCGTCTCTTCGCCTTGCCGTGGGCCAAGCCAAGCCCGAATCCACCAGGCTGGACTATCGCATGTTGGGCAAAACCGGCTTGAAGGTGACGTCGCTTGCTTTCGGCTGCATGACGACCTCTGACCCGTCCGTGATCGAGCGCGCCGCGGATTTCGGTATCAATCACTTCGACACGGCACGCGGTTATCAGAACGGAAACAACGAGCGGATGGTCGGCGCAGCTCTCAAGAAGGTGCGGCCGAAGGTCATCATCTCCAGCAAGAGCCCGGGTAAGACGAAACAAGAAGTTCTTGCTGACCTCGACACAAGCCTGCGCGAACTGGGAACCGACTATCTGGATATCTGGTATCTCCATATGAAAAACGAGCCGGAGCAGGTAACCGAGGACTTGCTGGAGGCGCAGCGCCTTGCAAAGCAGAACGGGAAAATCCGTTTTGCCGGCGTCAGCACGCATTTCAACATGGACAGGATGCTGGCGCACCTGGCAAAACTCGGCCAGACGGATGTCGTGCTGACCACCTACAATTTCGCCATGCGCTCGGTGGATGCCGGCGCAAACACGAATCCGGACGCGCCGAAGACGGACATGACGGAAGCCATCCGGGCGGCGCGGAAGGCCGGCCTGGGGATTGTGGTCATGAAGGTCCTCGCGGGCGGCGTCGCCCGCGTGCAGCGTGGCGACCGGCTCTACGGAGCCAATCCGCAGGCTTTGAGCACGCGGCTCGGCCAGGAGGGCGTTCCGGTTGCCGCGATCAAATGGGCCCTCAAGAACGAGTCGGTCGACACCGCCATCGTCTGCATGACGAGTCACGATCAGTTCGAAGAAAACGTGCGCGCCATGGCGGAACCGTACACCGAGAAGGACGAGAAGTTGCTGACCGCGCAACTCGTTGCCATCGGCCCGAAGTACTGCCGGATGTGCGGCGCCTGCGGTGGCGTTTGCGAGAGGGGCGTCCCTGTTCCGGACGTGCTTCGATTCCTGACTTACGCCGAAGGCTACGGCCAGTTTGCCTTGGGCCGCGAGGAGTTCCTGAAGCTCGGGCCCGAAGTCGCAGCGGTGCGCTGCGCCGATTGCGAGCACTGCACGGTCCAGTGTCCCTACGGGGTCCAAGTCGCGGCCCGACTCCGCCGCGCGCAGGAGTTGTTTGCATGAAGGCTG
The DNA here is from genome assembly GCA_049514855.1 of Terriglobia bacterium. Classification (GTDB taxonomy): domain Bacteria; phylum Acidobacteriota; class Terriglobia; order UBA7540; family UBA7540; genus CAVROP01. The sequence goes on from JBEKUR010000072.1 coordinate 1,500, forward strand.
TCAAACCCTTTCTCCTCATCCTCGTCGCCACCACATCGCGAAGGAGGGCCGGAGTTGGCGTATCGTTTCGAGCGGTTGGGGGAGTAGGCTGTCCTAGCCATCAAATTTCGAAGGAGGAATAAGCATGAGCAGAGAGCCTTCAGCAGTCCAGAAGATGATTGGTGACTTCGCGCCCAAGCTGGTCGATCTAACTGACCGCGTGCTTTTTGGTGATGTTTGGGAACGCCCAGAGCTTTCAAAGCGTGATCGTAGTCTGGTTACGGTGGCTGCGCTGATTGCTTTGAATCGTACGGAACAGTTGCGGTTTCACCTCGATAAGGCGCTGGAAAATGGGCTTAAGAAGGAGGAATTGATCGAGGTAATCACGCACCTGGCGTTTTATTCAGGTTGGCCCAACGCCATGAGCGCTATCATGATTGCAAAGGAGGTATTCTCGAAGGCGTGAAGACCAACGGCAAAATTGCGTCTCCGCGGCGGCCAGACAAGGTTGCGGAATCAAACGAACCCGACACCGCGAAGTTAGCCCGATGCATCGCTGCGTATGCCCCTCACGACGGTAGCTTTGATCTGCGCATCCCCGGTTTGTGCGCCAGTCGCTTTTCACGAACCAATACGGAATGTGCGCGTGCCCTCCGGTTGCCATCCTTGTGCATCATCGCGCAGGGAGCGAAAACCGTCATTGTGGGAGATGAGGTCTACGAGTACGACCCGTCGCGTATGCTGGTGTTCTCCGTTGCCCTACCCATTGCCGCCCAGATCACGCAAGCCAGCCATTCCGAACCTTACCTGGCTCTAAGGCTCGACCTCGACCCGCTCAAGATTAGCGAGCTTGTCCTGAAGGTTTATCCGAATGGTCTGCCTCCAGTTCAAGAGAGAAGCGCCGTTTACGTTACTCCGGCCGACGTGAGCATTGTCAACGCCGCGACGAGGTTAGTGGAGTGTCTAGCGCAGCCCGGGGACACTGAACTACTCGCCCCACTTGTGGTCGATGAGATTCTGATCCGTCTGCTACGCGGCCCCATTGGTGTTCGCGTGGCTCAAATGGGCTTCGCAGAATCCAGCGTGTACAGAGTTGCGAAGGCGATTTCTTGGCTAGGCGCCAACTTCTCCCAACCCATGAAGGTCGAGGACTTGGCTGGGCTGGTGCACATGAGTGTTTCTTCTTTCCACGAGCACTTTAAGTCAGTCACTTCGATGAGCCCGCTGCATTACCAGAAGGTACTGCGCCTTCAAGAGGCGAGGCGTCTCATGTTGTCGACGATGATGGACGCAGGTACTGCGAGTCAGCGCGTAGGGTATCTAAGCGCTTCCCAGTTCAGCAGAGAATACAGCCGCTTCTTCGGGAATGCGCCGACCAAGGACATCGCCACATTGCGTCAAGAAACTCGACTCTGGATTTGACCCGGTATCCTTGCCTTGCGCAAAGGCGACAGAAGACGAGGTGACGGCATGACAGCACTCGTCGGATGGGAGAACTTCTACGTAATCGTCGGGTCGTCTGCCGGTGCCCTGATCGGTTTGCAGTTTGTTGTCATAACCCTCATTGCCGATATGCCGATCGCACGAGGTCAAGCGCAGGCCGGCGACGCGTTTGCTACGCCGACAATCGTTCATTTCGGAGCCGTGCTGCTGTCAGCAATCCTAACTCCGCGGTCCTTTCAGTGATAAAGCCGCAGACCTGCAGGGCAGCTCCGCGCTACACAGTGCGCTGCCAGGACCCCAGCCGGGCGGTGTGAGGCACGCGAGCAGTTTAGTCCCCTTTGTTGATGGGCGCATGCATAAAAGACAATGTATGCGCCACCCGCGATCGAATGGCTCTCTGGCCCCGCCAAGCTGGCGCGCCCTCCCCACCCGCCGGAGCACGCGGTGGCGCTAAGCAACAGAGTCTCCAGGCGGGCTTACCGTGTTCGCAGGAAGCCGTGAGCCACATTATTCGTGTCAGCGTAGTGTCCCGTGATCTCCCCCGCCGGGTTGATGCTCGCGGGGGAGGTGCCCTGGTAGGGGCCAGTGCCCGCGCCCGGAGCGTCGAACGTGGTGATGCGGCCGAGTTCAGCGCGCAGGAAGCCGTGGTACACAAAGCTCGCGGCAAGGTAGGTTCCCGTGATCGCCCCCTCCGGGTTGATGCTAGCGGGGAAGGTGCCCTGGCCGCCGCCAGTGCCCGCGCCCGTAACGTCGAACGTGGTGATGGTCGCGTGGCGACTGCGCAGGAAGCCGTGGAACACAGTGCTCCCGTCGGCGTAGTATCCCGCGATCATCCCCTCCGGGTTGAGGCTTACGGGGTAGGTGCCCTGGTAAGCGCCTGTGCCCGCGCCCGAAACCTCGAACGTCTTGATGGCGCCGTCGCGACTGCGCAGGAAGCCGTAGTACGCAGTGCTCCCGTCGGCGTAGTATCCCGCGAGCGCCCCCTCCGGGTTGATACTCGCGGGGGAGGTGCCTTGGCCGCCGCCAGTGCCCGCACCCGTAACGTCGAACGTGGTGATGGTGCCGTCGCGACTGCGCACGAAGCCGTGGTTCGCATCGCTCCCGTCGGCGTAGTATCCCGCGATCGCCCCCTCCGGGTTGATGCTAACGGCGAGGGTGCCCTGGTGAGCGCCTGTGCCCGCACCCGTAACGTCGAACGTGGTGATGGTGCCGTGGCGACTGCGCAGGAAGCCGTGGTACACAGTGCTGTCGTCAATGTAGAATCCCGCGATCGCCCCCTCCGGGTTGATACTCGCGGGGTAGGTGCCCTGGTAAGCGCCTGTGCCCGCGCCCGTAACGTCGATCGTCGTGATGGTGCCGTCGCGACTGCGCAGGAAGCCGTGGTACGCGCGGTTGTCGTCAAAGCAGAACCCCGCGATCGCCCCCTCCGGGTTGATGCTCAAGGGGTAGGTGCCCTGGTAGGCGCCTGTGCCCGCGCACGGAGCGTCGAACGTGGTGAATCTGGGCTCACGAGCGCTCCCGGAAAGGCCCAGCCCCAACGTGCACAGGGCCAGGCAAAGGGCGAGCGCTCCTTTCCGTCGGGCTGCCGAACAGAACTGGGCAAAAGCAAGTCGGTTCGTCATAGTTTGTCCCTCCTTTGGGCTTATCTCTGCTGTCGTCGCGAAACTAATAGGTCGGTCTGTAACTTTGTGCAACCCTGGGTCAGGCGCGGTACTGGTGTCATTTGGGGGAAGTTGGCTTTTGGTGCGGGCCAGTGAAGGCAGTCATTCCCGCGAACGTGGCAAACCGGTGGGAGGTTAGACCGACTAGAGCCGAGCAATCCTGGGCCAGACCGACTTGTACAAAGCGGTAGCGCCATTGTCGCCGCGTCGATTCCTCCCGTCCCGCAAGGCGGGAGGGCGGGAATGACTGCGCTCCAAATGACCCCAGTACCTGGGGTGCGAACGGCGAGCCTCCCAGGCGGGAATGATTCTGCTTGTGTGAGCCCTTGATTGTCAAGTTAATGAAAATCTGCCCGCTACCTTGGTCGTTTGGCGATGGTGTGGATGGGTTCGCCCAGCAACACGTCGGCAGCCTCCATCCATGCTTCAGCGAGGGTGGGGTGGGAGTGGATGGTTTGGGCGAGCTCAGTGGCGGTGAGCTCGGCGCGAATGGCCGTGGTGGCCTCCGCGATGAGTTCCGTGGCGTGTACGCCGACCACCTGGGCGCCCAGCAACTGCTCAGTCTTGGCATCCGCGACCCACTTCACGAAGCCCGCCGGGTGGCCGATCGCCAGGCTCTTTCCCAGCGCCGCAAAGTTGAATTTCCCGGTCTTGACCTCCAGGCCTTTCTGCTGGGCTTCCTGCTCGGTAATGCCCACCGCCCCCACTTCCGGCGAGGTGAAGATGCAATAGGGAATGCACTTCTCATTCTTGCGCAAATGCCGCGTGCAGGCATTCTCGGCCGCCACGAGGCCCTGCGACGTGGCCGCGTGGGCCAACTGTGGACCTCCCGTAACGTCGCCAATGGCGTAAATGGTGGCCACCTGGGTTCTGGCGTGTTCATCAACCTCGATGAAACCCTGCTGATTGGTTTTCAGCCCAGCGTTCTCGAGCTGTAGTTCTTGTGTTACCGGCTTGCGTCCTAAGGCCGCCAGCAGCAAATCCGCCTCGACTACTTCTCCCCCGACGGTTCCTCGCACTGCTTTCCCGTCCGCTTTGATGTTCTCCAGGCTTTTCCCCGTAAGGATACGAATGCCCAAAGCATTCTCCATGCGGCGCCGCAGCTCGCGCCTGACGTCGGCATCCAAAAGTGCCACGATATCCTCGAGAATCTCTACGATGGTGACCTGAACGCCCAATTGGGCCAGCATGCAGGCGAATTCGCAGCCGATGACTCCGCCTCCCAGAACCAGCGCGCGCGCTGGGGTGGATTTCAGGTCCAGGAACGCGCGGCTATCCATTACCCGCTCATGCTGCGGCAGAAAACCGGGCATGGATGACGTCGCGCCGGTGGCGATGATGGTCTTTTCGGCTCCGATGACCGTGTTTCCCGACTTTGAATTCACCACAATTCGCTTGCGGCTCTCGAACGACGCGGTTCCCTCAAAGACTTTCACGCCATTCGCCGCCAGCAGTTGTTTTACGCCATTGCGGAGTGTCCGGACCACTTGGTCCTTACGCTCGGCTATGGCGGCGTAATCGAAAGAGGTTTTTTCGGCCTTGAGACCCAAACTCGCCGAAGACCTCATCTGCGCGTAAAGGTCGGAAGTGTGGATAAATGCCTTGGAGGGAATGCAGCCCCAGTTCAGGCAGGCGCCGCCCAAATACTCTCGCTCCACCAGCGCCACGGAAGCTCCAAGTTGCGCGGCTCGAATGGCGGCCGGATACCCTCCCGGCCCCGCACCGATTACCACTACGCCAAACGTTTCCACAGTGATATCTCCTCGAGTTTTTGTTTGATTGCATTCGCAAACTTGGCGGCCGTTGTCCCGTCGATAATACGGTGATCTGAAGACAGAGTCATCTTCATGATGTCCCGCACAACGATCTGGCCGTCCTTGACCGCAGGTTGCTTGAGTGTGCTCGACACGGCGAGGATGGCGCTTTCACCGGGATTGATGATGGCGGTGAAGTTCTCAATATCCAGCATTCCCATGTTGGAGATGGTGAAGGTGCTTCCCCCCATTTCATCGGGTGTGAGTTTGCCGGCGCGCGCCTTGGCAGCCAACGCGGTGGCACAGTCGTGCAGTTCCGCCAGGCTCAACTCATCGGCGTCGCGGATCACCGGCACCACCAGCCCTTGCTCGAGGTTCACCGCCAGGCCCAGGTGCACCTTGCTGTGCCAGCGAACGGTCTTGCCGTCGGTGCTGCTGTTCACGATCGGGAACTCGACTAAACTCAGCGCCACGGCTTTCAAAATGAAATCGGTGACGGTGTAAGACGCCCCCTGGGCTTTCAGTTCTGAGCGGAAATTGACAAGCTCGGTCATATCCACAGCCACGGTGACAAAGAAGTGTGGAGTGGTGGTAAAACTCTCCGTCAGCCGTGACGCAATCACCTGGCGCATTCTGCTCATCGGTTGCGGCTTTTCCGAGATAGCTCGTTCAATCGACGCCACGGTGATGCGTCCCGGGCCGTTCTCGGCGCGCAGGGACAAAATGTCGATGTTTTCCTTGGCCGCAAGTCTCTTGGCCGCCGGCGTGATGCGGAGTTGGTAGTAATCCTTGGATTCGAGATAATTCTTTACGTCGCGCTCCACAATCCTGCCGTAAGGGCCAGTCCCGACGATCGGCGAGGGGTTGATGGCAGACTCCCTGGCGAGCTTGGCGGCGCGCGGGCTGATTCGGAACACTTCCGGGGCCGGTTCCCGTAGGGGCAACCCTTGTGGTTGCCCCTGGGCGGCCACAAGGGCCGCCCCTACATGTCTAACCTGCGAAACTGGACGTTCCAAACGCGGTTCGGGCATTCCTCGAGCTGGCGACGGCGCAGGCGGCCGTGGGGCTTCTTTTGAAACGCTGGCAGCTTCTGCTCGTCTTGGCTCGGGCGCAGGCAACGCCGTTTCCGGAATGGCTTCTCCGGCATCACCAACAAAACCGACTGTGGTGTTAATGGGGACGGTTGTCCCTTCCTGGACTACGATTTTTAGCAGCGTCCCTTCGAAGAAGCTTTCGACCTCGAGTAGGGCCTTGTCCGTCTCGATCTCGAAGAGGATATCGCCCTTGGCGACGGTGTCTCCCACCTTCTTCCGCCAGCGGACAAGCGTGCCCACTTCCTCAGATTGCCCCAGCTTGGGCATGGTGATCGGTCGAACCATGATCGTGATCCCTTCTACCAGGTTGCAGGAGCGCGGGCGTCTCGCCCGCTGTGGCGCGGGCATCTTGCCCGCGCGCCCTTGCGGGAGCGGGACGCTCCCGCCACAGCGGGCGAGACGCCCGCGCTCCATGAGAGTGTCATCATCGTGCTACAGAATGGCCTTGGCGGCCTCGAAGATGTCATTGGCATTGGGAAGGAAAACGGCCTCGAGGACGTGCGATTGCGGGGCAATCCCGTCCTTGGCGCCCACTCGCAGGATGGGAGCATCGAGATAATCGAAGACGTTTTCCTGAATCGTGGCAATGATTTCGCCCATGAAACTGCCGATGGTCACCGACTGGCTGACCACCACGCAGCGCCCCGTCTTCTGCACGGAAGCGAGTATCGTCTCCTTATCGAGCGGGATAAGGCTGCGAATGTCCACCACCTCGGCGCTCACATTCAATTCCGCCTTCAGTCTTTCGGCGGCCTGGAGGGCGTCGGGAACCGCGGGCCCCCAACCCACAAGGGTGATGTCGTTGCCCACGCGCTTCACGTCCGCGACGCCCAGTGGAACCAGATACTCTTCTTCCGGCACCACGCCTTTAACGCCATAGAGGAGTTGAGATTCAAGGAACAATACCGGGTTATTGTCGCGAATGGCCGATTTCATCATGCCCTTGGCATCATAAGGCGTGGCCGGATACACCACATACAAGCCCGGAATATTCGCCACGCTCGATTCCAGGGTTTGCGAGTGCTGGCCGCCGTACCCTTTGCCGCCTCCAATTGAAGCGCGAATGACCAGTGGGACTTCAACCTGCGCGCCCGACATGTAATGCCACTTGGCAGCCTGGTTGCAAACCTGATCGCCGGCCATCAGCAGGAAGTCCATATACATGAGCTCGGCAACCGGCCGCAGGCCGATCATGGCGGCGCCCACCGCCGTCCCGCAAATTGCCGCTTCGGAGATGGGAGTGTTGAAGACCCGCTCGCGGCCAAAAGCCTCGAGCAGGCCCTTGCTGAGCTTAAACGCTCCTCCGTATTCAGCCACGTCTTCGCCATAGAAGATGACGCGGGAATCTCGTTTCATCTCCTCGATCAAGGCTTCCTTGATGGCATCGCGATAAGTAATCTCGCCCTTGGCCCTTTTAATCGGGGCGGGCGCTTCGATGATCTTCACTTTTCGATATTCGGGTGGAACCACCTCCACGCAGGTGTCCGTGTACATGTACTTGATGACATCCTTGGGATCGGGGTCAGCGGACGCTGCGGCGCGTTTGGCGGCGCGCGCATTGCGCTCGCGAACCCTTGCCTCGATGGCGGCCACGCCCGCTTCGTCCAGGACGCCACACTCCTGGAGTTGCCCTGCCAAGGTCGTGATGGGATCAACCGCTTTCCAGGCCGCTTCTTCTTCGCGCGTCCGGTACTCGTTGCGTGGGTCGCTCAGCGAGTGGCCGTAATAGCGGTAGGTATTCACATCCAGGAAGACCGGGCCTTTCCCGCTACGACACATTTCGGCGGCACGCAGCATGGCGTCGCGAACGGCAAGCACGTCCATGCCGTTCACGACCTCGGCGTGCATGTTGCAGTCGGAAAAGCCCGCCGCGCGCCGGGCCAGGTGTGCAATGCCCATCACTTCGTTGTCGGCGCGGCCCGTCATCCCATAGTGGTTGTTGAGAACGAAAAAGACGATGGGCACGCCGAAGCGGTAATCCCCGGCGAGTTCGTTGGTGAACTGAACTTGTGCGGCGAAATTCAGCGACTCGAGCACCACGCCGTTCGCGAAGGCCCCATCGCCCGCAAAACAGCAGACCACGGCGCCGTTGCGCAAGTACCGGCTTCCCACCGCCGCCCCGGTCGCAATCGGTACGCTGCCGCCCACGATGGCGTTCGCTCCCAGGTGGCCGACGGTGAAGTCGGCGATGTGCATGCTGCCGCCGCGCCCTTTGCAGTACCCCTCTTCCTTCCCGAAGAGCTCTGCCAGGGTGCGATAGACGTGCTCCTCAAGAGCATCCTCAAGGAGTTCTGCGTGCGAGGCCGCTTTCGAGTCAGGGACACGCTTCCGAAGCCGCTCGTCATTCATGGTCCGGATGGCCTGACAGCCCCGCGCCAGGCTGTCGCCGTGGCCACGGTGCGTGCTGGTGATGTAATCCTTCAGGTTCAAGGCGCTGCACGCTCCCACGGAAGCGCCTTCCTGGCCGATCGAAACATGCGTCGGCCCCCGGTAATTGAAATCCTTGATGGGTTCGTACGCGCCGGACCGCAGCTTCACAATCATTTCTTCCATCTCGCGGACCATCAGCATGTCTTCGAGGAGATCGCTGGCTGTCCTCGCATCAATTCGGCCCGCGTCGAGTTCGGTTCGCAGATTTCCTCTGAACCGGTAAGCGTGGATCTTGCCGCAATCCATTTCGAATGGCCTGAAATCAGGTCTTAAATCGCTCAGGTAACCTACACTCATTTTTGCACTCCCTAAGGGCAGTCGAGAGTCAAGAGTCGAGAGTCCAGAGTGAAATGCCCAAGGGCAATTACGTTTGTGCGTTCGACTTTCGACTCTTGACTCGTGGCTTCTGCTACGTCCTTTTGCGAAGTCGAAAGTTGAAAAGCAACTCGGCTTCTGCTTTCTACTCTTGACTCTTGACTCTCGACTCTCGACTGCCCTTACGTCCGCACCACCTCAACGCCGTTTTTGCGAAGTTGGCTGGCAAACTTACGGTCGATTTGTTTGTCCGTTATCAGCACTTGAACTTTTCCCAGTTGCCCCGCGCGAGCGAAGGAGACCTTGCCTACCTTGCTATGATCAGCCAAGAGAAAGACCTGCCGGGCATGGGCCATGACGAGTTCCTTGGTATAGGCTTCGCTCGGATCGGTGGTGGTAAGCCCTTCCTCGAGACTCAGCCCCATTGTGCCCATGAAGGCCTTATCCACGTGCACTTCACCCAGGATAAGACGAGTGAGAGGACCGACCAGGGTTTGGCTGAGCCGGCGGAAGTCGCCACCGATCAATATCACCCTGGGTCCTTGGGCTGCCAGTTCAATGGCCGCGCGCAGGGAATTGGTAACCACGGTGAGGTTCGAGCGGTCTCGCACCAGCCGCGCCAATTCCAACACCGTACTGCCACCGTCGAGAAATATCGTATCGTTCGGCTTGATGAACTTGAGAGCCGCTTGAGCGATGCGTTGCTTTTCTCTGGCTGCAATTGAAGTCTTGTCGTCGAAGAGCGGCTCTTCCAGCCGGCTTTCCACCCCCACGGCCCCGCCGTGAACCCGCCGGACCTCACCCAGGCTCTCCAGTTGGGCCAGGTCACGGCGAACTGTGGCAGAAGAGACCTTGAGCTGGCGGGACAGCTCCTCGACACTTACCACATGGTCCATCCTCAGGATTTGTCGGAGCCGCTCGATGCGTTTCGGGGCGAGTTCTCTTGGCTTACGGGATTTCAATTTGTCACCGTGACCATGCTTCTAGCCATGCTGAGCCCGTTCTCCCGCCGCGGCGGGATCAGGGTAAACTCCGCGAAGCATCTCTGCAGTTTGTCTTGCTCGCACGTCATGCTCAATTCTGATTGATTATATGACAAGCGTGATCGAAATCAATCAAATTCTTTCGCGTCCGTACGTCGGAGGCGTCACTTCTTTGGCGGCTCAAAATGAAGCGTCTTGATTATCGATAGGAGGGGAAAGGCGCCGTCGCGAGGAGGAGGGCTCGCCTCGTATGAATCGGCACCGGCAAGCAGAGACAGAATGGTGCATTCGCGGGGATATAGGACCACAACGCTCCAATGGACGGCTGCGCGCCCCGTGTATACGCATACTAGAGCCTGGTGCCCATCCAGAAGCATCGTCGTGGTGGATTGGCATCCCTTGCGAATAATCCGGGATCTCTCTTCGACGGTCTGTGGAGTGGCAACGCTACGATTCACTATGAAGCGCAACACTGTTGTTCCCGGGTTCATTTCAGTGTCGCCGAGCAAGTCGACTATCAGCTCAGCATCCGGCAAACCAAATTCCTGGAGACGACGCTCATGGATTCGAAGTGACCGGGGATATCGGAAAGAAATGCCGGTCGCAGCGTTTTGGTACAGAACCCAGCCCTGAGTGCTGACTTGGGGACTGCCTGTGCCAGCATTAAGGGCCATTACCAAAGTGAGGAAGCTTGCAATCACGGCTAGATCTTATAACGTTCATTCATCTCGTCCCGCGTGACGTGACGACCGGCGCGGACGTGACTCAGGCGATTCATCAAGGAGTCCATTTCTTGTGCGCCCCCCGACTGCACCGCGTACTGTTGTAGCCATTCCCGAAAAGCCGCATTGAGGGTTTTGTGCTGGGTGCGGGCAACAAGCCGGGCCTGCTCGATGAGCTCTGCGTCCGCACTCAGTGTGACGTTTTTCATACGGAAACAGTGTGCACGATTGTAGCGCAGTCATCAAGCCGATTAATCCTGGTGATGTAATCCACCAGAAGCTGTGAAACAATCAACTTCAGCCGGAGATGAACGCAGATCAACGCAGATAAGAGACCTGCTTCGAACAGCGTTCATCCGCGTCCATCAGCGGCCTGCAATTTCCTCATGGCCAGCGGGTGCGCGCGTAAAGGTCTGGAGTGAAATAGAAGGACGCGTCTTGGAGCGCGTCCAGGCAAGGTCGGACGGCTGGCAGGAGTCCCCGCCTCTTGGCCGCCAGCAAAAGGCCCAGGGTGCCGATGATCGGCACCTGGAGACTTCTCGCAAGTCTGCGCGCGCCCTTGTCATCAACCAGAAGGCGGGTTGCTACGATTTCAAGGCTGAGGCCGATGGCGTCCCGCTCTCCTGCGCCTAACGAAAGCCCTAACCGACCGAGTTCTGGGGATCGTCTCAGGGTTGAACCAGCACCCAATCAGGGAGCTTCCGCAGTGATGCAACTTCCTTCTCAACGGCTGGTGGAATGAGGATACGGGTGAACAGCGCAGGCAGGAGCTGCAATTGCTGAATTCGCTCCAGGGCAATAAGCGGACCGGAATCTGAGACGACAGCCAATCAGATTTTCCTGCTCTCGGAGATTTCCTCATTCCATTCCCGGGCTGTCATCTCGAAGTAGGGGACCCCGACTTGCGAAGCAGCCTGAAGGAAGTGTGCCCGGTCCATGCCGAGAAGCTCGGCGGCTTTCCCGGCCGCGATCCGGCCCTGGCGGTAAAGCTCCAGAATAATAAGCTCACGTGCGGATTGCTGTACCGGACGATCCAGCGACCGCAGCAGCTCGAGAAGCTCCTGTCCAAGCTCGAGTTGAACCGTGCTCATCGGTTTCCCCCATCCTCCTGCGCCCAAACTTTGGCGTCAAACACCACCCTTTGGCGTCAAACACCACGCTTTGGCGTTCGAGCAGCCCAGTAATGGGTCTTGCCAAGAAGTCCCCTTCATTACGCTAAATTATACCGCGCGGCTTCTTCTGTCCTTCACCCGCCAGCGGGGGGCGCATGCCATCCTTTTGTCATGACTCTCACGATGAGGTTTCTTGTTTCGAGGAAGAAACTACCGTTCATTCATCTCGGCCCGGGTGAAGTGACGACCGGCCCGGACGTGGCTGAGGCGCTTCATCAAGGAGTCCACTTCTTGTGCGCTCCCCGACTGCGCTGTGTACTGTTGCAGCCATTCCCGGAAAGCGGCATTGAGGGTTTTGTGCTGGGTGCGGGCAACAAGCCGGGCCTGCTCGATGAGGTCTGCATCCGCACTTAGTGTTACGTTTTTCATACGGGAACATTGTACACGATTATGATGCGGTATCAGGCCAACCAATGCGGTCTCAGACAGTCAAACCGACGGCAAGGCAGCGCCGCTCTCGCACAGACGAACACCCCTGGACATCAAGAAACCAGGTTTGCTTCACCGCCAATTAGGTTATACTTTGTGGAGGCGTAAAATGACGACCGCAACAGGGCATGCATACATCGTGAATGATGACCAGATCCTCGGTGGCGAGCCAATCATCCGCGGGACTCGTACACCAGTCCGGGCGATCGTCGAGACCTGGCGGCTGGGCGTGGCCGCCGAAGAGATTCCCAATTGCTTGCCTCATCTGAATCTGGCGCAGGTCTTTGATGCCTTGAGTTACTACAGTGACCACCAGGATGAGATCAACGCCCACATCGAGCGTAACCGCGTTCCCGACGACCGGATTGACCCGCTGGTGGCGAATCGTTGAAGCAGCTCTTCATTGACCTTTACTTGGACGAAGACGTTGATGTGGTCCTGTCGCATCTGGTCCGCGCGCGCGGCTTTCGCGTGATGACCACGCAGGAAGCTGGACACGTCGGAAACACTGATGCGGAACAGTTGGCTTTCGCCACCGATCAAGGGAAAACCATTTTGACGCACAACCGGGTGGACTTCGAGGCTCTGGCGCGGAGGTACTTTGAGGATAAGAGGACTCACTCGGGGATCATCATCGCCGTTCGCCGGCATCCCAAGGAAATGGCCCGACGGCTTCTGATTCTTCTCAACTCTCTTACAGCGGATGAAATCGAGAATCAGATAAGATACATCTGACGTCGACCTGCATAACCGGTTACACTCTTGCCGACGCGGTGCCACTCCGACCCCTGCGTCAGAACCTACAATGAAATTCGAGGTGACTCGATGTAAGGCGCTTGCTGCAAGCGAGGGCAGAACCTTTTCAAAACGACTCGAGGGGAATCACTATGGAACTGATCTTTGCTTCAGCGACGGAGCAAGCCAAAGCCATCCGCGACAAGCAAATTTCGTCGGAAGAGTTGGTGAGAGCGTGTATCAAGCGAATCGAGGAGGTCAACCCCAAGCTGAACGCCGTCGTACAACTTCCCGCTGAAACTGCGCTGGGACAGGCCCGCGAGGCGGACAAGGCTGTCGCCAAGGGGGAAATCAGAGGGCCGCTGCACGGCGTTCCGTTTACTTTGAAGGACGCCATCGAAACTGAGGGAGTGATCAGCACGGGAGGGACCCTGGGCCGCGCCTCCTACGTGCCCAAAGAGGACGCCACCGTGGTGAAGCGCCTGCGCGCTGCCGGGGGCGTCCTCCTTGGCAAGACGAACTGCCCCGAATTCGGCTGGGCATGGGAAAGCGACAACCTCGTTTATGGCCGAACGAATAACCCTTATGACCTGTCGCTGTCGCCCGGGGGCAGCAGCGGCGGTGAATCCGCCATCATCGCGGCAGGAGGATCGCCGCTCGGCTTGGGCAGCGATGCAGGTGGGAGCGTGCGCTTCCCCGCCCATTGCACGGGCATTGCGGCCATCAAGCCGACTTCCGGCCGCGTTCCGCGCACCGGTCACTTCCCTGGCCCCGGTGGAACGCTTGATGCGCTCTGGCAGATCGGCCCTCTGGCGCGATCCGTAGCGGACCTCAACACGCTGCTGCCCATCATCGCCGGGGTTGACTGGCGCGACCCAGCCATCGTCCCGATGCCCTTGGGCGACGCGACCAAGGTTGATCTCAAGGCCCTGCGCGTCGCGTTTCACACCGACAACGGAATCGAAACCGCCACAAGAGAAACCATCGAAACCGTAAAGAACGCAGCAAGAGCGCTCGAAGCAAGCGTGACCGCCGTCGAAGAAGCTCGCCCGCGCGGCCTCGAGCAAACCTACGAAATCTATCTCGGCCTGTTCACCGCCGACGGGGGTGCGGGGCTCGAAGAACTGCTCGAGATGGCCGGAACGAAAAAGGTCCATCCCCTCATGCAGCGCGCCCTGGACCTGCAGCGCTCGAGTGCTAAGTCGGTGGCTGCGTTCGGTGCCTTGATAGGCCAATGGGACGCGTTTCGCCGCTCCCTTCTTTCCTTCATGGAGGAATTCGACGTTATAGTGTGCCCGGTCTGCTCATTCCCCGGCATGGTCCACGGCTCGACCTACGACCGCCTCGAGGCTTTCAGTTACACCATGACGTATAACCTGACAGGCTGGCCCGCAGCCGTTGTTCGGGCAGGGAGTTCCCGGGCAGGCTTGCCGATTGGCGTGCAGATTGTGGCGCGTCCATGGCGCGAGGACGTCGCTCTGGCCGTAGCCGCGAAAATCGAGAGGGCTCTGGGCGGCTACCAGCGCCCGCTTTCATTGCCGATTTTCGATTGCCGATTGCCGATTGCTGATGCACATTGGAAGGAGTTGCCACACCACTTTTTCAATCGTCAATCGGCAATCAGCAATCGGCAATGACGAAGGGGTTCTTCAGCTTCATGTTAGAATCACTCTGGATTGCGGAGACAGACTTCTGGTAGGAAACCACAAACTGTGAAGTCCAACAAGCGCCTTCGATGGTGGATTGCCTGGACCCTGTTCCTTTCGACGGTCATCAACTACATTAATCGTCAGACGTTTTCGGTTCTGGCTCCGGTCATTACCCAACATTTTCATCTCAGCCATACCGAGCTGTCGTGGATTTTTTCCGCTTTTCAAATATCCTACGCGGGGATGTGGCTGGTCGGTGGCGTACTGCTCGACATTATAGGAACACGCCTCGGATTAGCCCTTGCGGTCGTCTGGTGGTCGATTGTCAGCCTTCTGACGGGGTTTGCAAATTCGCTGTCTCAGTTCGCTGTGTTTCGATTCCTCCTCGGAATAGGAGAAGGATGTAACTGGCCGGGGGCCAATAAGACTGTTGCCGAATGGTTCCCCGCGAAGGAACGGGGGGTTGCGGTAGCCATCTTTGATAGTGGCTCGAGTGTTGGCGGCGCCTTGGCCGCCGTCATGGTGCCATGGGTGGCTATTGCACTAGGTTGGCGATACGCGTTCGCTGTATCCGGCATCCTGGGTTTTTTCTGGCTGGCCTTGTGGTTACGCGTCTATTATCCCTTGAGCCAGCATCCCAACCTTACAAAAGAGGAGAAGGCTCTGATTGAATCGGGTCGTGACACCGCCAAGGTGTCTGCCCGATCAGGTGCGGGCCGGTGGTTCAGCCTTCTTAGGGACAGAAACACCTGGGGCATCGTCCTGGGGCGCTCGCTCACTGACCCCATCTGGTGGTTCTACGTGTTTTGGCTTCCTCAATACCTGAGTGACGCGCGCGGCTTCAGCCTGAAACAGATAGCCGCTTTCGCCTGGATCCCGTTTGTCGCCGCAGACATTGGCAACTTCACGGGCGGGTTCGCCTCCGGGTTCCTGATTAAGCGTGGGATGCCGACCCTGCAAGCTCGGAAGTGGGTGTGCGTGGTCAGTTGTCTGCCGATTATTGCCGGAATTCCGGCCGCCACCACGCACAACGCCTATGGGGCCTTGGCTCTAATCGCCTTCGCGGTCTGGGGCTACGCCAGTTGGTCCACCATGGGTCTCACTTTTCCCTGCGACTTGTTCCCGCAAGACGTGGTGGCTTCTGTTACGGGATTGAGCGGCCTTGGCGCCGGCCTCGCGGGCACATTCTTCACCCTGGCAGTCGGAAAGCTCGTGGACCGATTCTCGTATTATCCGGCTTTCTTCGCTGCCGCCACCATTCCATTAATCGCCACCCTCTCCATCCTGATCCTTCTCCGCCCCGCTCCGGCGTTTCCCCGAGACCACTCTTAACATTGGGCTATATGAGCCCAGCGAGAAGGCGGCTCAGTCGCCGAGGGCTCGTCAATCTGGAATTGCCGATTTTCGATTGCCGATTGACGGCGGAGACATCATGGGCCTTCGGCCCGCCACTTGAAGATGAAAATGGTCTCAGTGATTCCCCTCCTTCGTACGGAGGGGGCCAGGGGGTGGTTGACCGGCGCGCTTGATTCCCTCCCCACCACCCCCTCCGCCGCCGAGGAGGGGAGCCGTTTTCATGGCAGGAAGTTGCCACTGCACTTTTTTCAATCGACAATCAGCAATCGCCAATCGCCAATGAAAACCTAGTCCTTGGTTCGGGCCAACGACCGCGCGGTGGTTACTCTTCCTCTTCCTCCGCGGAGGGCTTGTGGGCGGCGACGATCTTATCGGAGATCGGCTGCGGGACGATTTCGTAGTGCGAGTACTCCATCGAGTAGGTCCCACGCCCTTGGGTCATGGAGGTGAGGTCGGAGGCGTAAGTGAGCATCTCGGCGAGCGGCACCTGAGCCTTGATGGCAGTGGACCCGCCCTTGGGATCCATACCCTGCACGCGCCCGCGGCGCCCATTAAGGTTGCCCATGATATCGCCAGCGTTATTCTCTGGAACAGTGATTTCCACATTCATAATCGGCTCGAGCAAGCAGGGCTTGGCCTGTTCCATGCACTTCTTGAACCCCTTGGAGCCGGCGAGCTTAAAGGCGATTTCAGAGGAGTCCACCTCGTGATAGGAGCCATCGAAGAGGATCACTCTGAAGTCCACCACGGGATAGCCGGCCAGATACCCTTTCGAGGCTGCCTCGACGATACCCTTTTCGACGGCGGGGATATAGTTCCTGGGGATGGCGCCGCCGAAGATATCGTTCACAAACTCGAAGCCGCTGCCGCGTACCAGCGGTTCCACCTTGATCCAGCAGTCACCGTACTGGCCGTGGCCTCCGGTCTGCTTCTTGTGCTTGCCCTGCGCTTCGGCCCGGGCGCGAATGGTTTCGCGGTAAGGGATCTTGGGCGCCTTGAGCGTGACATCGATGTTGAACCTCCGCTTGAGCTTAGAGACGGCTACTTCCACATGCTGCTGGCCGGCGCCTGAAAGCAGGAATTCCTTGGTCTGCGGGTCGCGTGAGAAGCGCAAGAGCAAATCCTCTTCGAGCATGCGATGGATGGCGGTGGAGAGTTTGTCCTCGTCGCCGCGCGACTTGGGTTCGATGGCGAACGAAATGGCAGGTTCCGCCATCTTCAGCTTGGGGAAAACAATCGGCGCGCCTTTGTCACCCAGCGTGTCGCCCGTCACGGTATCCTTCAGCTTGGCCACTTCCCCGATGTCCCCCGCATGGAGCTCGGCTACGGGCGTCTGCGTCTTGCCCTGAACTACCCCGATGTGCGAGAGGCGCTCGGTGGTTCCTCGGTCGAAGTTGGTAAGGTTGGCCTCGTTCTTCAGAACTCCCGACATCACCTTGAAGTAGCTCACGCGGCCGGCAAAGGGGTCTGCCACGGTCTTGAAAACGAAGGCAGAAACCGGCTGGTCGTCGGCAATCTTGCGCTTTACAGGCTCGCCGCCCTCGTGTTCCAGGCCTTCCACCTCTTTGCGCCCCAGGGGCGAAGGAAGGTAATCCACTATGATGTTCAGCAAATTCTCGCTGCCAATGTTGGGCAGCCCGGCCGCAACGACCACGGGGTAGAGGCGTTTTTCGCAGACCGCGGCCCTCAGACCAGGGACCAAGTGCTCCTCCGGGAGGGTGCCCTTTTCAAAGAACTCTTCCATCAACTTGTCGTTACCCTCGGCCACCATTTCCACCAAGGCCTCGTGAGCCTTGCTCGCTGCATCCTTCAGGTCAGCAGGAATCTCGACTTCCTTCGCCTTCCCGGACCCGTTGGAGTCGTAGAGATAGGCCTTCAATCGAACCAAGTCGATGACGCCGTGAAAATTCTTCTCTTCCCCGATGGGGAACTGGACGGGAACTGCGCTCCGCCCGAAAGCCCCGTGTAAGGCTTCGAGGGTCCGCTCAAAGCTGGCGCGATCGCGGTCCAACTGATTGATGACCAGGGCGCGCGGCAAGCTGTATTTCTCGCAGAAACCCCAGGATTTCTCCGTTTGCACTTCGATTCCCGCCACGCCATGAATAAGCAACAAAGCGGCATCGGCCGCCAGAAGCGCCCCCTCCGTTTCGTGCATGAAGATGTTGTATCCGGGGGTGTCAATAAAGTTGATCTTGCTCCTGCCCCATTCCGCATAGGCGAGCCCGGCGGTGATGGAAAACTTGCGCTGGATCTCCTCCTCGTCGTAGTCCGTGGTGGAGGTTCCGTCGTCCACCTTTCCGAGGCGGTTCACCATGCCCGCCGCGTAAAGCAGCGCGGAAACAAGCTGGGTCTTGCCGGTATCACCGTGACCCACCAGTGCAACGTTGCGAATGTCTTGGCCGTCGTAGATTCTCACCGGGAACTCCTTGGGATTTTAGGACCGGCACTAGGCGTGCCTTGCCGGTCGCGAAGCAATCCCTCATCGTAGCACAACTTTTGCGCCACTCCAACGATACCAGAAACGGTAGTGAGTCAATTTGATGTAGAGGCGGCTTTACGCCGCCATTTGGCGATCCCGCAGACACGGGATCGCCGCTACAGGATCAAATTGACCCACTACCCAAGAAACGGGTATTGGATTCCCGCGAAAGCGGGAACCCAGTCCATCGACGGCGCATTCCCGAAGCTTTGCCGAGTAGATTCTCGCTTTCGCGGGAATGACCGGCGGCTCAATAAGTTGAAAGAAAGGTACGAGGCAGGCGTCAATTCCGAAAAGCGAAAGTGGGCGCACCATGCGCAGTTCCGTGATGTTGCCTACACAGCCTCACTCCACAGGACCGCTCTCCTGTTTCGGTGCAGGAGGGCCCTCTTGTTTCGGCGCGGGAGCGCTCTCTTGTTTCGGAGCAGGGGCGCTCTCTTGTTTCGGCGCTTGGGTGGCGGCAAACGCTTCCCCACCCCGAGGTGAGTACTTATCGAGTCCGGCGATGAGTGATTTCGCTTCGGGCGGAACATCGCCTTTGCCATCGATGAGAAGCTCCTTGGGGTCCACGATGTGGCCATACAAACGCGCGTTGGCCTGCCCATCCTGGGTAATGGCAGTTCCTTTGAGAGAGACGCCGGCAAACAAGCCCCGGGACCGGGAATAAGTCAGAATTTCAGCGGTCATCATCACATCCGTGGAGGCAGAAGCTGTCCGTCCGACCGGCCCGGCCGCGGCTGAGGCATCCGCACCAAGTTCCGCCCTACTCTTGAGCAGCTTGCGAATCCCGCCGGGGTTCATCACCACAAAAACCAGGTCGGTCTCCGAGCCTCCCAACTGAAACCCATAGCTACCACTGCGCACGGCAATCATCGAAGGTGCACCCCAGGGGCCGTTTCCGCCTCGCCTGCACACCAGCACACCGCGCCCGTAGCTCGCCCCGAAAAAGAAAGCCAGTTTCTTCTGCGAGGGGACTATGCCCACGCAGACCGCCCTGTCGAGCAGGTCTCTGGGGATGGAGTTTTCAGGCGTGTTCATGATTTCGTACATCACCACGGCAGCGTTCTCGAGCCGGTCAGCTACCTTGCTTGGCTTAGCCTGAAGAAATTCGACCGGCAGGCTCAACATTAGGGTAGCAACCATCAGGTATCTCATTTGGTCATCCTCCTGAGTAGCGGATCTTGTGGCTGGTTACATGTCCTTAGGGCTTTCTCGGAAGAGCGGCGCAAGGTCGCACTCCTCGGGCCGGCCCCCCACTTGGCTCACATTCGCCCGGCGTCCCCACGTCTCGCGGGCAACTTCCGTGCGGAAAGGTGGTTGCGCACATGGTGATTCGCAGCACGCCCATCTATAGCCCGAGCAATTGGCGGTCCGTTATTCGTGCATAATTGGGATGCCGAATTTTCTCAAAGGGTTGAGTAGCGTTGTTGAACTGTGAACGTATGTGCTCAAAACGTCATATTCTGCTCGGAGAAAGGAAAATTTCCACTGAAGCTGGCTTTGTCAACGTAGTTTGGCCCCTTACTCCGTTCAAGAATACGCGGCAAAAGTCGCAGACGTGCAAAGCAGGCTTACGCGACACGCTCCCGTACCAAGCGAAATCGGGCACCCAAGTGCTCGCCATCACCCGATGTTTTGGAGAGAAACGTGCTTTGCAAATGGTCAGTTAGGGGAAAAGAGGAGGCACCGGTGAATCTTGGACTTCTTTGGGTCATATTCGCGCTTCCTGCGCTTGGTGTCGGGTATTTGCTGTTTCGAGGCCTGCGTTCCTACTTTAAACTGCGAGGACAGAGGCTGATCACTTGCCCTGAAACTCAGAAGCCTGCCGCGGTTGATTTGGACGCCATACTCCTGGCGAGGGATGCGGCCTTTGGTACACCGCAGCTTCGCCTGAGCGAGTGTTCCCGCTGGCCGGAACGGCAGGGATGCGGGCAGGAGTGCTTGAAACAGATCGAAGCGGCTCCGGAAGGTTGCTTGGTTCGCCGCATCGTTGCTGACTGGTATGCGGGCAAGACCTGCGCCATTTGCGCTAAACCCGTGAATGTAACTGAGGAATGGGTTGGACACGTGCCGGCCCTGCTGGACCCAGAGAAGAAAACCGTTTGCTGGGACAAGATTGCGGCTGAGAGATTGCCAGAGGTATTCCAAACTCACTCGCCCGTTTGCTGGTCATGCCACATCGCTGAAACTTTCAGGCGCGAGCACCCGGATTTGGTCGTGGACCGCCCCGCAAGATGGTGACGGACGGCAGGCGGGGCGCGCAGGACGCTGACCTAGCCCCCAGCCCCCACCTACCACCTACCATTTACCACCTACCGTCCGCGCAAGAGGAGCCTCGTGCGCAAGGCGCGCGTTGTATAATAATCGTTTGCAACTATGCTGCATATCACTTCGACGCCGTTCATCCCATTCACCGGGAATAGTCCGAGGAGACTCATGAACCGAAACCTTTCTAGTGTCCTGCGCCTTTGCATGACGATCACCTTGATTCTCGCTTCCTACCTCATCTCTGCCCGACCGAGCTTGGAAGGTCCGCAAACGGGGAAGTCCGCTGCGCCGAAGGCCGCCGGAAAGACTTCCCTGGCGGGAACGGCGCCCATCCAATCCCAGCGGAACATTGGCAAGGCATACTACGAGCAGGGCAAATACATTGAGGCGGTTGGGGAGTTCCAGAAGGTAGTGGCTTCGGGGAAGGCACTGGCAACCGACCACTTTGATCTTGGACTCGCCCTCATGCAGGCCAACAAGCTGGACGAGGCTCTGGGGGAACTCACCACCGCAAAGCAGATGGACCCCAAGCTGGTCGCAGCCGATTACAACCTGGGCATCCTCTACAAGCGCGAGCTTCGCTATCCCGACGCCGAGGCAGCGCTGAAGCGGGTGGTTGCGGCCGATGCGGAGGACCCTGCGGCATGGTTCAACCTCGGAACCGTTTACTTCGCCAAGAAGCAACTGGAGGACGCGCTGGCGGCGCATCAGCACGTGGTCAACATGGGTTTCGGCAAGGGGCAGAACTTTTACGTGGCCTCGCTTTTCCACACTTTCACCACCTACGTGCGCCTCAAGCGTGACGAGGACGCGCAGAAGGCCTTGAAGATTCACGAAAAGATGAGAGACAAGGTCCCCGGGATTTCACTCCAGAACCCGGCCCTCGAAGGAGGAAAATACGGCGCCATCCTTATCCCCGCCGTGCCCCCTTCAGAACTCGTGCAGAGAACGGGCCTCGAAAAAGTGACATTTGCCGAGATCTCGGGGCGCCTGGGCCTGACGTTGCCGGCCCAGCAGAGTCCTTCGGCGGACTCCCAAAGGCCAATCAAAGCGGCGGATTATTCGCTGGATTACGCGCGGCGCAATCTGGTTCCGCTCTTTGGGCCTTCCATCGCTTTCGGCGACTACAACAGCGACGGCCACACCGACATCTACGTCGTCAACCCCGCAGGCGCCAACCATCTCCTGCGCAACAACGGGGACGGGACTTTCACCGACGTGACGGACAAGGCGGGCGTGGCCGGGCCTGGCGCCGCGGTCTCCGCCACCTTTGCCGACTACAACAACAGCGGCAAGCCCAGCCTTTTCGTGGCCGGGCTGGACGGAGTCCGGCTCTATCGCAATCTAGGCGATGGAATTTTCCAGGATGAGACGGAAAAGGCAGGGCTGCATTCGATTCCCGGCGAGCTGGAGACTCAGGCCGTGCTGTTCGATGCGGACGTGGATGGTTTTCTGGACCTTGTGGTCACGGCGTACACGAATTTGAACGATCCGCCCAAGAAAGACTCTTTCCTCTTCCCCAACGATTTCGCCGGCGCCGCAACGCACTTCTATC
>JBEKUR010000073.1:0-23473 GCA_049514855.1 Terriglobia bacterium
GAGCGTTGCGAGAATTACGCACTGGCCAAGCGTCGTGAGTCGCAGCTCAAAGCCCAAAAGCACGGCACTGGGTTCTGGACTGCCACGGGTCTCGATCCCTCGCAGTTCTCCCCCAGCTCCTTGGGCTCATAATCCCGCAGACGCGGGATCGCTGGTTCAAATCCAGCCCCCGCAACCAACGCGGGGCTCAATTCCAGAACGGGAGTTGGGCCCCTTCCTGTTATGTCCCGCATCTCTGGCAAACCCTATTTCGTCTGTGTCCTTTGGACCCCTTCTGGACATCGCTTTTATACCGACATCAGCGAAGATCCTCAGCACCGCACCGACCAGCACAACCAAGGAATTTCCGACTGGACCGCGGGGGGCGCGTACATTGCCTTGGATGGATGCGTGGGTTGACCGTGCTATGGCCTGGAAACTGGGAACGTCAGCTGGAGGTTCCCAACGGTCGCCGACATGAGGAGCGATGTCGGCGCCACCCGCGCCTTCATGCTGGATTTCCACCTGTGGCTTGTGGGAAGAGTTGGATCCTTAACGGCAAGCCCGCATTTATGAGAGAAGAACAAAACCTAATTCAAATCGAATTCGATGGCATCTACACGGCGCGGCAGCGAGAATTAAAGGGCTGTTCGGCATCGAAGGAAGAACCCACGGTCACAAAGGCGGTGAGCGTCGCTACCTACTACGAGACGCACAGCGCCGCGGTGCGGCAGCCGCGAATCACTTCTCCGAGTGCACGTCCACAAGTGAGTTGCCGGAGCGAAACATGGGCTTTATGACCATGTGACCCCGGTTGTCGAAGCCGAAGTTTCCGAAAGGAACCAACATCCCTTTACCGTTCCCTTGTTCGTCCACGTCGAGTTGGATGAACGTATACGGGAAGCCATTGTGGGGCAGGTTGGAGATTGTCGTTCCGTCCGGACTGCGAAAAGTGCCGGGCGCCTTGCCAACCATCTGTAACTTCCGACTGGTGCCTTCCGATCGTGATTGGACGATCACCAGCGGCATTGTTTGTCCTACTCCCATTGTGAAGTACCCTTTCTTGGACTTGCCGAGCGCTTTATCCATAGCGCCCTGTCCGTCCTCCGCGAACGTCTGCGAAAGGCCCTTCATTTCCTCGTCCGTAGTATGGCCTTCAATTGTAAGGCTGAGTGCACTATCGGCTGTGTCTCCGACCGCCCTAGGACGCGGCTCGTTCAAGGGGGGCACCAGCGTTGCTGCGAAACGCTCCTGAATGCCCGTGCTAGCTTTCTTCTTACCAAGCGTCAAGCCCGCTCCGAATATCAGACAACTGGCACAAACCGCTGCCCAAATCTGTCGCGCTCTCATTGATCCCTCCGCCGGCTGGCGCAGACTGAAGCTCTATGCTCAAGCGATATACCGCAGCCAAGATGCCAATGCACAGCCGTCATTTGGCCTCGGCAAGTCGCAGTTTATCACGTCAAGGCTAGGGAAAGCCTCCAGACCTTGCGTTCCCGCAGATTGCCTCCCTTCTTTTTCCGGCTTGTTTGACTCCTTCCAGCATCTCTTTCTTTCCTGCGGCGTTCACACGCGGGCACGGCGAGATGGGAAAGAGGCCTGCGCGCTGGCGGCACGGCGGGCATTTAAGAGCAGCGGCGAGTAACGAGCGAACTCCAACTCGTGCCCCTCCGGCCCTCTATGAATCACAAGCCTCAAGCAACCCTCAGGGTTTGCGGCTTCCCCAAGGTCGGAGGCTTGAGGGGTGGTGAACGAGTCGTTGTAATTGCGCATTTGTTTTGATAAGGTAAAAAGTCAGGCGATGTACGTATGGTAAAAACGATCACCCTTAGTACGGAAATTCCAGCCAGCCGGGAACTGCGCATTACGCTGCCTGCGGACGTACCCACCGGGTCCGCCGCGATTGTGATTACAGTCTCGCCCGCCGGGTCCGCGACCTCCGCCACTTTTAGCGATCTGCTGAACTCCGAATTCTTGGGGATGTGGCGCGATCGTGCTGACATCGAGGACAGCTTGGAGTTTGCCCGGAAGTTGCGGTCAGAAGGGTGGAGCAAGTCCGCCCGATGAACCTTGTTGATACGGACGTTCTCGTCGATTGTCTGCGCGGGACAATCCCTGCCCAGAAGTGGCTCCAAGAACTAGCACAGCAGCCGTTCGCGGTCCCTGCTGTAGCTGCTATGGAACTGGTGATGGGTTGCCGTGACCGAGCTGATCTGGAGCGGATCCAACGGTTCCTGGCAACATTCGAAGTAATTTGGCCGGAGGCCTCCGAGTTCGCCGCAGCATACCAATTGCTGCTCAACCACCGGTTGAGTTCAGGCATCAACATTCCCGACTGTCTTATCGCCGCAACAGCTCTCACCCGGAGCGCCCGCCTCTACACATTCAATTTCAAGCATTTTCGCGCTGTGCCGGGGCTGGATGTCGCACACCCTTATTCACGCCTCTGAAAATCCCCCTTTCGTACCCCAAGGGATGGCGCGGACCCCTGCCCTTGGGGGTCTGCGATCCCCCGGTCGGTGCACATGGAGGATCGATGCACCGCTAGCGGTCGCATCAAGTTACGACAGCCGTGCGATACCGGGGAACCCGTCAAAACCTGAATCAAAACTCAAGATTCGACTGATTCCACATACATGGGGATGTACGAATCAACCAGAATCACGGATGCGCAGCCGATCCGTATCCCATCTCGATCTCCGCCAGCATGCGGTCGATGTCAGCCGTAGGATAATCCAATCGTGCTGCGGCGCGGATGACTTCGAGCTTCTTGCCGACCCTGCCCACAGGCTGACGGCGATGTGCCTCAACAGGTCTGCCCGCTAACGACTGATCGCAAAGCCGTTAGATCGAATCGCTGAGGACAAGGGAGGAGGAAAGAGTGTCTCAGAAATCGACGAGGAAAGATGTCGATTACGCGGTCGAGTCCAGGACGGCACGGAATCGCTCCGTTTTTCGACCGCAACCGCAGCGTTGGTCTTGCAATACCCCTCAGGAGTGGTAGAATCCGGGCGAATCGGTGCCGAAAGAGGAGATTCCGATTAACCGGTCAGCAGCGAAGAGTCATCCAGCGGTCCTGGTAGACGATGCGGCCGGCGAGGGTTTTGATGGACACGGGTCGGAGGGGAGAGATGAACATAGCTGGAATGCGACGGAGTGTGACAGGCGTTGCCAGCGCCGCTTTGTGCGTGCTGGCGTTAGGGTGCGGCGGAGGCAGCACGGTTCAGGAGCCGACGGAACCCACCGGCCCGACGATCACAGGAGTAACGGTAACTCCGAACTCACCGACCGTGACGATCGGCACGACAGAGCAGTTCAGCGCCTCGGTGAGCGGGACGGGCAGCTATAACACAGCAGTGAACTGGTCGGTGGCGGGGCCGTCGAACTGGACGGGCAGCGTGGGCTCCATCAGTGCCTCGGGGCTTTACGAGACTCCTTACCCCGCGCCAACCTCGGTGACCGTGACGGCGACGGCCGTTGGCGATACAACCCAATTCGGCGCCGCGACGGTGACGCTACAGCCTCCGGCGGCGGCGGCAGGACCAGCGCTGAACGTGGACGCCGGCAATCGGACCCATGCCATTAATCCTTACGTCTATGGCATGAACGCGTACGCGTTTGTCAATTCCGTGGACGCGCCTGCCAACCCTACCGTCCTTCGCTGGGGCGGAGACAACACCTCCCGCTACAACTACCAACTGGGCGTAAGCAATGACGCCGCCGACTGGTACTTCGAAAACGAGCCCAACTCCTACGGCGTGGGGCCGACGGGCGAGTTCAACGACCTGGTCCCGAGCGATAAGTCGATTGGGGCCATCACCCTGGGCACGGTGCCCGTGCTCGGCTGGGTGGCAAAGGACGGCACGTCCTGTGGCTTCCCGGTGTCGACGTATCCCAATCAGCAGCAAGTGGACACTTCCAGGGGCTGCGGCAATGGCGTGTACCCCGAGGGGGTCAATGGCTGTACGAACTCCGCTGGGTGCAACATAACGGGCAACGATCCCACCGTCACCAGCATCGCGAAGGGCCCCGCGTGGGCTGGCAGTTGGGTGACTTCTCTGGTCCAGACGTTCGATACAGCGGCGAATGGCGGCGTAGCCATCTACGACCTGGACAATGAACCCGACTGGTGGGACGGGACACACCGCGACGTGCATCCGCTGCCCTTCACCTACGACGAGTTGACCAACAACGACATTGCCACTGCATTGGCCATCAAGACTGCCGATCCCACCGCCGAGGTCAGCGGTCCGGTGATCTCCTTTTGGTGGGATTACTTCTATTCGAAGCTCGACGTCGAGAACGGGTGGAACACAGGCCCCTGTTATGTGCCTTGGGCCAATCCCGTCGATCGGAAGGCGCACGGAGGCACCGCACTCATCGAGTACTATCTCCAGCAGTTCGCAGCGTACGCAGCCGCGAACAACACCCCCCGCCTGCTGGATTACCTGGATCTGCACACCTATTTTGCGGCCGACTATAACGGCTCGGGCGTCGGCCTGACGACCGCGGGAGACACCGGGGAGCAGCAGGCGCGGCTCAACTCGACGCGCGTCTTCTGGGATCCGACCTATACCGATCCCAATTACCCTCAACCGAACTACATGACCGACTCGAACTACACTTCAAGCTGCTCGCCCCCGCTGCAGGCTCCGCAACTGATTCCGATGATGCAGACGTGGGTTGCCAACAACTATCCCGGCACCAAGACGGCTATCACTGAGTACAACTGGGGCGGGCAGGAGCACATCAACGGCGCACTGGCGCAGGCCGACATTCTTGGCATCTTCGGGCAATACGGCCTCGACCTGGCGACTCTCTGGGGTCCTCCGGACGAATCGCAGGTCCCCGGCCTGATGGCCTTCGAGATCTACCGCAACTACGACGGAGCGAGCTCGAAATTCGGCGGCATTGCGCTGGCCTCGACGAGCCCGGCGCAGGGGCAGCTCTCGGTGTACGGCGCGCTGCGGTCGTCCGATCAGGCGGTGACGGTGGTGGTGATCAACAAGACCTATGGCGCGCTGACCAGCACGCTTTCGCTCGCGAACCTGACGGCCACGGGCAACGCGAAGGTTTATCAGTACAGCAATGCGAACCTGGCGTCGAT
Source organism: Terriglobia bacterium (assembly GCA_049514855.1). Lineage (GTDB taxonomy): Bacteria > Acidobacteriota > Terriglobia > UBA7540 > UBA7540 > CAVROP01. Next base: position 5,087 of record JBEKUR010000073.1, read on the forward strand.
CGTCGCGCTGGCGGACCAGGCGGTGACGCCTCCGGCAGGGGGAAGCACGACGAGCACGATTACGGCGACTTTCCCTGCGGCATCGATCACGCTGTTCGTCGTCCCCACACAGTGAGCGTGGCCGGCCGCTCGCCCGGCGGAGCCGCAAAAGCAAGTCAAAAGGCGAAGGTCAAAAGTGAAAAGCCCTACGCCCAAAAACCCTTCTCAAAAAATTCGCATACCCACTTTCCTCGGGAGCAGTTGACGAATCACTCCAAACCATACTGGCACAAATCGAAGACCGCGCCGCAGACGTGTTTGTGTCCACCTGCTCCCCAATACCCTATTTCGTCGTAGCGTGCTATTCTGACCGGCCGCTGATAGTCCCGCCTGGCACGCGGGTGGCGCATACATTGCCTTGGATGTATGCGCCGGTTGATCCCGCGTGCGCGGGACTGTGGCCTGGAAACTGGGGAGGTCATGTGGAGGTTCCCAACGGTCGCCGACATGGAGAGTCCGCCGCGGCGGATCGGCGCCACCCGCGTTTTGTGTCCACTTGCTCCCGAATACCCTATTTCGTCGTAGCGTGCTATTCTGACCGGTCGCTGACAGTCCCGCCTGGCACACCGGGTGGAAGGGGGCAGAACCGAATTGATGCGAAGACTCAACCTGAAGCATTGCCTGGCCGTCCTGGCGCTGTTCCTGCTGGCGCCCATGGCGCGCGCGCAGACCGACGACGTAACCCGGCGACTGGCGCACGACACCTTCAAGCAACTGATTGAGATCAACACCACCGATTCGGTAGGCAGCACGACCGTCGCCGCCGAAGCCATGGCGCGGCGCCTGCGTGACGCTGGGTTCCCGGCGGCCGACGTCGTGGTCCTGGGCCCCAACGACCGCAAGGGGAACATGGTGGCCCGGCTTCACGGCACCGGCGTCCACAAGCCCGTGCTGCTGATCGGCCACCTCGACGTAGTGGAAGCCCGGCGAGAGGACTGGACCACCGATCCTTTCCAGTTTGTGGAGCAGGATGGCTACTACTACGGGCGCGGCACGCAGGACATGAAGAGCGGCGATGCCATTTGGGTCACCACGCTGATCCGGTTCAAGCGCGAGGGGTACGAGCCCGACCGCGATCTCATCCTGGCTCTCACGGCGGACGAGGAGGGTGGCCAATCGAACGGCGTAGACTGGCTGCTGAAGAACCATCGCGATCTTGTCGACGCCGAGTTCGTTCTCAATGCCGATGGCGGCGGCGTGGATACGGTGAAGGGCAAGCCGTTGATCGTCTCCATGGACGCCACCGAAAAGCTCTACGCCGATTACCAGCTCACGGTGACCAATCCCGGAGGGCACAGCTCGCTCCCGGTGCCCGACAACGCGATCTATCACCTGGCCGACGGACTGGGGCGCGTGGAGCGCTATCAGTTTCCCTTCGAGCTGAACGCGGTCACGCGAGCCTTCTTCGATCGCACGGCCGGCGTGGAAAGCGGCCAGACAGCGGCCGACATGCGCGAAATCGTCAAGAGCCCGCCCGACGGAGCGGCCATCGCGCGCCTCTCCGCCGACCCGCTGTGGAATGCGACCATGCGCACCACCTGCGTGGCCACCCGGCTGGCTGCCGGCCACGCCAACAACGCCCTGCCACAGATGGCGCGCGCCAACGTCAACTGCCGCATCCTCCCCGGACACTCGCGCGAAGAAGTACGGCAGACGCTCATCAAGGTCCTTGCCGATCCCAAGATCGAAGTCAGCTACGTCACCACCAGTGGCCGGATCCTGGACAGGGAGCCCAACGCCAAGGCGCTACCGCCGGTTTCGCTGCGGCCCGACGTGATGCAGACGCTCGATCGCGTCGCCGCCGAGATGTGGCCGGGAGCGCCCGCGGTCCCCACCATGTCCACCGGCGCGTCCGACGGTGTCTACACCAACGCGGCGGGCATGCCGACCTACGGAATCTCCGGCTTGGCGATCGATACGGATGACGTCCGCGCGCACGGGAAGGACGAGCGCCTAGGAGTGGAATCTTACTACCGAGGGGTCGAGTTCTATTACCGTTACCTCAAGGCGCTCACCTCGCCCAAGTGAATGCGGCGCGTGGGCGGCGCGCTCGCTCTCCGGGGCCGAAAAAGGCAAGGAGAACCTGCCGGCCAAACTCATCTTCGCATTGACTGCCGCAGCAGGGAGCGCGGACCTGCTACCTGAGTCCGCGAGGTGACGACAGGAACGCCGGCACGCAATCCAGGCCTTGGCGAACCTTGCGCAAAGCGAGCCGCATGAGGTTTTCTCCCGGTGATCGAGTGCTTCTCGAAGGTGGACAAACCTTCGAAGGAAACTTTACGCTTGATGAGGGTTCCAGGACCGATCCGGCTGCACCGATTCTCATCGGATCCTACGGCCGGGGCCGAGCCTTGATTAAAGCCGCGAAGGGCACGGCCACTCAGGGGCGGAATGTAGGCGGAAAGGCGTCAGTTCGGTATGGATGTAGGCAGGCAGGATTTTTGGGGGACGCCCCTACCACAGGGCAAAGGATTTGACATCGGCGCCTGCGAAGCTCCGGGGCGTTGACCCTGCCCGAGCCGCGTTACGGGTGCGATCTCGGCCAGGCACGGTTAAGGGGGTGTGGCGATGAAACCGGAACGCCGGGGAAACGAAAGAGCCACGGAGCGCGCGGTTTCTTGCATCGGCATGGCGATCCTTGGTGGGTTTCTTGTCCTCGGAGCGGCACGATTCCCGGCGTCCTGGGTCGCTCACGCCTACCGTTCCTCCTCTGCCCTCCAGTCGGGTTGGTCCGCGCCGGCGCTTGGGGCGCCTCTGCTGCGCGATCCGATCTGGGTCTATAACGACTGGTCTGCCTACGATGAGCTGTCAGACAGAGTCCCCCTTACGGAAGAACTCGCCCTGCGCGAGCTGAACGAAATCCTGCGGCTCAGGAAGCCTGGCGTCCACTTTGATTACTACATGATGGACGCCTTCTGGTTCGCGCCCGACGGCGCCTACCGCCAATGGCGGAGACCCAACTGGCCCGAGGGGCCCGAGCGCTGGATCGCGGCCTGCAAGAAAGATGGCATCCTCCCCGGACTCTGGTTCGGCACCAACACTCTGGTGAAGATTGACGCGGCGCCCGCATGGCGCGACTCGCTCAACGCGAAGGGTGGGGCGATGTCGTTTTATGAAGGAGGGTTCCTGGCGGACTTCGTGAGCACGCTCCAGTACTGGTATGATCGCGGCGTCCGCATGTTCGAGTTCGATTTCGCGGACTTCACTGCCGCCACGCCGAAGGCAGAGAAGACCGAGGCTCCGGAAGAAATCCGCAGGCGGAACGAAAGGGCGTTCCGCGAAGCGCTGAAGAAATTTCGTCAGAGGAATGCCGACGTGGTGCTCGTGGCCTTTAATGGGTTCGGCGGAGACCTCGAGTCCACCGCGGGCCCCTTTCCTTTCGAACACCCCCTGGACCTGCGCTGGCTCGAAGTCTTTGACTCGCTTTATTGCGGTGACCCGCGCCCTTCGGACGTGCCGGAAATGAATTTCTGGCGGTCTGTCGACATTTACAGCGATCACATGGTTCGGCGATACGAGCAGAGTTTTATCCCCCTGGAACGCATCGACCCCACCAGTTTCATGATGGGCGATACCGGGACGATCTACTATCGCAAGACACACGCCTGGAAGGGAATGCTGCTCTTGATGGTGGCGCGCGGCGGCTGGGTGAACACGATCCACGGGAACCTGGAGTTCCTGAATGACGAGGAGGCTCGGTGGTTTGCAAAAGTGCAGAAAACGTACGCGCCCTTAAAGGCTAGGGGAAGAACCAAGACATTTGGCGGTATTCCCGGCGAAGTCCAGCCGTACGGTTTTGGCTCACTGGATTCGCAAGGAGCAATCTATACCGTCGTGAATCCCCAGCAAGAGATCCGGGAGATCGAAATGCCGCTCCTCTCAAGGGCCCAGGAACCACCACGCAACGGCCGGGTGGTCTTCCGGGACGCGGGGTTCGACCCGGTACTGCGTGGGGCCCGGATCACGCTTGGCCCCGGTCAAATGGCCACGGTCGGCTTCGGGCGCTACGCAGCGCAGGAATTTGACCTTGGCGTCCAGGAAGATGTCCACATTCCGCGCTCCATTTACCCTCTGGCGGCTTCGTTCGCGCCAAAAGGGTCCAACACCATCGAGGCCACCCTTACTCCACCTGCGGCCGGCGACTTGCGCATCATTTTCCAGCAGCGGGGAAGCGATGGCAACATTATGAGGAGCTGGCCAGGTGGCCCCCCGAATGGAACGTCCATGGGCAAGGTGTTGAAGATTTCGGCGACGCAGGGGGGAAAGATTCTTCGCGTGGAGATCAACTACGACAAGCAAATCTGGAGCGGGCTGTCATGGGGTGCGGGAGAAATCAAGCACAAGGATTTCTCCGGCAATCAGCCCATCATCGTTCGCTGCTCTTCGGCGGAGAAGAATCCGGTCGTGCTGGGAGGGCGGCTCTACGCCGTGCAATACTGAAGCTTGCTAAAGCACCAAGCCGCAATGGAGCGCGTCAAGCACACGATAAGCCTTGAGCAGTTCGACGCCGAACTTGATGCGCTGGCCCAAGGCTCCGACAAACTCCCTTACCTCCCACCTGAGGCTCTGACGCGTGAGAGTTTCTACCAGGACCACGATTGATAGCCGACATGCATTACTTGGCTGACACGAACATCCTGTTGCGCCTCATCAAGTCGAACATTTCAGACGAACTGTTGCATCAGGCCTCGGCGCCGAGCAAATGATTTACCGCGGGCACGGGAATTGCACTCTTGGACTGATTGCGGTCACTGTTGTGAACAGCCCAAGTATCAATGAAAGCTTTTTGAGTCGGGGGGGATTCCTGGCTAACAAGAAGTGCGCGGCGATCCCTTCTGCTGAGGGTTGGAGTCCGGCCGTTTCCAAGCCTTTGAACGTTACACGCGAAGTACGTACGCCGCAGGAGTAGTGTCCCAATTCGAATGTAGGGCCGCCTCCTCTCCCGCCATGGCGGGGCGGGACGGCCTAGGCCGGTCCCACAAGGCGGGACCGGCCCTACCTTCCATATTAGGACACTACCACCGCATCAGATCGGTTGACATGCCTCGGAACGCGTGATACAAGGCTGGCAGACCCTGATTTGGCCGTTGGCTCCGGCGCAGAGCATCACCAGCATCGAAGCAGAAAGGGGTCAAAGCGGAGGCTCAGCTATGAAAACTGCGTTCGTTCTCAGTGTTGTGGTCGGTGCGACTCTCCTGTCGGCTGCTGCACAAGCCAAAGATGTCAGCCAGACGGCGACAATTGTCAGCATGAACTCGGTCCCTTGCGGCACCCAGGCCGGGCGTCACAAGAAGACCCACGAACTGCTCTGCCACGAGTACGTCCTGCGCTCAGGCTCGACCGAGTACCACGTCCGACAGAAGGAAGCGAAGAAGACCGACCTTCTGGCCATCGGCCAGCAAGCCACCTTCACCATCGACAACGATCGAATGCGCCTTCACGCAATCAATACAAGCGGGAAATTAAAGGACTTCGAGTTGGTGTTGGTTTTGATCACAGCGGCCGCGGAGGCGAACCCGCCAAGCGCCCCGCAGCAGTAACTTGATGACGGCGTACCCGGCGGAAGCATGGTTGAGCGGACGTCTATGGGTTTGGGACGACGTCTTCTCATCTACAACAAGGCCGCTCTCGCCAAGGTTACGCCATTGGCCATAAGCCGGCAACAATAGACGCCTGGGGCTGTTCCCTGCGTGCTCCAATCCGCCACGTGCACGCCTCTCCTCATCCATCCTCGAGCCAACACTCCCACTCGCTCGCCGAAGACATCGTACATTTCGAGTGAGGCGTGTCCGTCTGCAGGAAGGTTATATTCGATCAGGAGTGATGAAGGGCCCATTCCCGGCTTGGCTTGGCCAAGCACTCGAAGGCCGGGCAGTTCATCGCCCGAAAGACAAGCGGATACCGGCTCTGCGGGGTAGGCAAAGGGCTCGTCGCAGAGGTGGAATTGCGGTTCTCCCCGCTTTGCAAGGTAAGGAGTCTTCAACGGCGTACGTGCAAACTGGTCGAGCGCTGTGAGCTTGGGTCCACTGTCGTCCCAGCGATAGACCGGAATGTTATGAGGATTGAGAGCGGTTGAAACGCCCCGCTCCTTAGCGAGGTGGAAAAGGCCGAAATTCCCGGGCTCGTGCCCTGCCAGCCAATGACCGATGATGTCAACTCTGAAAGCGTCCTTGCCGAAAATGAGCACGTTGGCCAGGAAGATTTCGGGCACGCCATTTGGTCCGGGGCCAGCATCGAACCCATCGCCGTTCTGTGCATATACGCCTTCGATGATGTTCAGCAAGACTGACGATCGTATGAGTGAGTAGGAGTCGATCGTTCGGTGAACCCACATCTCCATCCAACTGGCTTTCTCCGCATCCCAGCGCGGAACCCCTGCCTGCCGGTGCTTGGCATAAAGATCGTTAACATGACGTTGGGCATCCGGTTGAAAGTCCTGGGCGATGGCGTCCTGAAGACCGCCGCAGAACTGGATGTAGGGTTGAATGTTGGTTCCCTGAAGGTTCTTGACACACAGAGTCAGCCCCATCGGGTGGGTCTTCAACTTGGAAACATTGAGCAGGTGGCAATCCGGATAGTTGAACGGGCCAAGGTATTTCGTGCGCCTGAAGACCACACCGTCTGGGCAGTCTCTCAATGTTGGCGCCCTCGAGTCCTTGTCTCCGTAGTGCACTCCACTGCGCTGAGCCATTTCGTGGTAACCAGTACCCGCTTGCTCAGTCACCAGGCCTTCCCGCACATAAATGCTCTCGGCTCCCACGTCCACCTGTTTCATTCCGTCGATGAGGCCTTCGACCACGTACGGGTCGGCAACAATGGCATATTTGAGCCCGGTGCCGTTGGTCATCGTCAGGTTGGGTTTGATCGCGAACTTATGCGACAAATCAACGCCGGGAGTTTTCCGCAGGGTGAAAATTCGCCTTGCTAATTGAAAAGCCTCGTGCCTCTTACCGTCCGAATCGTCCTTCGATGCGACGCGGGTCTTGCGGATGAACACAGCTTCTGGATGCGCTTCGATGAAGGGATGCAACCCGAAGTATGCGGGGGGGCTGCTCCGACGCGCAAACATCCCCGCACCCGGCCACGCCGACGAAGCGACCCCAAGCCCTGCAATACTCCGGAGAAAGGTCCTTCTATCCACAGTCTGCCTCCCCATCATGTCGCGCCCTGATTATCATTCGTGTTGTCCATCCCTTGGCAATTCGCACCAAAGAAAATTCTCCGGCTTTTCACCGACCAGAATCATCTGAGTGTTTACTCTACTGCCGGAGTTTCCAGAAGGAAAGCCTTGCGTTGGCTGTCGCAGCTCGAAATCTGACCGAGACCAGCGGCTCTGCCGCCCGTCAGCTGACGGATGCGGAAAGGCTCCGCCTTTCCGGAATGTCCAGCATTCCCTTCCTTTTGCAGGAGGCTGCGCCTCCCTCCTCCCCCGCCAGCCGCGTGGTTAGATGAGCCGACAAGGTTGGTAGGGTCTGCCAAGCGCACCCTTAAGCCCTCGCTCGCGGCAAGTGAACAGCGCTTCGTGCGGGTGAGCCGGTGCGAGTGGAACTCGGAAGGCGCAGCCCTGCGGCTGGAGAGGAAATCATAAATTTGCTACCAGTTCAATCGCAAGGAGAACTGGATCTGGCGGGAATTCTCCGCAGAACTGATGTTCCCGAAGCTTGAAGGCGCGCAGGGGGAATTCTCTGCAGAGCTAGTGTTTTTTGGGGGGGTCAAAGGCTCGCAGAGGAGGCTAGGCCGGTCGAAGTTAGGGTGGTTGGTCAGATTGAAGAAGTCGGAGCGAAACACCAGACTGAGCCGTTCACTCAATCGTGCTTGCCGCTCAAGACTCATATCCCATGCCGCCAGCCCAGGGCCCGTAATAACGTTGCGGCCTTCATTCCCCGGAATGCTGTAAGCTCCGAGGTCGTCATAGAAAATAGGCGCAACGAATGCCTCCGTATTGAACCACCGGGAGGGAGTGCGTTGACCGGCCGACAAGTTGGGATTGGCGATCAAATCAGGTCGGTCAGTGCCGTTCGAGTCGGTGCCACTGAGCGCAGTGGACAGTATAGCGGTGAGCGGCTGCCCGGTTTGAAGCGTGAGGATGTTCGAGAGGTCCCAATGGCCGAACACCCGGGCTACCGCCCCTCCGCGCATCCACCGGCGGCCGGAACCGAAGGGAAGTTCCCAGGTACCGGAGAAAACGAAGCGCTGCCGGATGTCGAAATCCGAAAGGCCCCGCGCAGCCTTCAGATCATAGTTGTCCTGAGCCTGATTGGCACCGTTGAGCCCCGAAGCCGTATCAATTGACTTGCCGAAGGTGTAGCCACCCACAAAGGACATCCCGTGGGAGAATCGCCGTTCCAGGCGCACGATCAAGGCGTTGTAGTTCGAGTTGACATCCGTGTCCCGGATGAACTGATTCGAGCCAGGTTGCGGATGGTAACCTCTCCGTTCGCCAGGCAGATTCGGGATGCCCTGGTTCTGCAATCCCCGGCGGGGAAGTTTGTGCCCGTCGGATCCGGCATAGCTCACCGAAAGAACAGTGTTGGGTGCGATTTCATGGTCGATTGACATACTCCATTCGTAGATGTAGCCGTTGCGGAGATTGGGCGGAGAGGAGACGGCCGTGGGCTCTTGATTGCCGAGCGTGTAGCCAAGCTGATAAGTGAGCATGGGCGCGGGATGGGCTTGGCCACACGCGCCCGGACCGTAGAACCTGCACGTGTCGAGTCCGAAGAGGAATTCTGTGATCGGTGCGCTGAGCCGCGTCTCAGCAGCATAGTCGAGTTCACCCAGGGAATTGAAGACGCCAAATCCTCCGCGCAGGGAAGTGGTGTGGCGCTTGGTGAAGTCATAGGCAAAGCCGAAGCGTGGCGCCCATCCTGCCCAATCCGGACGGATCAGGGACGGCGGCAACCCGGCTTGCTGAGAGGTGATGAATGATAGCCCATAGTGGCTCTGGAGGGTCTGAATCAGCGGGTTTGCAATCAGTGCCGATGCCTGTCCCTGGTCGTTTCGGACAATGAACTGTGTGGCGTTGCTGGGATCGAGAATGGAAGCTCGTCCGTCTGCGTTGGTGGGTGGTGAGTAGAACTCCTCGCGCAGGCCGTAGGTGAGGGTTAAGCGGCGCGTGGCGTGGAATTCGTCGGAAAAGTAAGCGCCGAAATAGTCCAGACGATCGTTTCCGCCGGAGTTGCCCGCCTGGGCGTAAGAAAGGAAAGGTCTGCCGAGAAGAAAATCCGAGAATGCAGTGCCGGAAACCGACCCGGCCCCATCGCTGAAAGTGAAGAGGCCCTGCCCAAAATCCTCGACCTGATAGAAGAGGCGATAGCGCCGCAAGTCCACGCCGAATTTCCAGGTGTGCCGGCCACTGACCCACGCCACGTTATCGGTGAACTGGAAAGTGTGGTTCTTGCGGATTTGAGGTTGGAAGATGTCGCTATCGCCCATGTCCGCGTAGCCGGGAACATTAATGGCAGGGATGCCGTCGTTGGTGGCCCCCGGAGCGCGAGTGATTCCCAGCGACTCCAGAAAATGGCTGTGAATGTTCTCAGCTTCCTTGGTCCCGAAATAGTAAGCGTAGCCGAACCGGAAATCGTTGATCAGCGTGGGGCGAAAGACGGAAGTAAGCCCCAGTGCGAGGTTCCTCCCCGTGTCATCTTTGTTGGTGCCGAATCCCGGCGGGGCGGAGGGATTTTGCGCGAACGAGTCCGGCACGAAAGGAAACAGTTGCTGCCCATTAAACAGGAGAAATCGTCCAAAGAGTTGGTGCTTGGGCGTCAGCTCGTGGTCTATTCGCGCGATAAACTGGTCCGTGTCGACGCGATGCAGCCCCACGTTGATGTCGTTGTTTTCGCCGGGCGGCGCATTGATAACATTCGGCAAAGGAATGCGCGCCAGGATAGCGCCGGACAAGGGGTCGATTCGTGATGCAGGGATTGTGTTCCCCGGGAAGGGCTGGCCCGTAGTGGGGTCAATAATTGCGGGAAAAGGCTTGCCCGTCTGGGGATTAATGCCGCTGAAATTTGCCTGACGGATGGCGGCCGTAGGCAGCAAGGTCGTATTCGTGACGCTTTGGAGAATGCGCAAGCCTTCGTAATTGGTGAAAAAGAACGTGCGGTTACGACGGATTGGCCCACCCAGGCTGGCGCCGAACTGGTTCTGGCGATAGGGAGGAATGGAACGGGTCGGATCGTCGAAGAAATTCTTGGCGTCCAGCGCGCTATTGCGAAGAAACTCGTACACTGTCCCTGAAACGCGGTTGGCGCCTGAGCGAGAAGCAATGTTAACCTGCGCGCCCGACGTAATGCCCTGGTCGGTCCCGTAAGAGTCCTCCACGACCCGGAACTCCCGGATGGCATCGACGGAAGGGTTCACCGTCAGGCTGTAGGCAAAAGGCTCCATCAGCGTGACGCCGTCGAGGGAAAAGTTGTTCCGCTCGGAGCGTTGTCCGTTCACGGAGAAACCCAACCCCAGCGCTGCGGTGTTGAATTGCTGCGTGGAACTGTTGGGATAGGGAGGAACCGCACCGGCGGCCAGCAACGCGAGTTGGGAGAACTGGCGGCCGTCCAAGGGAAGAAGGCTTACTCGCCGATTCTCAATCTCATCCCCGATAGCGGGAGAAGCGACTTCTACAAGGGGCGGTCGAGTGTCAACTTGGATCTCGACTCGTTCATGTGCGATTTCCAGCCGAATGTCCACACGCGCTGTGTCTCCAACTCGAAGCGCCAGCCCGCGGACCAGCTTGGAAACAAAACCCGTCTTGGCAATTTCCAATTCGTAGTTTCCAACGGGTAAGAAAGGGAAGCTGTAAAACCCGTTCGCGTCCGTCTGATTCTGCCGAACTTGGCCCGTGGCAGGATTGCGAAGCTCGAGCGCAGCCTCTGGGACTGTCGCCCCGCTCGGGTCAAGCACAATTCCTTCCAGGTGGCTGTTCCATGTTTGTCCGTAAAGATTGTGAGCCAACGTGGCGACCAAGAATAGGAGAACCGCCATCATGGGGCTGGCGAGTATCCGGCGACTCGGTCCTCTGTGGCGCAAGCTGCCAACTTCTTCTCTCGCCGCGAAGATTGCCCCACCTGTGCGTTGTGTCTCTGTGCCCTCCTTGGCCGCAAAAGACTCAACACAAAGGTCACAGAGGTTCTCTGTGCGCTCTGTGTTAAGGCTCGAGAGGCACGGAGAGCACAGAGAGTCTCGGTTTGGTTGCGCCTTTGCTGCGCTGTCCAACAATTTCAACATCCAAGTTTTCGATCGGGGCAAACGGGAGGGAACAGTTGGCAAGCCTAAGAAAGCGGGAGTTGAATGTTATCCACCCATCCCGGTGAACGCACACCCGCTCATCAGACCGGTTTCCGTCCTGACCTTCTCCCATCCGGACTGTACCGTCGGCCCCGGAGTTTCACCGGATCCTGGGGCTTGCAGGCCTTCTTCGCTCTGTCCGCTGATTGCACCGGCTACCTAGGCTAGCCTCTTGCTTGCCGGTTCGCTTTCCCGGACTCCCATGCGCGGGATCGAGCGCTTTGGACCACCCCTCGCGGGCTTTACCGCCGATTGGGAATTGGAAAGGCGCGCATTCAAGTCCTTCCCTCACCCTGCCCCGAAGGTCGGGGACTTACACAACAAATCTTAGCACTCCTGCGGCTTGTTTCTCAAGAGACCTAATGTCCACTTGTAAAGACATTTGACAGAGCTTCGTATGCTCTTATAATCATCGCTCGTTTTGTTTCAGATTCCAGTGCTATTCTACGAACCGAATGGTTGATACACTCCGCCGGGATTCCCGTCGCCGCGGTGAGCCGTGGGCCGCAGGGTCGGTGCTGGGCTATGCCTCGGCCAACATCTTCGACCGCCTTGGCGTCATACACGCCGACCCCCTGATCGGGCCCTTTCTCCGGGGCCTGCCCAGTTTGCTTCTGGGCGTCTTTCTGGTTTGGAAGCATCATACGTTGGACCAACTGCGACCGGCTTCTTCCCGATATATAGGACGCCGTGCAATTCTCTCTTTCATTTGGGCCGGCATCGTCTCGACGCTTGGACTGTTTCTCTATTACTTCGCCATCCGTCTCGGCGGCGTCACGGTAACCATTCCTGTGCAGGAAACCTACGTCATCTGGGGGACGCTTATTGCCTGGTTTTTCCTCCGCGAGCGGATTCATCGCTATGCTGTCGTTGGCGTGTTGTTGATTTTTGTGGGATTGGTCACGCTTTCGTGGGGGCAATCCCGGGGGCATCCCACATCGCCGCTTTGGTATTGGGCGATCCCCCTCGCTTTCTGCACAGCTCTCACCTACGGGGTTTCCGGGGTCTTATGGCGTGACGGACAGCTTCGAGGCGCCCACCAATCGACGGCGATCTTCTTGCAGTTTGCGACGAGCGTGTTGGTCGGATTGGTGGGCTTGATCGCTTTGGATCGAGGGCCGGCGCTGCTCGGCATAAGTCGGCATTCACTATTGGCCCTTCTTGCCAGCGGGGTTCTTTCCGGCATTCTTGCCATCTACTGCCTGTTTACGGCCTTGCGCCTGATGGCAGTGGCCCGCGTGTACGCTTTCTCCTCCCTCACTCCCTTGGTGGCCACGCTCTTCGCTCACTTCTTCCTTCACGAGTATTTGAATGGGCTGATGTTCGGGGGTGTCGTGCTGGTTTCAATCGGCGTTATCCTCACTCAAGTCTTTCGTCCAACCGAGGAAAAACAAGCCTGAACCCGGATATCAAGCGCTCGCTGCCAGAGGGATGGCCGAGGTTGGTTTTGCGCGGCGCCTGATGCATCTACATTCGGCGCCGCTCTTCTGCCTCCTATCTGCTGCGCAAAACTCGCACACCTGCTAAACAACAGGTCCGCGCTGCGCTTGCTTTTCCCCAACTACCAACTACTACCCACCACATACTGTCTTCACAGCTCCGGCACACGGCGGGATTTAATTTCTTCCAAGTGCTTTCTGAGCCTTTTGCGAACCTCATCATCCTTACCTTCGGTTAGCTCTTGCTTGAGTTCGTTTAGAGCAAAGTGGACAATGTCGTGGTGGTGGAGTTCCTCAGGCGCGAGTTCATCACTGAATCGTAGCCAAAGGCCGTGCAGAAGGTCGATTTCCATAGGCGTCAGGTGCGGTGCATGAGGACCGAGGAAGAAGATTCCTTCCTGCCCCGTGGGGGTGAAGATCTCGAGCGTCAGATGAGGTTTCGGTTCGGGAAGTCTTTCCCATGCGACGCCGGCGCGCCGGGCCTCCTCCGTAATCGCCATCTTTGCAGAGAGGCCAAGGACAGCGGCAGACGATTCCAAGGACTGCGCAGCGCGCAGGATTCCATCCCATACGTCATTGACTGCAACCAAGGCAAGGTGAATGGTCTTGCCCTCGTGCTCCGCCAGGGAGAGAGCGCGGGTAAAGAGAAACTGCTCGGTCGTCCCAAAGAACTGATCAGGCGTCAAGCCGCTTTCTCCTGACCCGGCGCGCATCAGCACTCGGATGTGAAGAACCACGACATCTTGCTTCGCCAGATTCACGCGCTTGAGAACCCGTTCCAGAGGATAAAGGGTGTTGTAATCGCGGAGAAAGACCAGGATGTTCCCCGGCCGGCAGCCGAGCCTCTTGGGCGTGATGTCCTCTCCGGCTGCCAGGTGAAACTGGTCGAGTTCAGTGTGCGGGATCCCCTTCCGGTGTCCGATTCGCTCAGAGGCCGTGAAGACACCAAAAAGAACCAGTGTGAAGGCGACGCCGGATATGGTCGCCACTTGTTTGGTGAAGAGATTCATGATCGCAATGGCCAGCAGGGTGAGGGTGATGAGTCCCAAACCTACGGGAATCTCAGTCTTGCCCAGCTTGAAATTCAGCGGCACATGAAATTCCCGGGGTCCTGGTTGTTTGTACCGGAGAACGAGGACCGCGAGACCCTTCATCACAAAACTCCAAACCACGCCGAAAGCATAAGCTTCGCCCAGGAGGTAGACGTTACCGTGGCTTAGGATAATGGTCAGGAGTTGCAGGGCAACGACGAGGTTGATGATGCGGTAGGAAGTTCCGAAGCGCGGATGGGGACGGCGAAACCAAGCCGCCAGTACGCCGTCTTCAGAAACCCGGTTAAGAACGCCGTTTGAGCCCACAATGGCCGTGTTTACACCGCCGGCAAGAATAAGTGTGCCCACCAGGACGACGAACCCATGAAATACCAGCCTGAGCGTGAGGGGTCCGGCAACATTCATCGCCAAGCCACCAATGAGGTTTTCGAAAAAACCCGTCCGCGTGTTATCGGGGATGATCATCACGGCGAAGAAAGAGACGAGTGAGGTGAACACCATGCTGTAGATGAAGATTATCAACCCCGCCTTCTTCAAGTTCGGCAGCTTCGGGTGCTCAATTTCCCGGTAGACCTGCGCCAGGGATTCCTCGCCGCTCATCGCCAGGACGGAGTGCCCCAAACCGATCAGGATTCCGATAAGGCCAATGGTGTGAGGCAAGCGGCTGTGGCGAAGCCAACCCAAAGCTTCGGGGGCGAAGTGGAAGTTCGTCAGGGCCGGTAACGGCGGCAGATGCCCTCCGCGCACCCAGAGCGTATAGCCACACCAACCGATCATGAGCACCACCATCACCGTGGTGAGCTGCATGATGCGGAGAGACTTCTCACTGGATTCGGGAATGCCTTTGACGTTTTCCCACCAGAAATAAAGCGTTACGAGGATGGCAAAAAGCTCGGCCGTGGTGTTGGTGGAAAGGACGAGATGAATGTGGAGGTATCGTAAAGATTCGTTAAGGAACCCCGCCAGATATTGGCCTGCTGAAACGCCGCTGATGGGGCCTGTCAGAACGTAATCGAACATCAGGGCTGAAACGGAGAACTTGGCCAGCGTCCCGCCCATGGCCTCTTTGACTACCCGGTAGACCCCGCCGCGCACAAACATGCTGCAGCTCTCCACGTAAATTGCCCGCACCGCGTAGGAGAAAAGCATGATCCCGAGGATGAACCAGGGAGCGGATTTCCCCACCGCCTCCTCGGCGATGCCGCCAGCGTAGAAGGCGGATGACGCGAGATCGTTCAGCACAATCGCGGCAGCGCGCCAAAAGGAGATGAAGGTGAGCATGGCGGTGGTGGCCACCACGACTCGAGGCAGTGTTACCGTCTTACCTGGTTCCTTGGTGCCGGAATTCTCCATACCCGTTTGTGAATCTGATAGCGGCTTGTTGGGCCTCACGCGGAAGAGTTTTAGGAAGACACATATGGAATCGTGTGCCGAAAATCAATCGTATTCTCGCACAAATAGTGAGGATGGGAAAGAGGTTCTTCTTGAGATTGCCATAAATCCTTTGGATTGAAATCTGGCGCGGCACGTGCCGATGGGCACAAACGCAATTTCAGGATGAACACAAGTCCGTTCGACCACGCACAACTGACCACTGACAACCATTACAGCGCCGGCCAGAGTTGTTCCCAGATCTTGAACTCGTAGTGGAAGCCGGACTCCTCAGCGCGTGTGAGCTTGCGCCCCGAAGCCACGTTCAGGGTTTCCTGGAAGATTTTGCGGCCCACGTCTTGGATGGTCTCCTTGCGCTCCAGGATGGTTCCCGCATCGATATCCAAATCCTCGTAGCTATCGGCGAGCTGGGGATTGGAACCAATCTTCATTACCGGTCCCAGAGCGCAGCCGATACCGGTTCCCCGGCCAGTGGTGAACAGTGTCACCTGCGCGCCGCTGAGGAAAAGGGCAGGAGTACAAAGGTGGTCGTATCCCGGCGTATAGAGAACGTACAGGCCTTTTCGGTCACCCAACCACTCGCCGTACTCGATCAGGTCTTCAACGATGGATGTCCCGCCTTTGGCCTTCACACCGCTTGACTTCAAGAAGATATTGTATAGTCCGCCTTTGATGTTGCCGGGGGAAGGATTGTCGCGAAAATCCTCGCCGGAATTCTTCACATAGGCCTCATAGCGTTTCAGAGCCTGCATCAACTTTTTCCCCACTGCGCGAGTGCGGGCGCGGCGCGCCAGGTCCACCATCGCTGCGCCCTGGAGTTCGGGGATTTCCGGAAGGAAGACGGCTGCCCCAGCCTTCACGAACATGTCGGAAGCGACTCCCACGGCAGGATTAGCAGTCACCCCCGACCAGCGATCCGAGCCGCCGCATTCGGTCCCGACGATGAGTTTTGAGATTGGCACCGGTTGGCGCTTGAACTGGTTTGCGTAATGAAGCAGCTTCTCGACGATTTCAAGCCCGCGCTCCACCGTCTTGCGACTGCCGCCCAGATGCTGGATCGTCATATTCACGACGCGCTGGTTGTAATCCGGGACGGCGGTTTGGAAGACAGGGGCCGAGCATTCCACGCAGGTCTTCCCGCATCCGAGGTCAATATAAACAGCCGCGCCTAGGTTGGGGTGCCGCAGGGTGTTGGCGAGCCACTGGGTCAACATCTGAACCGCCCGTCCATCCGGCATGCCGCAGCCTGATTCGTGTACGATGGGGACCACGCCATCGACGTTGGGAAACTTCTCGCGCGTGTAGATTTCTCGCATCGCGCGTTTGGCGATTTCCCCCACCTCGGTGGACGAGCACATCCCGGAGGTCACCACCCCAATCAGGTTGCGGATTCCCACACTCCCGTCGTTGCGTAAGTAGCCGTCGAAGGTCAGGCGCGCCAGCTCGGGGTCGAGGGGGGTGGGCTCCGGGTTGTCGCGATACCGCACCACCAGGCGTGGGAGCCGTCGCTGGATATTGGTTTCGTCGACTGGGTCGCCGGGCTTGAGTGAAACCGACGCCAAGCCGATGGGATCACCAAGAGAGATAAAGGGCTTTCCTTCAGGAATATCCTTGATGGCGAAGCTCTGCCCGCGGAGGGCGCGCCCGGACATCGTCAGCAATTGGTCCCCGCACTTAAGCTGGGTCCCTTGCTCGATGAAATCCGCCGTCACCACGGCAACGTTGTCTTTCTTGGGTTTGATGATAATGGCGAGGTCATCTAGCGTCTTCGGTTCCATAAGCAATTCTCACCTCTCGTTTATTATACGAGCTGGCTCGGTCTGATGCGTATGGACAGAGAAAGCCAGTGCCACGTTCATGTCATTCCGAGCCCTTCGTTGTCATTCCGAGCGAAGCGAGGAATCTCGCTCTGCCCCGCTCAGGGTAAACTCCGCGAGGAATCTCGCTCTGGAAGCAATCGACCTGCGAGATTCCTCTCCCGCATGGCGGGATCGGAATGACAGGCCAGACATCCTATCCCACGCCAACTTCCGCCATCTCAGGCAGCCGCAGCTTCGAGCCAATGAAGGCGTAATACGTGATGAAGGTGTAGCAGACCAAAGGCACGAGCATGGCCACTGCCATGCTATGGGTCAGTTGAAACAGCAGCCCCATGATGGGTGTGGCGACCGCACCCCCGATAATGGCCATGATGATCATGGACCCGCCCAGCTTGGTGTTGGGACCCAACTCCTTAATGCCCAACGCAAATATGGTGGGGAACATCAGCGACATGAAGAAGCTAGTCAGGAACACCGCCCAGACGCCCACCCAGCCCGGAAACAGAACCCCAATACCCACCAGTGTCACGTTGATACACCCGTAAATTCCCATCAGCCGGCTGGGCTGAAAAAACTTCATCAGATAAGTGGCCGTAAACCTCCCTATGCCAAATGCCACAAGACTCCCGGTTAGAAGATAGCCCGCAATCTTTTCCGGTTGCCGTGTGTAGTCCTGGATGTACTGAATGTAATAACTCCAGGTTCCCACCTGGGCCCCGACATAGAAGAACTGTGCAATCACTCCCTGGACAAAATGCGGGTAGCGAAACAAGTCCTTGAGCTTGCCGTGCTGACGCCTGCCCTCGAGTTCAGCTTCCTCCGCGATTTTGGGGAATTTGGTTCTGAGTATGAGCAACGCCCAGATGAAGACAACCGTACCCAGAACAAGGTAGGGGATCACCACTCTCATTGTCTCCGTCTGCAAGTACGCCTCGTACCTACCGGCAGACTTCAAGGCATTGACTTGCTGAGGACGCAGTTCGACCCCTGAAAGGATGAAAACCGTTCCGACAAACACGCCTGTCACGGCCCCGAGAGGGTTGAAGGCCTGCGAGAAATTGAGCCTTCGTTCAGAGGTTCTCGGATCACCCAACAGTGCGATAAAGGAGTTTGCCCCCGTTTCGAGGAACGCCGCGCCGCTGGCGATTACGAACAAGGCCAGCAGGAATACGCCATACTGCCGGACGAGGGCGGCCGGCCAAAACAGAAAGGTGCCCGCACTATAAAGAAAAAGTCCCGTCACCAGGCCCGCTTTGTAGCCATATTTTCGCATCAACAGCGCCGCGGGCATGGAAAGAAGGAAGTATCCCATGTAGAAAGCTGATTGGATCAAACCCGCCTTGAGACGTGTCATCTCGAATG
>JBEKUR010000074.1:0-23468 GCA_049514855.1 Terriglobia bacterium
CCGAACGCGGCATCGTGGTCTCGATCAACTCCGATAGCGGCGAGGAGGCCCGGCACCTGAACCAGGAAGCGGCCAAGAGCATGAAATGGGGCGGGCTTTCGCACGATGAGGCGCTGAAGCTGGTGACCATAAACCCGGCCATCCAGTTGCACATCGAGGATCGCGTGGGCTCGATCGAACCCGGCAAGGATGCAGACCTTGCCATTTACAACAAGGACCCGCTCAGCGTCTACGCGGTGCCGCAGAAAGTCTTGATCGATGGCCAGGTTTACTTCGACCGCCAGCAGGACATCGCCCACCGCGCCGCGCTGGAGAAGGAAAAGAAAGCGCTGCTTGAAAAGGAAACAAAAACGGCCGAGGCCGCAAGAAGGCCCCGGAGGCCGGGTGCAACCCCGAAGCCGGGCCCGCCGGGCGCAGCGCCTCCGAACTCACCTCCAAAACCACCGGGAAAGCCTGGTGAGGTGAGTGGCAGCATGTGATTTCGTAGCGCTGACCCCGCATCGCGGGGTCGGCGCTACGAGAAACGACAGCCTCGTTCCGAGTTTTGAGGTCAGGTGAAGGTACGGCGCGCCCTGTCGCTGCCGTACAGTAGGGGCACCCCTTGTGGGTGCCCAGGGGCGGCCACAAGGGCCGCCCCTACAGCACAGAAGGAGATCGACGAAGATGAGCCTTCGACGGATACCGCTAGCGCTCACGGCCACCATGGTGACCGTGCTGCTTGTCACATCGTGGCTTCGCACCAACGCGGCGCCTGAGCCGGCCGCACCCGCGCACGTCTACGCCCTGCGTGGCGCAAAGGTCTACACGCTGGCCGGCCCGCCAGTCGAGAACGGCACCGTGGTGATTCGTGACGGCAAGATCGCCGCCGTGGGCCAGACCGTGGACGTTCCCAGCGATGCTGAGGTGATTGAAGCCCAGGGCCTGGAAGTTTATCCCGGCATCTTCGACTCCGTGACCACTCTGGGGTTGAGGGAGATCGAAGCCGTGCCTGCCACGGTGGACACCACCGACGTGGGGAACTACAACCCGCAATTAGTGGCCATGACGGCCGTCCACCCGCCCAGCGAGCAGATCCCTGTGGCGCGCGCCAACGGCATCACGCACGCTGTCGCCGCACCCCTCGGCGGAGGCGGCGGTTTCCGTGGAGGTGCAGGCACCGTGATAGCCGGCCAGGCTTCGGCCATCAATCTGGCGGGCTGGACGGTTGAGGAGATGCTCATTCGCCGCTCCGTGGCGATGGTGGTGCATTGGCCCACGTTGCAGACCCGGTCGTTTGACATCACCACTTTCAACGTCCGGGAGCGCCCGTTCACGGAAGTGAAGCAGGAGTACGACAAGAGAATCTTCGAGCTGACGGACTTGCTGGAGCGAGCGCGCCATTACGCCCAGGCCATGGAAAAAGGCTCGAGCGAGAACTACGATCGCGACCTAAAACTCGAAGCTCTCGTGCCCGTCGTGCAAGGCAAGCTGCCGGTGCTCGTGGTGGCCAATCAGAAGCGTACCATTCGCGATGCGGTGCAGTTCTGCGAAAAGCAGAAGCTCAGGATGATCCTGGGCGGCGGGTCCGAATCCTACAAGGTCAAAGACCTGCTGGCCTCCAAGCACGTTCCTGTGATTCTTGGGCCCACGCAATCTCTGCCCGAAGACGAAGACGCACCCTACGATCAGTCCTACGCCACTCCCGGCCAACTCGAGGCCGCCGGCATCAAAATCGCCCTTGCCAGCTTTGACGACGCGTCCTTCGCGCGCCGCCTGCCCTACCAAGCCGCCAACGCTGTTGCCTATGGACTCCCTTATGACGAGGCCTTGAAAGCCATCACGCTCTATCCCGCTCAGATCCTCGGCCTCGACGACCAGCTTGGCACTATCGAGCCCGGGAAGATGGCGGACCTCATCGTCACGGATGGCGATCCGCTCGCCATCCCTACGCAGGTTCGTTATCTCTTCATCAATGGCCAGTTGACTCCAACGGACAACAGACAGTTGAGGCTCTACGAAGAATACCGCAAGCGCCCCAGACAATGAGGCGCGGGAGGTGCCCCGCGAGGTCGGGGCGCCTCCACGCGATCCCGGCTAAACTGGGCAAGTGCCCCGGCAGGCAGCCATCATCTATCGTGTGATCAAAACTGTCTAAACCTTGCGCTTTTGGGGAGCAGGCATAGCGCAGACCTCCGCCTTTGAGGGCCAAAGCGCCCATGTGCGATTGCGTTCTCATATCGCTGGGTGGCGCATCCACGGCGAGCCGGGACGAGTCCATCGATTTGGCATGCAAGCGATTTGTGGGGGTAGAATGGCGCCATACCTCAACAGAGTCATTAAGCGCACTTTCACCGCTCTGACCCAGCACGCTTTCAATCGCACAAGTCCTTCACTTGGTTTAGAATGACATTCGCTGCGCTCGGAACGACAAGCCTAATGCCTTGTTCAAAATCCTATCTGTTGGAGCGTGGCTCGCGGCCGGGAAACAGCCGTCAACGAGGAGGTCTTGAGTTGCAGAAATTAATTCGGAATTACGAAGCGGGCGTTGGGAAGGCGGTTGTGTTCTTGATGTTCGTTCTGTTGCTGGCGATGACTGGATTGGCACTGAAAGTTACGAACCGTGAGGCGCCTTCTATCAATATGCAGCGGGAGATAAGGGGAATCGGCGTAAGCACGCCCGCCCAATTCAAGGTTCACGATTTGCGCTACCGCATCAAGTCGGTTGAGGTGGAAGTCCATCAGGGAGACCGAACGTTTCAAGTTCCGGTGGAGAGCAGCGCGTGGGCGGTTCGCACGCCAAAGTGGTGGAAGTTCTGGTCGCGGCATTTCGAGAGCAGTGCCACATTCCTGGTGAGCGTGGGGCGCAAAGAGATACCTGACCTGAAGGAAGGTTCCGCAACGCTGATCGTCACGGCAACGAACAATTCTTGGGGTCGATTCTTCCGGGGTGGCCGGAGCCAACTCATCAAGGACTTGCCTGTCCGCTTTGTTCCGCCTACCGCCGAAGTTCTGACCGCGCAGCACTACATCAATCAGGGTGGCTGCGACATGGCGCTTTTCAAGGTTTCCCAGGGGACTGTTGAATCCGGCGTGCAAGTGGGCAATTACTTTTTTCCGAGCTGGCCCGTGAAGGATTCCGATCCCACCACACGGATGTGCATCTTTGCATTTCCTTACGACGTTGACCCAACAACCCCGGCCCGCGTGGTGGCGCGCGACGACGCCGGCAACCAGACCCTGGTCAATTTCAATTACAAAGTCTTCCCCAAGAAGTTCAAGTCCGACACCATTAACGTCACGGACGATTTCATGCAACGTGTGGTTCCTCCCATAATGAGCCAGACGCCGGAATTGCAGGATCAGGGCAGCCTTTTGAAGAATTTCCTGCTGGTCAACGGCCCGCTTCGTCGGATGGATGCGCAGCAGTTGGTGGCCTTCTCTCAGAAAACCAGTTCGCACCTAACCTGGACTCAACCCTTCGTGCAACTTGGGAATTCCAAAGTGGAGGCGTCGTTTGCTGACTATCGGACCTACCTGTACAACGGCCAGGTCATCGACCACCAGACGCACCTGGGGTTTGATCTGGCGGTTGTCCAGCACACTCCGGTAGTGGCCGCCAACGATGGGAGGGTGATTTACGTGGGCTTTTTCGGCATATACGGTAATGTCGTGGTGATTGACCACGGCTGCGGCGTGCAGAGCTTTTATGCCCATTTGAGCTCGTTTGAGGTGAAGGAAGGCGAAGAGGTAAAACACGGACAAGTGATCGCGCACAGTGGCCAGACCGGGCTGGCTGGCGGCGACCATTTGCACTTCACCATGCTGCTGGATGGAATCCCCGTTAATCCCGTCGAATGGTGGGACCCGCACTGGATCCACGACCGCATTGAAGCGAAACTCCAGCCTTATCTACAAAAGTAGGTGTCAGGTTCCAGGTGCCAGGTGTCAGGTTTCAGGTGTCAGGCTTCAGGTGCCAGTGCCAGGACTCTGGAACCGGACACTTGGCACCTGAAACGCGGGTCCTGCACCTGCCCGCCGCCAAAGGCGAAATTGTTGTTGACAGCGGGCCCGCGCGGTGTATAGTAGGCGGCTGGAAATGCCAAAATGGAAATCTTGGTTAAGAAGAGAATTGGGGCTTCGGCTCCTGTCCACGACGAAAAGGGGCGTGAGTAGGTCACGCCCCTTTTGGATGCCGATTTGGCAGAAGGAAAAATTACCAATAATCCCGATTCCCAGCCGAGCGCTGGAATATCCTGCCCGCAGTGTTTTGGAAAAGCAGTGCGTGGACCTCTCCTCACTTGGAGGGCATTCCAGGCTAGCCTCGTAGTGTACTTCATGAGTCTCTTCACTGTTAATAAACTCATTGAATCGGCTGCTGCAAAGGCCAACGAGCCGAGGCCGGAGGATTTCGTTTTCAATCCGTTCATCCAAAAGACTCCACGCGTCTATGTGCCTCCTGACTACTCGCTGCTCTACGTTATAGGCATTCTGGGCCTCTGTATTGTCGTCTTCTTATTCTTTAGCGCCTTGGCGGCCAAGAACACGTGCGAGACATGTGGTCATCGTTGGAAACCCTGAGCGGAGGCCATTGTCAACACAGAAAAGGACGCCTATGAACTTCGACAAAAAAACGGCTCGGAAGCTATCTATCGTGTTTACCGCTCTCGCCATTTCAGTGCCTATACTGACAGCTATCCTGAATAAAGTACCAGATCTAAACACTGGCATGTGGAGTATTGATCGGACAAAGCTCATAGATGTTGGCCCAAACTATATGAGGGTAATTGGTGGCACTTTTACATGGCGATTTTTTGAGTGGCAAATAATTGGAAGCAACAATGTCCCTATTGGTTCCGGTGGTGAGGTGTTGAACTTTGTCAACATTTTCAATCCAACTTTATTTCACGTGTTTCTTCTGTTCATTATCATTGCCGTCATTGCGCAGCGGAGGTCCGTCCGTGCCTGATTAGGGTGGCCATGCTGCATCCCGCCAAGAGCCCAAACAGAACTGCCCACCGGGTTACCAGGGCGGCCACCAAACGCTTCTTGTTGATTGACTTGAAACCAAGGAAGTTTCTAGATTATGAACACAACGGATGAATCAAAGCTTTACGGCTTCTTTAGCGCTTAGGGTAAATTCCAACAAAGGTACGTAAGTCCCGCAGAACGGCCCCTCCAACGCCATGCCGTCTCCTACGATTTGAGCGGCCTGGCACCTGACACCTGTTCTTAAGGCGCCACCCGGCTCAAATAAAACTCGAAGAACCTCTTGGGATCGGTGCGCATCCCCACCGTAGCGTTCGCGGGCTTGCCTTCGACGACTCGAGTGAATCCTTGCGCATCAACCTCGATTGCCAACTGTTGAGTCTCGCCCAGGCTTGGGTCGATGAGCATCGCCACCGCCATGGGGTCAAACAAAGTCGGAGTCTCGTTGCCCCAGAGGTGGTAGAGAATCGTCAGGGCGTTGGTGAGCGGGCTGAGATGAGTGAAGACGCGGCGGCGCCCGGCGGCATCGAGTTGCAGCATGGCCGTGACGTCGAGCGGGGCCATCAGCAGGGGCACACCGGATGAAAACACGATCTGTGCCGCTTCAGGGTTCGACTTGATGTTCCACTCCGCTTCGGGCTTCGAATCCGGCGCATAACCGCGCGCGACTGATCCCCCCATCAGGGCGATGAGTTTGATCTGCTTCGCCATGGAAGGGTCGGATTTCAGTAGAGCGGCTACATTGGTCAGTTCCCCGATGGCGATGATCGTGACTCTGCCGGGCCGCCGGTTGATTTCAGTCTTCATGAAATCAACTGCTCCATTCCTATGCAAGGCGGAACTGGTGAAGCCATTCGCCCAGCGGGTCTGTTCAATCGGCTGGGGCTTTCCAGGCGCGCCTGCATAAACCGGCACTTTGCGCCAGGTTCCGCCCGCTTCCCAAAGCAGTTTGGCGGCAAGGCGTGCTCGCGCCTGAGTGTCGCCAGCCACGGTGGTTACGCCCAGGAGCTCTAACTCGGGGCTATTGATAACGAGCGCCAGGGCGAACGCATCGTCAACGTCCGTGCCAATGTCGGTGTCGAGGATGATCGGGACCTTCGATGGCGCAGCAGGAAGGGAAGTCACGGCGAATGCGAAACCAACCAACAGTACCTGGATCAGATTCTGCATATGAACCTCACTTCACCACCGGCGCCAGCGCCACGCACACAAGGCCGATGATGAAAAGGGCAAACATCAGCGCCAGCAAGCGCTTGGTAGCTGCATCTGCGCCTTTGAATTCCTTCCAAACGAACACTCCCCAGATTGCGCCGACCATGGTCGAGCCCTGGCCGAGTGCGTAGGAGGCTGCGGGCCCGACCATCTTGGCGTACGATGCAACGAAGTTGGAGATCGTGCCCACCCCCCAGAACATGCCGCCTATGATGCCCCAGAAGTGCCACGCCCCGGTGCCGCGAAAATAGTCCCCGACCGAAACCGGAGGTCCCGAAACCGGCCTCCGCATCAAGACATAATTCACCGGAAAATTAGAAGCCAGCACTCCGAGAGCAAAGACGAACGCCACGGTGTACGGACCAAGGTGGCTCTCTCCTTTGATAGCCTTGGCGATGAAAGGATAGAACAATCCCATCACCACACCGCCCAGCAGGCTGATTGCGATCCCTTTAATGCTCACGGTCTGATCCTTCGCCTGCCTTCGGTAGGCCAGAGCGTCCAGCAAAATTGCCAAGCACACCAAGGCAATGCCTCCAAAAAGCATCAACGGATTGCCTTTTGGCGTGATGATGTAATTCAAGACCGAGCCCACCACCATCGCCACCCCGACGCCGATGGGGAAGGCCACCGCCATGCCCGCAATGGCGATAGCTACCACGATCAGGATGTTGCCGAGGTTGAAGACGATGCCGCCGAGGAAGGCGAGCAGCAAGTGATGACCATCCGCAGCCCGGAGGTTTTGAATAAAGCTATCCGGGCTGGCAGGGGCCGTGCGCCCCAGCGTAAACCCCAGGACCAGGGCCATCAACAAGATGCCCCAAACATAATCCCAATAGAACAACTCAACGCGCCAGCCTTTGCAAAGCTTTTGAGTATTAGCCCAACTGCCCCAGCAAATCATGCTGAGAACGATCAAGGAGAGCGCGACCGCATAAACGGTGGGTATGAACATAAGTAAGTTAACCTCCCGGGGCGGGTTCCACATCAGCCCGCGCGGTTATCGATCTTACTCCGGCATGGTGATGGGCACCGTCCGGCCTTCGCGCGCCGACTGATAGATGGCCTCCATCACGGCTACGTCGCGCATACCCTGGACGCCGTTCGGTTCCGGCTCGCGCTTTCGGTGGATCGAGTCGGCAAAGGCATCAAGCTCCAGCGACAGCTCGTCAATGACCTTGAACTTCTTCTCGAACCACCGCTCACCGGTCTTGCCGAAGAGACAGCGCTCTTCGTCGTAGGGATACGCCGGGTTGAGGGCTGCCCAGCCTTTCTCACCGTGGACCTGCAAAAACGACGACTGCGCGGCGCTGAAGCTCGCGGTGGCCTGCGCCACCAGCCCGCGCGGGAAGTTCAGCCGGAAGGCGATGTTCTCATCCACCTTGCTGAATGTCTCGGGATCAGTCGCCCACTGATACGCCGAGGCCTCCAGGGGTTCCTCGCCCACAAGCCAGCGTATGGTGTTCACGCAGTAAACTCCCACGTCTGGCAGTGCGCCGCCGCCCGAGAGCTTGGGATCGAGATGCCACGCGCCAGCCTTCCCCCGAGCGTGGATAACGATCCCGAAAGCCGAATGAATGTATTTCAGCCGCCCGAGTCTCCCGCGCGTGATCAGTTTCTTGAGCTCGAGACTGGCAGGCTCAAAATACTTGCGGTAGGCAATCATCAGGCGAACGTCAGAAGCGCGGCAGGCCTCCAGCATCTGACGGCACTCTTCCACCGAATTTGCCATAGGCTTTTCGCAAAGTACATGCTTGGCGGCGTTTGCAGCCTGAACTGCGTAGTGGGCGTGCGAGCCGTTGTGGGTGGCAATGTAGACGGCCTCAACCTGCGGATTGCTGAGGCAGGCCGGCAACTCCTCGTAGGTGTAAAAGGCCCCAGCGTGGAACTTCGTGGCAAGGCGCTTGGCCTTGGACCTGTCACCGCTCACCAGGGCCACCAGCTTTGTCTTCTTGCTGTGCCGGAAGCCGGGCAAGATCGCGCCTTGTGCAAATCCCCCTAATCCAATCACCGCATATCCAACGGGTTTGAAAGCTGCCATTGGGTTCATTCCTTTCTCGCTGAAGAGGCTAATATCACCTTGGGGCTGTCCATCAACTGTCAAGTCAGTATAACGCTTACCTTACACACAAAATCGCAACGAACGCTCCCTCGCGGCATTTGGAGTGCGACTGCCTTGAGAGCTTGAAACTTAAATGACGGAGTAATATCATGCTAGGGAGGTGAAGAGCAAGTCCATTTCGGACGGACCTGTTCCCCATGCCTGGATGCCCTGAATGTCGCGCGGTCTTACCTGGGGAGGCGCGATTCAGCCCTCAGTATGGTATGCGCGTTTCCGCCAGCCAGCGGCCGGCAACGACCGCAAGGAGGGATCAACCCTCATCAGTATCCTACTGACGATCAAAAGTGGCAGGAAGCAGTTGCCGGTTAGGGGATGCCTTGGCGGGAAAGGAACTTCCCATGAGTCGGCCACTAGCATCAATCTTGCAGAAGTCAGGTCTGTTGACCGCAGAAGAGGCAACAAGCCTGCTCGCACGGGCGGAAGGAACCGAGCGGACGTTCTGGGACACGATCCTCAATGAAAAGAAAATCCCCGAAGAAAAGATTTCCAAGGCCCTTGCGCGCAGCCTACACCTCCCCCAACTGAAGCTCGCGGCGGCGACCATCGAGGCTGAGGCGCTGCACCTTGTTTCCGAGGAGATGGCGCGCAAGTTCGTCTGCCTTCCGATCAGCATAGAGTCCGCAGAACCTTCCATGGAGTCAGGGGGCGTAAAGCGCCGCCCGGTTCTGGTGCTCGCCATGGCTGACCCAACTGACCTCCTGGCTCTCCAAGACGTGGAGTTCAGCACTGGGTGCGTCGTCAAGCCTGTTGTGGCCAGCCGCACGGAAGTCCTCGATGCCATCAAGACCTACTATGCGCCCGAAAAGTGGCTGGAAGAGTTTTTGCAGAATATCGAACAAGAAGTGGACTTCCAGGTCCTCGGGCCGCAACTGGACGCAGAACTCAGCACGGAGGCGACTGAAAAAGGGATCAAGCCAGGTCCCGCGGTCCGGCTAGTGAACCTCATCCTTCAAGCCGCCGTCAAGCAAGGCGCCAGCGACGTTCACATCGAGCCTACTCTGCATAAACTCCAGGTGCGCACGCGCGTGGATGGAATGCTGCGCGAACTCATGCAGGTTCCCAAGTGGCTGCGCGAGTCTCTGGTATCGCGTCTGAAGATTCTCGCAGTTATGGATATCACCGAGCGGCGCGTTCCACAGGATGGGCGAATCAAGGCGAGTTACGAGGGTCATGAAATCGACTTGCGCGTCTCGACTTTGCCCACGCACTACGGCGAGAAGGTGGTGCTGCGCATCCTCGGCTCCGGCCGGGAGACCCTGCCCACTTCCTCGCTGGGACTCAATCGCGCGAACCTGCAATTCCTGAAACGTGCCGTGGACCAGCCCCAGGGCATCATCCTGGTGACGGGGCCGACGGGCAGTGGCAAGACCACGACCCTCTATTCCCTTCTGAACGAAAAGAAGAATCCCTCCATTAATATCATCACGGTCGAGGATCCCATCGAGATCCAGCTCGAAGGGATCAACCAGGTGCAAGTCAACCTCAAGGCGGGCCTGACCTTCGCCTCCTGCCTGCGATCGATTCTTCGCCAGGATCCTGACGTGATCCTGGTGGGCGAGATTCGAGATCCCGAGACTGCGGAAATTACCTTCCATGCGGCCATGACGGGCCATCTTGTTTTTTCCACGGTACACACCAACAGCACCGTCGCCACGATCGGGCGCTTGCGTGATCTGGGAGTGGAGCCGAGTTTGATCCAGTCTTCAGTCAACCTCATCCTGGCGCAGCGCTTGGTGCGCAGGATTTGCGGGCGCTGCAAAGAGGAAACTCTGCCAGAAAAGACGCTCCTTGAGAAGCTTCACCTGGAAGCTGCGGATTTCCCCTTCTTTCACGGGGCAGGATGCCCCCGTTGTGGAATGACGGGCTATTCGGGAAGGGTTGGCGTGTTCGAACTGCTGCGTATGACCCCCGATCTGAAAACAAAAATTGCACAGCGCGCCTCAGAAGCAGAGCTGATTAAGGCTGCGGTGGCTAGCGGCACGATCTTCCTCTACGACGACGCTCTGGATAAAGTTCGGCAAGGCGTGACCACTGTCGAGGAAGTCCTGCGCGTCATCCAACTTCAAGAGGAGGAGGTTTTACGCTGCCCGCATTGCAGCACCCTCATCAACCGCGATTTTGCCGCTTGTCCTTACTGCCGCTTTCCGCTCAAAGCCATCTGTGATTCCTGCCGGCAGGAGCTGAAGCTGGAATGGAAGATCTGCCCCTACTGCAATGCTCAGGCGGGAAAGACCGCTGCCACCCTAGCCGAAAGCCCTGATCAAAAGGCCGAGGTGGAAGGCGCCGAGATTCCAGCCGCTCGCCCACGTCCGAAACTTGCAACGACGGCTCTTCTCCCTGCCCCGACGGGAGAGCTAGGCAAGCGGCCGCGCATCCTGGTGGTGGACGACGATGTCGTGGTGCGCACCATCGTGGTTCAAGCCCTGGAACCACTGCCTTTCCATCCGGAAATGATTCAGGCCGCTAATGGCCCGGAGGGTCTTGAGGCGGCAGAGAATCTGAAACCCGACCTGGTGATTCTCGACCTGAACATGCCGGGAATGAGCGGCTTCGAGGTTTGCGGCAAGCTGCGCGCGAATATCCAGACCGCCTTTATCCCCGTACTGATGCTGAGTGCAAACACCGATGAGCAGAGTCGTTCGCAGGGCTTTCTGGTGGGTACCGACGATTACATGGGGAAGCCGGTCTCCATTCCGGAGCTCCACACGCGTGTGACGCGGCTGCTGCGTCGCACTTATGGCCTGTAGCACCAGTTCCAAACCTATGCGTTTCTTGCAAAGAATTCCCAAGAGGACGCGCGACCCCTTAAGAAGTTGCGGAAAATGCCCTCAAGCGGTCGGGGGCTTTTCTAGCCCACTGCGAAGCGCCGCCACCTTCTCCTGCAGGTCCGGCAGTTGCTCCAGCGTCAGGAGCGCATCAGGCCGGAAATGCATTTCGATCGTGCCCGCTAGCTTTGATCCCTCCACGAAGCCGAGGGTCCCCAGCGATCCCGCCAGCTTGTGAGCCTCCTGCTCCGCTTTTAGCCGAAGCGAGTCGCTGAGTTTCTGCTTCTGCAAAGCGGTTACGGCTTCTTCGAGGACTTGCACGCGCTCCCTGATGGTGTCGCGGAAGGAATCCCAGAGTTGCGCCACAGCCATCCGGGCCTCTTCAAGAGCGCTGGCTTCCATATTGGTTGGGCTCAACTCCTCCGAATCCCCAGCGCAACGGCAATGCCCAGGCGCCTGCTGAACCCAGCCCAAAGCGGTCGACACCTGGGTGGCCAATTGCATCGGATCGAAAGGTTTGGCGATGACCGAGGCCACCCGTAGCGTCCTAAACGCCTCTTGGTCGGTGGCCTGCACCTTCGCCGTCATGAGTATGACCGGTATTTTCTGAGTGGCAGGGTTATCCTGAAGCATCCGGAGTGTGGCCGGCCCATCCATTTCCGGCATCATGACGTCAAGCAAAATGGCATCTGGGTATTCGGCCTCTGCCATGGCTAACCCCTCAGCCCCGGACCTTGCGGCCAGAACTTCCCACCCTGCTACAATTTCCAGGCTGAGCTTTGCCACTTCTCGGATATCATCTTCATCATCAATAATAAGAATGCGTTTAACGTTCATGCAGATCCTCTTTCGACTGTCGCGGACATGATTCCCTTCAGCAAGCCAAGCACCTGCTTTTCAAACTCCTCGTGGGAGATCCGTCCTTTCGTGAGGAAAACGGTCTTTCCAAGCCTCAGCCTGGCGCGCTCGGGGTCATCAAGGTCCTTCGCGGTGTGGACCACCAGGGGCACGCGGCGCAACACCTTGTTCTGGCGAAGTGCGCTGACCACCTCGAACCCATCCCCTTCCGGCAACACCAGATCCAACACAACCAGATTTGGCAGAACGTGCTCCGCCAACTGGACCGCCTGGCGGCCCGTCTGCGCGAGGTAAACCTCGTGACCGTGGCGCTCGAAGACTTCTCGGATGACACGCGCCAGGTCCACGTCATCCTCGACCACCAGCACCCGAGCTGACTTGCCAGGCCTGCTGATGGCGATCGAGAGGGTTTGAAACAACAGGGTTTCATCAACAGGCTTCTGAATCCAACCCACCACTTCAACGTCCGTTTTCCTGAGGTCACGCGGCGGCAGCACGCTGAGAATGATAATAGGAATTTCGCAGGTTTCCGGGCGCTCCCTCAGCGCGGTCATGGTTTCCCACCCGTTCATCTCCGGCATCAAGAGATCGAGCAGAATGGCGTCGGGCAGTTGGGCGACTGCCTGCTTGACGGCCTCCCGACCGGAACCCACCGCCACCACCCCGTAACCGCGTTGTTCCAGCAACTCCTGCACGACGGCGAGGATCGACGCATCATCGTCACACACAAGGACCGTTCGTGCTCCGGCAGCCACTGCCGGGATAACGGTCACGACTTGTTCCTCCATAACTGGCAAGGTGAAGTAAAACGAACTGCCTTGCCCCAAGACACTCTCCACCCAAATGCGGCCGCCGTGTTGCTCCACGATGCTGCGGCAGATTGCGAGGCCCAAGCCCGTGCCCCCCTTCTCCCGCCGATCCGACGCATCGACTTGCTGAAAACGCTCAAAGATTACGGTGAGTCTATCCGCCGGAATCCCCCGCCCCCGGTCTTTCACCTCGAACAACATGTCGCCGTTCTGCCGCCCGAGATTGAGTGAAATGGTACTTCCTTGTGGAGAGAACTTGATGGCGTTGTCCAGAAGATTCGTCAGGGTCTGGATGACGCGGTCAGGATCGGCCAGGATTCTTCCCGGCCCCGCTGACACCTCCAATTTCACTGCTGCCTTGTCCGCCAATTCTCGCACCGAATCCACAGCCTGCAACATCAGGCTGGTGGCCTCGCAGGCTCGTTTTTCCATCTTGACCCGGCCGGACTCTATCCGCTCGATATCGAGAATGTCGTTAATGAGGCGGACCAAGCGGTCGGTATTGGCTACGGCAATATCGACCATGCGCCGCGCCTTGCTGGGATCGGCGGACAGTAGGCCTCCGGCCAGAAGACCCAAAGCCCCGCGTATGGAGGTGAGGGGTGTTCGTAATTCGTGACTTACCGTGGAGACGAACTCGTTCTTCATTTTTTCTATTTCCCGGCGGGCGGTGACGTTGCGGAAGATGCCGCTTGTGGCGACCGCCTTGCCGTCGACCAGCCTGCAATTTACGGATCCCTCGACGATAATCTCTGTACCGTTCTTGGCCACAAACACCGTTTCAACGTCATTCACCGTCTCGCCGGCCATGATCGCCGCCAGTACCTGCTGACAATGTGTTAGGTGCCGAGGAGAGATGATGTCCGTGATGGAGAGACGCGCAATCTCCTCCTCGCTGTAACCGAGGGTTTGCCGCCAAGCGCGGTTGACGTAAAGGAACTGTCCCTGCGCAGAAGCACTCTGGATAAGCTCGGCAGCGTTTTCAGCCAAATCCCGGTATCTTTCCTCGCTCTCTTGCAGGGCTTGCTGGGCCCGCTTGCGCTCCGTGATGTCCTGAATGACGCCGAGGACCGCTCTTCGTCCGCGAAAATGCAGAGCATGGGCATCAGCTTCCACGTCAACGACTCGTCCGTCTTTAAGTCTGTGGCGCCCGTGGCCGCGATCTCGTGACTGGGTGCGTATCACCTGCATTTGGGAGAGAATGCGGGGGGCGGCTTCTGGCAGCAGGAGGTCCGTGACCCGCATCCTCAGGAGCTCGTCGCGGGAGTAGCCGGAATGGAAGACGGCAGCGTCATTAACCTCGAGGTACTGAAGCGTCTCCAGATCCCAAAGGAAGGTGGGCAGGGGGGTCGAGGCAAACAGCAAGCGAAATTGCTCTTCTGCCTCGCGCAAGGCCTCCTCGGCCCGTTTGCGTTCGGTGACGTCGCTAAAGAAACCTACGTTACAGGGCATTCCGTCGATCACCATCACGGCGCTGGTGACGTCCACATAAATCCTGGTGCCGTCCTTGCGGAGGCACGGCAGGGCTACTGCGGTCGTTTTTTTCCCCCGTACCTGAGCCTCGAATTCGCTCATGACCCTTGCCCTATCTTCGGGCGGGTGAATGTCACGTACGCTCAGGCCCGCCAGCTCCTCTTCGGTGTAACCCAGCATTCGGCACACGGCAGGATTGGCATAAAGGAGCTTCTTGGTCTCGGTGTCGGCGACCAGGATTCCCTCCGCTGCCTTTCTGAAAAGAGTGCGGTAACGCTCTTCGCTGGCGCGCAAGGCGTTTTCGGCGCGCTTTCGCTTGCTCATGTCGAGGTTCACTATGAGTAACGAAACCGACACCGTTAACAAACTCAGCAGGCTCCCCAGCGCAATCAAGCTCACCACGGTTCGGGCGCTCACCTGGCTTCTGGCTGCCCGCTCGATCAGCAACGTGCCTTCCTTCTGCTGCACTTCACCCGTCAGCCGCCGGATCTGGTCTGTCATTTTCTTGCCCTGTTCAGTCAGTAATTCCTGGTAGGTCAAGGCGGTTCCCGGCTGCTTGCGGAGCTCGATGCTGGTCTGAAGGTTCTCTAGCTTTTTCTGAATTAAGGGTTTCAGCTCCTTGAGGCGTTCCTGCTGGAATGCATCGTCAGCGGTAAGTTCCTGGAGACGCCGCAGTGAAGCCTGGAGTTTCTCTGGGATGGTCTCGTATTGCTCTAGAAAGCTCGGGTCCCCGGTCAGGACATAGCCCCGCCGCGCGGCTTCACCGTCTAGCACGAGGGAAAGAATTGTGCCGACTTGCTCCAGCACTTCGTGTGTGCGGTTCACCCAACGAGCCGCCTCAATCGACTGCACGGATTCTCGAACGCTAAGGATGGTAGCAAGCGCCAAGAACGTCAGTCCAAATCCTAAGCCTAGGTTCACTTTCGTTCGTGTGAGATGATTCATGGCGTGGCCCGCTCAGGGCTTTGGCATTCAAGAGTGGCGAGGCGACCTGGGTCACTAAACGGACACAAGGCTATTCTTATATTGTCCTTTACTGCGCTTGGGCTAGCCCACGTCACTGGGGGTGCAGTGCTGTCCGTTTTCGTGGGCTCTTCCAAAAGCCGTGAAGCGCGTTGAAAAACTGCGCATAAGTGCCCTTCAGGTCCGCATCCGCCATTTCCAAAAGGCATCGAGTCGCCTGGAAAAAGGCTGAAAGTTGAAAAGAGTCAACGTCAGTACAAATCATCAGCCGCAGTAGCACGTGAAAGGTCTTTGATTCTTGACAATCGGTGGCTTGCGCGGAAACAGTCACAATGTTCGACGTAGTCCCCGTCGCAGCCCAAGTACGAGTTGATACCGCGAATGCCAGAACTGCTGCCGGTGCAACTCACTCTTTTTTTCGACAGATTACTTTCCTTTGATTAAGCAAAACAGCCGGTTTTGATACGGCCAAGAAGGATTGCGGCTTCAAGTGAATCGCTTTCGAAGTGAATCCATGACTTTCTGTCCTGCCGATGGGTGCCAGCCCGTTTTCCGACCTGCCGCGTCTGCACTTGGGAGTCTTGCCGGGCGACCCTGGGACTTGCAACGCTGGCACCCATCGCGTTTCGACTCTCGACTGCACGCGGTGTGACCGCAGTCATCGCCCATGAGAACTTTTGACGCTACGCTGACTCCGTTTGCATACGAAGGGAGACGCATTCTATGGCAACTATTTTCTGTTCACCGCCTGGGTCTTGCTGCGCGATCAAAAGCCGCAGAGTCCCTGGGGAACGAGTCTCCGCGCTACAACTCGATGAGAGCCTCGGCAAGCTCGGAGTGCGCGAACCTGATGCAGGGCAGCACCCCTCGCCGCACGCCGGACAATGATAATAGGCCCGCTCCAGGTTCAGTCCTCGCAGCACGCTCTGAAAGCGCTTGGCTCGCCGCCCGACGTAGCGGGCCTTCTGGCCGCACCCACACGGCCGGGTGGCGCCGCTCTGGTCGCCATGATCCGCATTCAAGCGCTCCTCCAGGAGCCGTGCCGCCACGCGCAGCGCCCGGCGTCACAAGGCCGTCTCCACCGCCTCCAAGTCCAGTTCCTCAACGGCGCCGGCGCCCAGCAGGGCCTCGAGCTCTTGCTCTACCTCGGCGACCAACCCCTCCGCCAAGGCCGGGTTTTTTTATCTGGGAGGAAGACGCGCCGGGCGACTCCTCCAGCCCGGCATCAACGCCTCAGAATCCCTCGGTCTCGGATGGCAAAGACGGTCCCGCGCGGCGAGACCGACACGTGCCGCCCTCCCGAGGATGTGGGAACAGGTTCCGGGCGGCGCCACATCACCCGCGACGGAGCGATGACCCTGCCTCAAAAAAGACAGGAGTTTCCTCAGAATTTGGCATGAATTCGGTGTAACTACTGAAAACAAGGCGGATACATATCTCAAAAAGTGATGGGTTGCGAACACTTCAATTTCGACTCCATAAGGACGGTCTAGCCGCTTTTGGAGCGGCCGCGCGCGACTTCCCAAGTTGACGAGGCTAGCGGAAAAGCCTTTATTTTCACTAAAGACGCCCTGCGGCCCAGATCGGCGCTGAACATCGGAAAAGAAGTGCCGCACTCACGATACCGCGTCGAATAAGGTGAATCGCATCCCACGAACAAAAAAAAGGGGAAAGTTCTCAAAAAAGGCCCTTGACAAGCTATGCTTAATGTGATAGCCTAGGAGATGATGCCCGGCTGTTCTGCCATGATCCGAGAGACCTCACGGATGGCTCCCCACCCTTCTCTCCGAACCGACAGCATGTCACTGCCTCCCTTTGCCACGACGAGCGCAGTAACTCTAAAAAATGAACGAGCGACGCGGGGATGTCTATGAAAAAAAAGGACCGCAATGGAAAACTCGAGGACAAGCCGGGAATGTGTATGAAAAAAAAGGCACTTAGCCCTTTAAGGCGGGAATGTTGCTGAAAACAAAGGACATAGATGATATGTCGTAGGTGGTAGGTGGCAGACGGTAGGTGGTAGGTGGGGAAGAGCAGATTCCAGGTGTCAGGGGACAGGCAAGGGGTCCGCGATAGGACTGATCGATTGATGATGACGTGATCTGGCGATGCCTCGGGGGTGGCACCGGCGCTACGCTTCTATGCGGCGGAGAGCGGGGCGGCGCTGGCGCGGGCGCTCCAAATGGCGGCGGTCGACCGCTTTCCATACAGCGTGCTGGACGCGACGGGCAAAGAGGTGGCCGCCGGCGAAGCCGGGGCCGGGGCCGAGGAGCTTTCGCCGGGAGAGTACACGGTGGTGGTTAGGGCCGGCGAGACGAGCCTGAAAGCGGAGCACGTGCGCGTGGCCCTCGCCCAGCAGACGACCGTGCGTATCGCCACGAGGAACGATCAGTTCGTGTTGGAGCAGTGAAGGCACGGGCGCAAGCAGCGATATTATTGTTGCCAAGGGGGGCACAATGGCGATTCGATATTTCCGACATACCATCCTAGCACTGGCGTTCTTTTCGGCCTTCGCCGTCCCACGTCTATCGGCGCAGTCTTCCATGCCGCAAACGTATTCGGCGAGCCTAATCTCCCGGACCACGTATGAAAGTATGTCCGCCGACCGAGAGTCGAACGTCAAACTCTATCGTAATGGTTCCAAAGAAGTCGTCGAGGTGACGATTGCTGCCTCGGCGGGCAAACCCAGGGGCGTCCAGGTGCGCTACCTGTTCGACCTTCCGGCGCATAAAGCGTACAAGCGCGATATGATTAATAACACTTGCTCCTGGATGCGCTACGTGGACACGGACATGCCATCCAACTATGACCCCATTGCAGCCTCCGCCGCATCACTGGCTGGCTTGGCCCAGCAGAACGCGAAGGTTGTGGGAACTGAAAACATCAACGGTATCCCGGCCAAAATCGAAGAAATCTCCGGACCGGGAGGCAAGTCCAGGGTTTGGATCGTGGAGAAGGGCAATTTCGTCGTCAAAACGGAAATGCCCGGTCCGGACGGCAAACCCCTAACTCTTCTGGAGGTCAAGCAAGTGAGTTTCAGCAAGCCGCCCGACTCGCTTTTCGCTCCGCCCTCCAACTGCGACACTCAAGTCCCGGGCGAGATGAGCAGCACGGGAATCAGCGCTCACGCCGAGGCCGCGCTTCCCGAAGTGAAGCTCTCCACGAATGTCAACCTGGGCGAGAAAGAAAGTAAGCCTCACACCGAAGCATCAGTCGGGCAACCGATTGCCGCCGGAACCAGCGGCGCGACCATTCTGCGCGTCTGGGTCCATCCCGACTACTTCAAAGGCAACTGCCCGCATCGGTATACGTTTTATGCCGGGCTGCAATCCACGGGAACCGGAGACATCCGTTATGCCTGGGTTCGGAGTGATGGGGCTACCAGCGCCCCTAAAGTGATTAGCTTCTCTGGCCCCAACCAGTCTCGGACGGTTCAAGAAAACTGGACATTATCCGGTGACCCTGGGAAGACTATCAAGCAGTGGGAACAACTCCAGTTGGATCCTCCCAACGGGGCCGTTTCCCAAAAGATCCCCATCACCCTGGTATGCACTCAATGACCGTTGGGGAGAAGTCGCGGCAAGGACCTCGCCTCGGAGGGACGAGCGGGTGGCGCAGCGGGGGTGACTTTCACACTCTGTGGCTCTCAATCTAATTTCTGTCTACTCAATTGTTAATATGCGGATTCGCTCTTGAGGTGTGAATCGGGATTCCGGCGAAGGTCCTGCGTGACAATCGGGAGCGCCACCCCGAGATCGAAAAGTCGCAGGGTCTGCGGTAAGGTCAACACTCTGCACTCCGTGCCATGAGCGCCAGTCGAGACGATAAATTAACCGCTTGACTTTAAGTCCCCGCAGGTATACAAAGCGAACATAGGTATAACTCAGTTCATCCGGAAAAGGGAGGGCGCTCATGCAACGGAAACCCGCCGCCTGGGAGGAGTTGCTATCGGGCGGTAAAGTCTTAAAGCTGTGGGAAACAGATTTGAACCCTGATTGGCCTCGGGTCGTGGTGCTGACCCTGACGGCCGAACTCTTTAGCGAGTTTGACCGGAACCCCCTGGCCTTTGCTGAAAAACACAAGCTGTATGGTGAACAGCCGGTATTGTGGACTTCGCATTGCGCAAAGCCGCCGCGCGGTAAAGGAATTCCCGAGGCGACTGAGTCATCAAGCTGGACAGTGGTTATCAACCACACCAAGGACAGTCTCGCGACTTTTGCAGCGTGCCCTCAAACAACAACAGGCTGACGCTGCTTCAGGGGGACAATTCGGGGCCGAGCCGGCCGCCGGGGCGTTGGATGCCACTTGGCTGAAGGAGGGGCGCAAGTCACCCTGGGGTTCTCAGGGACGAGTTCGCTCGGCTGCGAAGTGGACTTTGCGGCCCACAACCGACCGCGAAGTGTGCGGAGCACGTTGGAGAAAGTCCTTTCGAAGAGGCTCTAGGGCGGGAGGCCTAGACGACGCATGAGATCCCGGAAGCCCGGGTCGGACCGAACAGAGTCGAATGCGGGCTCCACCTTGAGCCATGCCAGGTATAGATCACGATCAGCGTAGGCCGTTTCCAGCCAAGCAAGCCCCTGCTTCTTCTCCCCCAGGCTAAAATGGATTTGTGCGAATAACGACGGGGGTACGTAGCTTCGTAGGGCTCGCGCGCGCAATTCCTTTAGCGCGGAGCGCGCCGCGGCCTTGTTGCCCGCCAGTGCATGGGCGCGCGCAAGATCCACGGCGCGGTTCAAATCGTTGCCGGAAAGGTTTACCGCCCTTTGACACTCTTCGATGGCTTTCTTGGACTTCTTCTTGGCCAAGTAGCTGAGCCCCAAGCAATCGCGGGCGCCGACGGAATTAGGTTCCAACTCGAGGATTTTCCCGCACTGTTCGACGGCCTGGTCGTAGCGACGAGCATAGTAGAACGTCCACCCGACGGTGATCTGGGTCGCGATGGAAAGGGGGTCGAGCTCTTGCGCCCTGCGGATCTCGGCCAAGGCTTCCTCGCTCCGCCCCATTGCCGACAGGTAAGTTGAGTACATACGATGCGCTTCCACATAGCCAGGGTTCAGTTCGAGCGCGCGCCTAAAGTCTCTCTCGGCCTCTGACCAGTTCCAATCCGCAAAGAATTGGACAGCCCCCAGCGAGGTGTGCGCCTCGGCCAAAGTGGGGTCAATCTCCAGGGCCCTGAGCGCATAATGCTTCGCTTTGGGCATGGCCAGGCGTGGGGGCAGTTCATCCGTCGACCAGTAATAATCGGCCAAGCCGGCATAAGCGGAAGCGTAATTCGGATCTATCTGCGCTGCCTGTTCGAAGTATTGCCGGGCCTGCTGCCGGTCGTGCTCAGTCCCCTGCTGCGAGTGATAGCGGCCTTTAAGATAAGCCTCGTAAGCGGCGGGGATTACCGGGGGCGCGTGGGTGAGGCGCGCTCGTTCTTGCTGTGTCACGGCAATTCTGATTTCATCTGCGATAGCGCTAGCAACATCGCCCTGCAGCTTCAGCACGTCTCGCGCGTCGCGCTCGTAACTTCTGGCCCACAGGTGTTTGTCGGTTGCCCCCTGAATTAGCTGCGCGGTGATGCGCACGCGGTTGTCGGAGCTCAACACCGAACCTTCGATCACCGCATCGACGCTCAGTTCTCGCGCGATCTGCGGTAGAGGCTTTCGCGTGCCCTTGTACTGCATCATCGTCGTCCGCGAGATCACCCGGAGCGCGCTGATTTGGGAGAGATCTGCAATCAGTTCATCGGTCATCCCATCGGCGAAGTAATCCTTCTGGAGATCCCCGGAAAAATTCTGGAGCGGTAAAACTGCCAGCGACTGAATGCGTCCCGGACCGTCCCTGCTTGCTGTTCCCACCATCTCCCAACACTCAAACCAACGACAATCGCTGACAGCGCCACGGCTAAGGCGGTTGCCACGCCTGGATGTCGCCGCCAAATCGGCAATCGCCGCACAGCCGTCCCCGATCGCGGAACCTCGAGTGTTGCCAACTGCCGTAGATCTACTTCCAGTTCTGCGGCGGACTGGTAGCGATTTTCCGGTTCCTTCTGTAGGCACTTCAGAATGATCCGCTCCAGTTCCGGAGAGATCCTGGCGTTCACCGCACGGGGTGGGACGGCCGGCAGATGCAAGATGGCGTCTGTCAACCGGGCCGGTAGTCCATCCCGAAATGCCCGCTGGCCGGTCGCCATCTCGTACAGCACCGCACCCGCTGAGTAGAGGTCACTTCGAGCGTCAGCAGGTTCAGACCGTAGCTGCTCAGGCGCCATGTAGGGCAAAGTCCCTGCCACGCCTTGATCCCCGGCCGTGCTTTCGGTTGTGACATCATATTTAGACGATTCCCTCGTCACCCTCAACGACTTTGCAATTCCGAAGTCGAGTATCTTCAGTCGCCCGTCAGGGTTGATGCGTAAGTTGCTTGGCTTAAGGTCGCAATGTACAACCCCCTGGCTGTGCGCGGCCCCCAACCCGTTGGCCAACTGTACGCCTAGCCGCGCGATCTCCCTCTCGGGCAGCGGCCCCTGGGCCAGGCGATCGCTCAGGGTGACCCCGGGC
This sequence comes from Terriglobia bacterium, assembly GCA_049514855.1. Lineage (GTDB taxonomy): Bacteria > Acidobacteriota > Terriglobia > UBA7540 > UBA7540 > CAVROP01. The sequence goes on from JBEKUR010000074.1 coordinate 21,710, forward strand.
ACGTACTCCACGACAAGAAACTCTGCGCCGTCCTTGCTGCCCAATTCGAAAAGGATTTCGATGTTAGGATGATTAAGTTTAGAAAGTGCTTGCGCTTCTTTGCGCAGGCGCTTGCGGACAGACTCGTCGGGCACCAGATCAGGGGGCAATACCTTTACTGCCACGTCCCGTCCTAGCCGTTCGTCTCGGGCTCGATAGACTTCGCCCATTCCGCCGGCGCCTATTTTTTCGAGAATACGGTAGTGGCCAAGTGTTTGGCCGATCATGGAGGGAAGCCCCTGCTTCCGATATGGATTTTAGGTTGGACCGGCAGGCCATGTCAACGCATAGGCGGACGAGTTGGCTTGAGGTTTCTTCCACGGCGAGCGGGCAAGGCGCCGAAGCCATTTCGTTTCGGCACAGCGGGGGCGTGCATCCGAGATGAGGATCAGAATTCAGGAGTTGCGTATTTGCCAAAAGTGGGTAGCGCACAGCCTCGTTCCCCAGAGACTCTGGGGCTTGTGCGCGTGCGATGGGGCGCATGATCCGCCTTCATGTCCTGCAAAAGCAGAAGTCAGAAGTCAGGAGTCAGAATGAAGAGTATCCGGTCCCTACCTTGTGCTCTCGGCTTCGTGCTTTCCGCTTTCTGCTCCCCGCCTGGGTCCTCCTGCCCATTCAAAAGCCGCAGAGTCTCTGGGGAACGAGACTCTGCATTGCAAGCCCGTAATTTCTTGTTTTCTTGACAAGCTTTTTTCCAACTGCCTTACGAAAGGTGCATAAATAGAGGCTTTGGACGGGTCAATTGCTTACCCAAGAGATTTTGGGTTTGGTTGCGGCTCGGCCGCGCTGTGCTACCTGCTGCTGACAGCGGACGCTCGCATGTTCCGCGGTCCCTCTCTACTCGGCGTCTCTGCGGTCATTCAGCAACCCCTGCGCGGCCAGCACCTTTTCAAGCTTGGCGCGGTTTTCGGGTTTCATGGGGACCATGGGCAGGCGATAAACTTCCTCGATCATGCCCATCATGGCGAGTGCGGCCTTGACGGGAATGGGATTGGTCTCGATGAAATTCACTTGCATCAGGGGCAACAGGCTGAAGTGGAGTTGGCGCGCTGCCTGGAGTTTTCCCTCCAGAAGCAGGTGCGCTAGTCTGGTCATCTCGCCCGGGATTTCGTTGGAGATGACGGAGATGATACCCACGCCACCCAGCGCCATGAGCGGGAAGGTGAACGAGTCGTCGCCGGAAAGCACGCGGAAGCCCGGCGGGACGGCGGCGAGGACTTCCATTTGTTGCACGATACTCCCGGACGCCTCCTTGATGCCGATGATGTTTGGGATTTTCGAGAGGCGGGCCACGGTGAGGGGCTCGATATTGGACGAGGTGCGTGCCGGAACATTGTAAACAATGATCGGAAGGTCGGTAGATTCCGCCATGGCCTGGAAGTGCTGGTAAAGGCCTTCCTGGGTAGGCTTGTTGTAGTAAGGGGCTACGGAAAGAATTCCCTGCACGCCTAGCCCGCGCACCTCGGCGGCAAGATCGATCACTTTCCGGGTGTTATTTCCGCCCACTCCCGCAATCACGGGAACCCTCCCCGCCACTTCCTGGACAACGGCGCGGACGACGGCGAGGTACTCAGCGTGCTCGAGCGTAGGGGTTTCTCCCGTTGTGCCGCAGGGGACAAGGAAGTCGATGCCGGCGCGGAGTTGGAACTGAACCAAACGCCGCAGGGCATCAAGGTCCAGGGAGCCATCCTTCCTGAAGGGGGTCACCAGCGCCGTGCCG
>JBEKUR010000075.1:0-23171 GCA_049514855.1 Terriglobia bacterium
CTCTTTCATGCCTCACTGGACCTGGCCGTACAATGGCTTGATCGTCGGGCACGACCCTGTGGCGCTCGATCACACGGGCTGGCAAATCATCGAAAAGAAGCGCGCCGAAGTGGGCATGAAATCGTTGCGGGACATGAAGCGCGAGCCTGTTTACATTTCGACGGCTGCCGACCCGCAACACGGTCTGGGAACCAACGATCCCCAAAACATTAAGGTGGTGGAAGTCTGATGGCAATGAAATATGATTTGCAACTCCTCGAGGCCTCTTCTCGGACACCACGAGTTCGCCCCGAAGAAACCGGCAGCCTCGCCTTCAACCGGCGAGCTTTTCTGAAGGCTGCTTCCCTTCCCTGCCTCGCCGCCTGCGCCGGGGCAGTTATCTGTCGGCAGGATGCTGTCCCCATCTTCGCTGCTCCGCTCGCGGAGGACGACTCGCAATTCATCAAGGAAGCCAAGTTCTACGATAAACAGGCCTACAGGAAAATCAAATGCAAGCTCTGCCCGCGCGAATGCGTCATCGACGACCGGGAGCGTGGCTATTGCGGGGTGCGTGAAAACCGCGGCGGCACCTATTACACCCTGGTGCATTCCCGCGTAGTGACGGCTCACATTGATCCCATCGAGAAGAAACCCTTCTTCCATTTTCTCCCTGGCACCGTCGCGTTCTCCATTGCCACCGCGGGCTGCAATGTGAACTGCAAGATGTGCCAGAACTGGGATATTTCCCAGGTCCGCCCCGAGCAGGTCCGGTCGAGCTACGCGCCGCCGCAGAAGGTGGCGGAGTTGGCCGGGCAGTACAAGTGCCCGACCATCGCCTACACTTACAGCGAGCCTGTGGTGTTTTACGAATACATGGCCGATTGCGCCGAGGCTGGTCGCGGCCTGGGCGTCAAGAGCGTGATGGTCACCGGCGGTTACATCCAACAAGAGCCTCTGCAAAAAATCTGCCGCCAGGTGGACGCCATCAAGGTGGACCTGAAAGCTTATTCAGAAAAGTTCTACAAGGAAGTAGTCAACGCCGAACTGAAACCGGTGCTCGATTGCCTGGTGACTATCCGCAAGCACGGGGTATGGAATGAGATCGTTTACCTTGTGATTCCCACTTTGAACGACAGCGACACGGAGTTCAAAGCGCTCGCCAAGTGGGTCAAATCCGAATTAGGACCGGACGTTCCGCTCCACTTCTCGCGCTTCCATCCCGAATACCTTTTGAAGAACCTTCCTCCCACGCCGCTGGAAACGCTCGAGCGCGCCAAGGCCGTCGCCGACGCCGAGGGCCTTCACTACGTGTACATCGGCAATGTGCCGGGCCACCCCGCCGAGAATACCTATTGCCCCAAATGCCGCAAGATTGTCGTGGAACGTACAGGGTACACCGTCAGCACGGTGCACATCCACAACGGCAAATGCCAATACTGCCAGCAAGCCATCCCCGGCGTGTGGCGAGCGTAAGCGGGCTGAAGGAGGACGAATGGAGAACTTTGAATTCTTCAATCCGGTGAAGATTCTCTTCGGAAAGGGCCAGATCGCGAAGCTTCGCGGCGCGGTTCCTGCGGGTGCGCGGTTGCTTGTGACCTACGGTAGTGGCAGCATCAAAAGGAACGGTGTCTATGACCAGGTGATAGCCAATCTGCAAGGGCACACTGTGAGCGAGTTCAGTGGCATCGAGCCCAACCCCGCGTATGAAACACTCATGAAGGCCGTCGAAGTGGTGAAGCGCGAAAGAATCGATTTCCTGGTCGCGGTGGGTGGCGGTTCGGTCTTGGACGGCACGAAATTTATTGCCGCGGCAGCAAGATTTGAAGGCGAGCCTTGGGATATTCTGGCCAAGAATGCGCCCGTGAACGCTGCCGTTCCGCTCGGTGTGGTGTTGACGCTCCCGGCTACCGGCTCGGAGATGAACTGGTTTGCTGTCATCTCGCGGGCGGGTACGCAGGAAAAATTTCCCTTCGCCAGCCCACTCGTGTACCCGAAATTCTCAATCATCGACCCCGAGGTGACTTTCACGCTGCCTGCGCGCCAGGTGGGTAACGGCATCGTGGACGCGTTTGCGCACGCACTCGAGCAATATTTGACCTACCCGGCGAACGCCCCACTCCAGGACCGATTTGCGGAATCGATCCTGCTCACCCTGATCGAGGAAGGGCCTAAGACGCTTGCCCACTCGGCCGACTATAACTCACGCGCCAATTTGTGTTGGTGTGCGAGCATGGCACTCAATGGACTCATTGGCCTCGGAGTCCCGCAGGACTGGACGACCCACATGGTCGGCCACGAGCTCACAGCGCTGCGTGGCTTGGATCATGCCCAAACACTGGCTGTCGTCTTTCCCGGAGTCCTGGCAGAGCGGAAGCAAGCCAAACGCGCCAAACTCCTGCAATATGCCGAACGCGTCTGGGGCCTTCGCACAGGCGCCGAGGATGAAAAGATCGACCAGGCCATCCAGAACACCCGGACATTCTTCGAGTCTGTGGGTGTGAAGACTCATTTGAAGGACTACGGTGTGGCCCCGGATGTCGTCGAATCTGTTTCCAAGCGCCTCGCAGCTCGCGGTTGGACGACTCTCGGAGAACGCCAAGACATCGGTCCGAAGGAAGTGGAAGCAATCCTGTCACACAGTTTGTAGTCCGTCTTGTTGCAGAATGTTGTTCCGATGTCACAATGTGGGCCGCAATAAAACATCTGCAAGCGAAAATTCAATAAAATATCGGCATCGCTGATCCGTCTACACAAGTGGATGAAGGACGCGCTCAGCATCGAGCCGATGACCGAAGAGCAAAACGACCGCATCTCGCCGGCAATCGCGCGGGAACAATCCCGGCTTCGCAGTTTCATCCGGAAGCAAGTTGTCGAGGAGAGTGATGCAGAGGACATCCTGCAAGATGTCTTCTATGAACTCGTGCAGGCTTATCGGCTGATGAGGCCCATCGAGCAAGTGGGCGCCTGGCTGTTTCGGGCCGCCCGGAATCGCATCACGGACCTTTTCCGTAAGCGAAGGGCCGAGCCATTGCGGGTCAACACCACAATGGAGGCGGAGGATGGAGAGCAGCTCTTTTTGGAAGACCTTCTCCCTTCGCCCGATGCAGGTCCCGAGGCGGCCTACGCGCGCGAGGTACTGCTGGAAGAACTTAGCGTGGCTTTGGACGAGCTTCCGGAGGATCAGCGCGAAGTGTTTATCGCCCATGAATTCGAGGGACGGAGTTTCAACGACCTGGCAGCGGCCACCGGGCTGAGCGTGAACACCTTGCTCTCCCGAAAGCACTACGCGGTGCTCCACCTGCGGCGGCGCTTGCGGGCCATCTACGAAGAATTCAAGAAAGCGTGAGGGTGAAAACGATGAAAAGGCATTGGATTTCGCGAGGAGTGAAACTTTTGTTGTTCGTTGCCCTGGCGGCAACGGTTTTCAGCTTCGTAGTCATGTGGCTATGGAACTGGCTGATGCCGGTCATCTTCGGTCTGCATGCCATCAGCTTCTGGCAAGCATTGGGCCTCCTGGTGCTGAGCAAGATCCTCTTCAGCGGCTTCCGTGGGCGCCCCGGCTTCGCGATGCACTGGCGCCAGCGCATGATGGAGCGCTGGGAGCAGATGACCCCCGAAGAACGTGAGAAATTGCGAGCCGGTATGCGCGCCTGGTGTAGCCCCTCTGCGCCGCCCGCGGCCGAACCGAAGGGATAGCCGAGGCCCCGTTGCGCGGACCCAGGCCACTGCGTTCGCGCGACGGGAATGAGGGTTTCAACTTGTCTTCCCACCGCGGGGGAAATAACCATACCCCGCCCTTATCGAGCGTCCGAACAAATAGAGCCTGGTAAAAATCAGTTGACAAGGAGTTTCCTTACGGCTATCTTTCTCTCCAGGAATAATGACTGACCGTTCAGTCATTTGATGGAGAGAACGATGAAGACATTGAATTCCAGGCAAGTAAAGGCCGCCAAGTCCTCCCCGCGCCGGCGGGAGCTAAAGCTGCATCGCCAGAAGGAAATTCTGGCGGCCGCTCTCGAGGAGTTTGGAACCAACGGATATGCGGCTACCCGCCTCGAGGATGTGGCCAAGCGGGCGGGCATCGCCAAGGGAACGATCTATCTCTACTTCCGGGATAAGGAACGGCTCTTTCGGGCGGTGGTCCGCACTTTGATTCAAAAGCGCATTGACGCCCTTACGGGGATGTTCAGCGGGTCGGCGGAAAAATTGCTTCGCGAGCTGCTTTCGCAGATGTACCAGGTGGTGAGAAACGCCAAGGCGCGGTCTATCGTTCGCATGCTCATTGCCGAGAGCGGCAAATTTCCTCAGCTTGCCGACATTTACCATCGGGAGGTTATTGAGCCGGGTTTGAATCGGGTCCGCCGGGTGCTCAAGAGGGGTGTGGCTACGGGTGAGTTCCGGCAGACGAAGGCCGCGCAGTTTCCGCAGATTCTGGTCGCGCCGGGAGTTCTGGCTATCGTGTGGAGATTGCTTCACGGGGAGCGGCACCGGCTCGATCTCGACGCCTACAGTAAGGCGCACCTGGAGTTCGTATTGGACAGCCTGCGGAAGCAACCGGATTGAAAGCCGCGAGGTAATCGACGCGGCGCGGCAAAGGAGAAGGTTCATGCGGTCGAGTGCAAGGTGGGTCACGTTGTTTGTGACGTTGTCGTTTGCGGGCGGAGCGCCCCTAGATGCGCAGCAGACCGCTCCGCGACGGCTGACGCTGCGGGAGGCAATTGGTCTGGCACTGAAGCAGAACCTCAGCGTGCGCGTGGCGAGTACGCAAGTCGAGGAATTGGAAGGCACGCGCGCTCGGCGGCGGGCTTCCTTGCTGCCGCACGTCAACGGGGACGCGTTAGCCAACCGCGAGAATATCGATTTGGGCGCCATGGGAATTTCCTTTCCCACCGTGCCTAGCGTCGTCGGTCCGTTCAACCACTATGATTTCCGCCTTTCGGCGAGCCAATCTTTGCTTGACCGCCACGCCTACCACAACTGGAAGGCCAGCGAAAGGCAAGAGGAGGCCGCCAAGCTCGACTATCAGGACGCGCGCGATTTGGTGATCCGCCAGGCCGCAGGGCTTTATCTTGACGCCCAGGCTTCCGCCGCGGAAGCAGCAGCGGCGGAATCTCGCGTGACGACTTCGCAAACCCTGGAGAAATTGGCGCGCGACCAACACGCCCAGGGACTGGCAACCGCTGTGGACGTGGTTCGCGCCCAGGTGCAACTGGCGCGGGACCAGCAGAACCTGCTGGTGGCGCGCAACACTTATCAGACTTCCCTGCTCGTCCTTGCTCATTTCCTCGGACTGAGCCCCGGCGCCCCGCTGGACTTGGCCGAGCCCTTGAAATTCCATCACGTGGAATCAACCGACGCAGACCAGGCGCTGCACAGCGCCCTCGAGGCGCGATCCGACTACGCCGCGCTTTTCAAGCAACGAGATTCAATTGTCGAGCAGCTCAAGGCCTCGCGGGCGCGCTATCTCCCCACCCTCTCGGTTAACGGCGATTATGGAGCGATTGGGCGCGGGTTCGGCTCCATGGCGGGAACCGGCGAGATTCAGGGAACGCTCACGGTCACCTTGTTTGACCGGGACCGCGCCGGAGAGAAGACGGAACTCCAAAGCCAGTTGAAACGCCTGAACGCGCAGATTGACGACCTCAACCGCGAGATCGAGCAGGAGCTGCGCAAGGCAGTGCTGGACCTGGAATCCACCGAGAATCAAGTGACCGTCACCGAGGCAGCCCTCCACCTGGCAGAGCGCGAGCTAAGCCTGGCGCAAGACCGTTTCGGCAACGGGGTGACGGACAACATCGAGGTGGTGACCGCGCAGGCCAGCCTGGCGAGCGCGCAAGATGACCGCATCATGGCCCTGGCACGGCACGCCGACGCCGTCATGGCCCTCGCGCGCTCGCTAGGGGGAACTGAAAAGATTTACCAAACATACCTCGCCGAGCCCTGAGCCGGTCGCGGGGTGAAGTCAATAGGAAGAGGTAAAAAGCTATGAAACGCGTGATTCCGCTCCTGCTGCTATTGGCGATTGGCGGCGCAGTGGTTTACTTCCATCCCCAGTGGTTCCGCAAGCCCACTGTGGAAAACGTGCTCAAGCTCTCCGGCAACATTGAAGCGCACGAGAGTCTGGTCAGCTTCAAGGTGACCGGCCGCATCATCGCTCTGCCGGTGGAGGAAGGCATGACCCTGAAATCCGGCGACTTGCTGGCCCGGCTCGATAGCGATGACTACCGGCAACAGGTAGCCGAGGACGAATCCGCTATTCGCGTGCGCGACCGGCAACTCGCCCTCGGTCTGGCGGGCAGCCGGACGCAAGACATCGAGGCCGCCAAGCTCGCGGTGCTCGATGCTCAGGCTGACCTCGAGCAGAAGAAGAAGGATTACGCGCGTTACCAGGCGCTTTACGAAAAGGACGAAATCCCGGGGCAGACGCGCGACTTGGCCGCCACCAACATCACCCGCGCACAGGCTACTTGTGATCGTGCGCAGCAAATCTACAACGAACTCGTGGAAGGAACGCGCAAGGAAGAACTGGCGGTCGAGCACTCCAATGTTCAACAAGCAGACCAGAACCTGCAAATGTCACGCATCCGGCTAGCCTATACCGTGCTGCGCGCGCCCTTCAACGGAGTGGTACTGGTGCGGCAGGCGGAGTTGGGAGAGGTCGTCTCACCCGGCACGCCCATCGTGACCCTCGCCGACCTGGACCATCTGTGGGTCCGGGTATATGTGCCCGAGACGGATCTCGGCAAAGTGCACTGGGGGCAGGTGGTTGATGTGCGCACCGACACTTACCCGGACAGGATTTATCACGGCCGGATTTCGTTCATCTCTTCGCAGGCGGAATTCACTCCCAAGAGCGTGCAGACGGAGAAAGAGCGCGTCACGCTGGTTTACCGGGTCAAGGTGGACGTCGAGAATCCCAACCGCGAGCTGAAGCCCGGAATGCCGGCAGACGCTTTCATCCAGGTGAAGTAATTTGTGGGCCTAAAACTCCCTCACGAAAGGGTGTCATTCCGAGCGCAGCGAGGAATCTCGCTCTGCTTCGGCGCGGATCGCAGAAGAAAGACCAGAGCAAGATTCCTCGCTGCGCTCGGAATGACACAGTTGTTAAAGTCGCCATGACTTTTTCTCCTGCCATCACCGTTTCCTCCTTGAGCAAGCATTTCGGCGAAGTGCGCGCCGTCGACGGGCTCAGCTTTGAGGTGTATGCGGGAGAAATCTTCGGCTTGGTCGGGCCGGACGGCGCAGGAAAAACCACCACGCTGCGGATGCTGGCGGGGGTGATGGGCGCGGATTCGGGCGCGGCGAGGATTGCCGGCTGCGACGTCGTGCACGACCCGGAAGGCGCCAAGTCGCTCCTGAGCTACATGTCACAGCGATTCGGACTTTACGAGGATTTGACGGTGGACGAGAACATCCGGTTTCATGCAGATCTCTTTGGGGTGCGCCGCAACCAGCGTTTACAGCGCTCTCAGGAATTGCTGGCAGCAGCAGGCCTCAGTGATTTCCGGAGCCGGCTCGCCGGAAATCTTTCCGGCGGGATGAAGCAAAAGCTCGGCTTGGTATGTGCGCTGATTCATACGCCGAAAGTGCTGCTCCTCGACGAACCGACCAACGGGGTCGATCCGGTGTCGCGACGGGATTTCTGGCGCATTCTCTATTCACTGGTGGCCGAGGGCGTGGCGATTCTCACTTCCACGTCGTACCTCGACGAAGCGGAGCGTTGCCATCGCGTGGGGCTCCTCTATCACGGACGGATGCTTTTCTGTGATCGGCCGGAGGAGCTGAAGAAGAAATTTCCCGGCGAGATATTGGCGGTGCACGCAGCGCAGCCAGGACAGGTGCGCGCGGCGTTGGCGGGCGCCCCCGGCGTGCGCAGTGCGTTGCTGGTGGGCGACCGCGTCCACCTGTTTGTGGACGAAGCCGCTCGCCGGCTGGCGGATTTGCGCGCCCGGCTGGAATCGGCCGGCGTCATTTACGATTCCATCCAGCCCGTAGCGGCGACCATTGAGGACTTGTTTGTATCGGCCGTCGAGAGCGAGCCAGAAGCTGCCGGGGGAACGAAACCTTTATGAGTGGAAGCGAACCCTCCGTGCTGGTCGAAAACCTGACCAAGCGCTTTGGGACCTTTGTGGCGGTGGACAGCATCAGCTTCCAGGCGCACCGCGGCGAGATCTTCGGCTTCCTCGGCCCCAACGGCGCGGGCAAATCCACGACCATCCGCATTCTCTGCGGCCTGCTCCGACCCACTTCCGGGCGCGCGTGGGTGGCAGGGGTTGACGTCGCCAAGGAGCCTGAGGCGGTGCGCCAGCAGATTGGCTACATGTCGCAGAAGTTTTCCCTCTACAACGATTTGAAAGTTATCGAGAACCTGCGCTTTTTTGCCGGGTTGTACAGCGTTCCCGGCAAAGTTCTTGCCGCGCGTTTGGCCTGGGCGCTGCACATGGCGGGACTCGAAGGCCGCGAGCAAACCACCACGCGCGCCCTGGCCGTCGGCTGGAAACAGCGGTTGGCGCTGGGGTGCGCGGTGCTGCATCGCCCCCCCATCGTCTTTCTCGACGAGCCGACTTCGGGCGTCGATCCCGTGTCGCGCCGGCAATTTTGGGAATTGATCCAACAGATGGTGGGCGAGGGCATCACGGTATTCGTCACCACGCACTATATGGACGAGGCGGAATACTGCAATCGCCTGGTGCTGATCGATCGCGGGCGCATTGTGGCCATGGGCACGCCCACAGAACTGAAGACGCGATCCATGAAAGACCAGCTCCTGCTGGTGGAATGCGAGCCGCTGGGGCCGGGACTCGAAGCGCTGAGCCACGCGCCGGGCGTGCTCGACGCGGCGGTCTTTGGAAGCAGTCTGCATGCCGTCGTCGCAAACGCCCAGGCAACCATGCCGGGGATCCGAGCGGCCCTGGAGGCCGGGCAGGTCCGCGTCGGCCGGCTGGAGCAGATTCCGCCCAGCCTCGAGGACGTCTTCGTCGCTCTGACCGCCGCGCGTGAATCCAAACCGGGGAGAGCCGCATGAGCCTGCGCCGCATCCTGGCCATGATGCACAAGGAAGTCATCCAGATCTGGCGCGATCCGCGCAGCCTCCTGATCATCTTCGCCATGCCGATTGTGCAGCTTGTCATTTACGGCTACGGTGTGAATCTGGACATCAAGCACATTCCCCTCTGCGTGTACGACCGCGACGCGACACAAACCAGTCAAGACCTGCTGAAGCATTTCCAGGCTACTGACTATTTCACGATTGTACATGTCGCGGAAAACTATCACGACGTCATCCGGCAGATTGACCGGGGCGCCTGTACGGTGGCCGTGGTGGTGCCGCCGCAATTTTCGGAAGAACTCCACTCCCGCGGGCAGGCCCCTGTGCAAGCGCTGCTTGATGCCAGCGACAACAACACCGCCAGCATCGGTATGGGCTACGCGCTGAGCATCATCCAAGCCTACTCCCAAGACATACAGATCGAATGGCAGCAGCGCCACGGCCTACCGCCTGTAACCCCCAACGTCACCTTCCAGCCACACACATGGTTCAATGAAGACTTGGAAAGCATGGCCAATATCGTGCCCGGTGTGGTGGCCATGGTGATGGCCGTTGTGGGCGCATTCCTGACCTCGCTAACCATGGCGCGGGAGTGGGAGCGCGGCACCATGGAACAGCTCATCGCCACACCCGTGCGCAAGCTGGAAATTCAGATCGGAAAGCTGGTTCCCTATTTTGTCATCGGGATGATGGATACAGCGCTCTGCGCCGGTGCGGGGGTCTGGTGGTTTCGCGTTCCCTTCCGGGGAAGCTGGACGGTGTTGTTTGCTTGCTCGGCGCTGTTCCTGATTGGGGTGTTGTCACTGGGGTACTTTTTCTCGGTCACGGCCAAGTCACAGCTCGGGGCCAGCCAGTTGGCTCTGCTGGTGACGCTGTTGCCCGCATTTCTTCTTTCCGGTTTTATCTTTCCCATCGATCAGATGCCCGTCTTCGTGCAGTGGATCACGCGCATCTTGCCGGCGCGCTATTACGTTTCCATCCTGCGCAGTATTTTTCTCAAGGGCACTCCGGTGCGGATGTTGGCAGGAGACATCATCGCCTTGGGGATTATTGCCGTGGTGCTGATCATAATGGCCACACGCGCGTTTCAAAAGAGGCTGGAATGAAATTTGTCTCCTCACTCCGGCGCATCGGCAACATGGTCAAGAAGGAATTCATCCAGACCCTGCGGGACCCGCACATGCGCTGGCTGCTCTTTGGCCCGCCGGTCATTCAAATGCTGGTGTTCGGTTACGCGGCCACGTTGGATGTAAAAAACGTGGCGTTGACCGTGCTCGATTTGGACAATACGCAGGAGAGCCGCGAGTTGGTGGCGCACTTTTCCGCCAGCCGTTATTTTCACCTGAACGAATATGCCGCGCGGCGCGCCGACCTCCGCGAAGGCCTTGACCGGGGCGATTTCCTGGCGGCGATGGAAATCGATTCCGGCTTCGCCCAGCGCCTGCGCAACGGCCAAGGGGCTACAGTGCAGGTGCTGTTGGATTGTTCCAACTCCAACACCGCCCTGGTGGCGCTGGGCTATCTCAACCAGATTGGCGCCGAGTTCAGCCGTGACTACCAGCTCGACCAGATGCAGCGGACAGCCCCGCAACAGGTGTCGTCGCTGCCCCAGGTGGACCTCGAGGTTCGGCCGTGGTTCAACGAGGGACTGGAAAGCCAGTGGTATTTCGTTCCCGGAGTCATCGGCAACGTCCTGTTGATCCTGGTCATGATGCTCACCGCCTTCGCAGTGGTGCGTGAGCGCGAGATCGGCACGCTCGAGCAGGTCATGGTCACGCCCATTCGCCGCTGGGAATTCATCCTGGGAAAGACCATTCCCTTCTTCCTGGTCGGCTGCGTGGACGCCACACTCATCGCCCTGGTGGGAACATTTTGGTTCGGGGTGCCTTTCCGCGGAAACCTGGGTGTGCTGGCGGCCGGGCTAGTGGCCTTCATCCTCGCAGGTCTGGGTTTGGGGCTGTTTCTTTCCACGGTCTCCGCGAACCAGCAGCAAGCGATGGTCCTTTCCTTTTTCTTCACCATGCCGATGATCACCCTCTCCGGCTTCGGCACACCCATCGCCAGCATGCCTCCCCTGCTTCAGAAGATGAGTTACGCCAACCCCCTGCGCCACATCATGGTGCTTCTGCGCAGCGTCTACTTGAAAGGGGCTGGTTTCGACGTGCTTTGGCCGGAGCTCGCCGCCCTTGCGAGCATTGCTATTCTCCTGCTGGCGATCAGCGTCCTGCGCTTCCATAAATCGCTCGAATAGCGGACACCTATGGAGAGCTGTGTGTCGCCAAAATTCAATCTCTTTGAGAAATCAGCGGGTTACGAGACGCCCCCAAGGTGCCAAATGTCCCGGTAAACTGGCTCCGTGTGCGAATGCCTGCCGGAAGCGGACTCCATGTCTCTTGACAAATCTGGGAGAGTAGGCTAGCATAGTGGGTGTGGTTGTGCAAGAACCGGAGTCAGGATTCAGGAGGCTGAAGAGCCGGTTCCAGGTGTTAGGGGCCGGGACAGGATTCAGGAGCAAGGAGAGGGAAGAGCGGTTGCAGGGGGGGCAATGGTGAATGGTGAATTGTGAATTGCTGTGCTCCTTCTTGGCGGTGTCTGCCGCCCACTGCTTGACGGGTGGTCCCTTTGAGAGGGGCTGAACATGGTAGGACCCTTCGCACGCATTGCAGCCAGGGACAAGATGTCTTCTCGCTCAACGAAGGAAGAAACCATAGTAACTTAAAAAAATGACCCAACGACGCGGGAATGTTATTGAAAACAAAGGACCGCTGTGGAAAATGGGGGTGTGAAGCGGGAATGTCTATGAAAACACAGGTGCTTAGCCTCTGGAAGCGGGAATGTTGTTGAAAATACAGGTAATTAGTAGATGGTAGGTGGGGGTAGAGCAGGTGTCGGGTGTCAGGTGCCGGGTATCAGGTGCCAGGTGCCAGGTGCCAGGAACCAGCGGGGAGAAGGAAGCAATTCATTCCTGAGTTCAGAATTAGCTCCACCCCGCCCCAAGCTGCCAAGCACCGTCGCAGGTGCCCATACTGGAAGGAAGTGCGATCAAGCTTCTAACAAAAGGCAATCCAAGAGGACAGTTCAGGTGTATACTGGGAAACTGCTTGCCCGTGAGTCCTCGCCGAGGGTCCAGACATGAAGGTACAACTGAGTCTATTGCTATTTGCCCTGCTTGTCCCCGTCGTATTGATTGTGTTCAGCCTTAAGAATCTTGGCTTGAGCGAGGAGCATAAGATCAGGCCTGCCTATGTGGCAGGAGCTTTCTACCCCGCAGACGCGAACCAACTGGGAAAGATGATCGACGGATTTCTGGCGCATGCGTCGGCCGAGAAACTGGAAGGCAGCTTAGTCGCGCTGATATGTCCTCATGCGGGCTACGAATTCTCCGGCGGGGTGGCAGCTTACTCCTATATCCAGCTCAAAGGCAGGAGCTACGACCGCGTCGTGGTGATTGCTCCCTCGCATTACGAGTCGTTTCCCTTCTCTTCCATTTATGACGGAGATGCTTATCAGACGCCCCTCGGCGCCGTTCCCGTGGACAAAGACTTTGCCGCCAAGCTCGCCAAGCTAAGCTCGGCAATCAAAATCTCGGGACGTGGACACGGAGAAGTGGAAGTCCAGGGTGCACGGCATGGTGAACACGCCCTCGAGGACCAACTGCCGTTCTTGCAGCGCGTGCTGGGGCAGTTCAAGATGGTGCCCATCGTCATGGGCGACCCGAGTTACGACGCTTGCCGCGCGCTGGGAATCGCCCTCGCAAAGGCAGTGCAAGGCACCAACACGCTCATTCTGGTCAGCTCGGACCTTTCCCATTATCACCCCTACGATGAGGCAGAGCGGATGGACCACCAGATTCTGAAGACGATCGAAGATTGGGATTACCTGACCCTCTCACAAAACACCCAGCGTGACATCTGGAGAGGCCCCTGCGGAGGCGGGCCCATCGTCGCGGCCATGATCGCCGCGGAGCGCCTAGGCGCACATCGCGCGCAGATCCTCAAGTACGCAAATTCAGGAGACGTCACGGGAGATAAGAGCCGCGTGGTCGGCTATGGGGCGGTGGCGCTGGTGGCTGAAAAAGAGAACAAGAAGCACGGGCGCAAAAGCGCTGAATTCTCACTCACTCCCGCCGAGAAGCAGGAGCTTCTGAAGATCGCACGCCAGTCGGTTGAAACTGCGGTTCGAGAAAAGAAGCTCTACTCGCCGCCCGCGGATGAACCTGAAGCCCTCCGGAATGCCCGCGGCGCTTTCGTGACCTTGAAGGAGCATGGAGATTTGCGCGGCTGCATTGGCTATATGTCGCCTGTGAAACCGCTCGCCGAAACGGTCCGGGATGTGGCCGCCTACGCCGCGCTCGAGGATCGGCGCTTCCGGCCAGTCAGCGAGAGCGAGTTGGGGATTCTGGAATACGAGATTTCAGTGCTTTCACCACTGCGCAAAGTTGAGGACATCAACCAGATCCATGTGGGCCAGCACGGACTGCTCATCCGCAAGGGGGAGTACGAAGGCGTGCTGCTGCCTCAGGTGCCTACGGAAGAAGGCTGGAACAGGAACACTTTCCTTGAACAAGTGTGCGTGAAAGCGGGCCTTCCTCAGCAAGCTTGGAAGGACGAAGATGCCGACCTGTTCATGTTTTCCGCTCTGGTCTTCGCCGAGCCGACCAATCCAAAGACCTCTACGTTCGACGAAGCCTCACCTCAAAAGCCGCCAGGGCTGCCAGGGCCGCCGGCGCCAAGTTCACCACGGCCATGAGCATGGCGGTTCGCAGGAAGCCATAGACCGGGAGCAGGTAGGCGCTCAGCGCCACTGCTCCCAGGCACGCCCCGAGCAGGTCAAGGGCATAAAGCATCCCAGGGTTGCGATTTGAGTTGTCCGAACGCGCCAAGTAAATGCGGCTGGCCAGCGGGAACTGATATCCGCCCATCAACCCCGCTATCAGAGCCAGCATCGGGAAGACCATCTGGCTGATGGTGAGAAGCGCGGCCAGACTTCTGACGCCCTCGAGCAAGACAAATAATGCGTAGAGGAGAAGAGGCGACAGAGCCGCCAGCAGTTGCAGGAGCGCGAGTCTGAGGAATTCAAACTGCCCCGCTCTCCTCGTATCCGCAGACAGGGTTGCGTCGAGCGACGTATGTATTGTCATTCCGAGCGAAGCGAGGAATCTCGCTCTGGACTTGCGAGATTCCTCGTCGTCCCGCGCCTGCGGGACTCCTCGGGAGGAGAGGCCAAGCGGACTTTCCAGCTTCCTGCTTCTCAAGGCCAGCCACGCCCCTGCCGCCATCCCCACCATGAAAACGGCTACCAGGATAGACAGTTGTTGGTAAACGTATCCGTAAAGGGCCTGGAACCCGAGCAAAAGCAGTACTTCAAGACCCAGCAGCGTGAATCCCATGGCGGCAACACAAAGGCCCAGCGTGGCGTTGTGCCGGAGTAGCGGCGATCCCGCGTCTGCGGGATCGCCGCTACCGCGATGCCGCACCACTCGAGTGCGCTCATACAGCGCCGCAAGCAGCGCCAGACCAAACAAACCGAGGGCCACGGCTCCCGCCACCGCACCGAATCTCAGCCGCGCCAGGGATTCCAGTAACTCGCGCCAGTGGGAGTGAAATCGCGAGCTCCAAAGGACAACATCAAAATAGTAAGCAATGGGGGTGAAATCCCGGTTGATTGGCGTCGCGGGCTGCGGCTCAATTTGCAGTTGGAGATCGAGCATGCGGTCCGGCGACATGCGGAAGGGGATGTAATACTCGCGCACATACTGGGTGCGGATGCGGCGCTCGCGAAGCCGGGTCATGAGTTCGGAGGGATCGAGCGTGAGCGAGCCGGGCTGATTCGAAGCAAGAAAGTGCACCGTCTCGCCCGGGATGGCGACCACTTGGGGGAACACTGCGCGCAGCGTCTTTTGCAGGCATCGCAAGAGGTCGGCCAGCTCCTGGCTGATGTAGTTCTCCGAGGATGTCACCTGGAAAGACAGGACTCCGCCGGGGTTGAGCTTCTCCGCCGCCTCGATGAAAAACTCCTGAGTGTAAAAGCGGTTCAATTGCGCGGTAAAGGGGTCTGGCAGGTTGATGATGATGACATCGAACTTCGAGTTGCTGGTTTTGAGGAACAGCCGCCCATCCATGGGGTGAATGCGTACACGCGGGTCGCTCCGCACGCGATTCCAAGCTTGCGCAAAGTGGCGCTCTGCGACACCGAGTATGGCTGGGTCCAGTTCGACGTACTCGAGGCGCTCGAGGCTGGAGTATTGGAGGGCTTGCGCCAGGCTGCCGTTGATGCCACCGCCGATGAGCAGTAACGATCGAGGCGCGGAGTGTTCGAGAAGCGCGAAGTGTACGGACTCCTCCGCGGCCGAAGGGTCAGGCACGGTCAAAACCCTCAGCCCATTTTCGAAAAGGCTGCGGCTTTCGCTCGTCGCCACCAAGGCCAGATTGCCATAGATGGAATTCCGTGACTCCACGAGGCTAAAACCATGCCACAGCAGCGCGAGCGACTTCGCCTCGAGCAAGCGGGCGGCGCGCGGAATCAGAAGCGCAGCAATAAGAATCAGCGCCAGCAGGGCACGGCGATAGGAAGGCGTGCGGACCCCGACCCATGCCGCAGCCAGCAGGTTCAGCAACGCCAGGAAGAGGGCAATTTCGAAGGAGGTAAAATACCGGATCAAAACAAGGCTTGCCAGTATGCCTCCCAAGCCCGAACCCGCCGCCTCCAGCAGGTAAACAGAGCTTGCCGCAGACGCCGTCGAGGTTCGCGCTTCGTCGGCGCACAGCCTGCTGCCCGCCGCGAATAGGCCGCCCGACAGCAGGCAAAAGACGCTGAGTGTGACGAAGGAGGTGAGAAACATCGGAGCCGGGCCAAGGATTTCTCCTGGGACTGATTGAAGAACCGGTCTGCTGGCGCGTACGGCTAGAATGGTCAGCGGAAAAACCGCAGCAATGAGGGTTTCCAGACAGGCCATCAGTTTCCGGGAATCGCGCAAACGCGCGGAAACCTGACCTGACAGGCTGGAGCCAATGGCAGTCCAAAGCAGCCAGCCCGCCAACATGATGCCGAGCGAAATCTCGTTTCCGTAAAAGACCACGATCAGTTCGCGCATCAGGACAATCTGGGCTATTACGGAGGTAAAGCCGATAAGGGACAAAATACATTGAAGCCCCCCGGAAACCTTGACTCCTCCGCGTTGCCCGGCTTCGAATGTGGTTTGGTTGCTCACTAGTTTTCCGCCAAGGCAATACTACTGCCAAAGCCGCTACCGCTGCAAAGGATGCCGAGCACGCCAGGCACGTCATTCTGAGCGTCTATAGCCGAAGCCCGCTATCTGCGATGTCAGAGACGGAGCGCATCGCAAAGTGGGTCTGCCCTCTCCCAAGGGGCTGATGTTTACCCATATCTTCGGCTGGACACGGGGGGTGGAAGTCGGAGTCATAACCCTCTCCCTTGGGGAGAGGGTGGCCCGCGTCCGGCGTTTTCACCAGCCGGCGCGGGCCGGGTGAGGGGTTACTTCCGTCGTCAAGCAAAGTTGTTGTGCCCGGCTAAGTCTTCGCCAGGCCCTTATACTCTCCCCGTGCGCATCCCACTCCCACGCACCCGCAAGTTGCGGCGCAACCAAACCGAAGCTGAGAAGCGGCATCGTCTTTGTTGCCCGGTCGAAAGCTGGACGCGAAATTTGGCCGTCCATGCCGGATCGAGAGCTGGGTTGTCGATTTCTACTGCTTCGAACCTCGACTGGCGATCGAGCTTGATGGCGGTGTTCATTCTGAGCCGAGCCCAATGCGCAAAGACCCTGCGAAAGGGGATTGTCATATTGGCCGATCTGATCCCTCCTCGCCCCGCAACTAACCCCTCACCCGGACCGCGACGGCTGGTAAAAGCGCCGTCGCGGTCCACCCTCTCCCCTTGGGAGAGGGCCGACCCACTTTGCGATGCGCTCCGTTTCTGATACTACGGATAGCGTTCTTCGGCTATCCTCGCTCAG
This sequence comes from Terriglobia bacterium, assembly GCA_049514855.1. Taxonomy (GTDB): domain Bacteria; phylum Acidobacteriota; class Terriglobia; order UBA7540; family UBA7540; genus CAVROP01. Next base: position 17,001 of record JBEKUR010000075.1, read on the forward strand.
AATGACATCGGGCGCGCCCCAAGCTTGTCACCCGGTGAGCATTTGACTTCACCAGGGTGGTCGGCTAACCTGAAATGGCGGGGTTAATCCATCCAGCTTGGGACATGTTGCTGGAACACAAGATCGTGACCTAAGGGTGAAATAGCAACAGTGAGAAGAGTCTATCTGGACAACAACGCGACGACGCCGCTGGCGCCGGAAGTGTTTGAGGCGATGAAGCCTTACCTGCTCGAGGACTTCGGCAACGCCTCTTCGATCCATTGGTACGGCCAGCGGGCAAAGAACGCGGTGGAGAAGGCTCGCCAGCAGGTTGCCAAGCTGCTCAATGGCCGGCCCAGCGAGGTGATCTTCAGCAGCGGGGGCACAGAATCGGATAACGCTTCGATCTTTGGGATTGTCCAGGCCGCGCGTGCGGCGGCCCCACACATCATCACGACGGGCATCGAACACCACGCCGTTCTTAACACGGCGCAGGCCCTTGAAAAACGTGGCGTCAGTGTGACCTATGTGGGCGTGGGCGCAAGCGGCGTGGTTGACCCGGAGGACGTGAAGCGCGCCATTCGTCCTGAGACCGTGCTGATTTCCATCATGCATGCCAACAACGAAATCGGCACCATCCAACCCCTGGAGGAAATCGGGGGCATCGCCCGCGAGCACGATGTCTACTTCCATACCGATGCGGTTCAGTCGGTGGGCAAGATTCCCGTGGACGTCGAGAAGCTCGGCGTGGACCTGCTTTCACTTTCCGCGCACAAGTTCAACGGGCCGAAAGGCGTGGGCGCAACGTATATCCGCAGAGGCACAATCCTGAAGCCGCTGCTCTACGGAGGCCATCACGAACGCGACCGCCGTCCGGGCACCGAAAACGTGCCGGGGATTGTTGGGCTGGGAATGGCGGCGGAACTCGCCCTGGCTCACCTCGAGGAGACCGCGCAGCGGGTGGCGGGCCTGCGCGATCGATTGGAGCGCGGAATCCTGGAGCGGGTTCCTCAAGTCAGCGTGAACGGAGACCCAGGGCGGCGCCTCCCCACCACCAGCAACCTCTGCTTCGATTACGTCGAGGGCGAAGGCTTCGTCATCGCCATGGACCTGAGGGGCATCGCGTGCTCGACGGGGGCGGCGTGTTCGTCCGGTTCGGTCGAGCCTTCGCACGTCCTCGCCGCCATCGGCCGAACGCCGGAGCAGGCGAGATCGAGCATCCGCTTGAGCCTGGGCCGTTACAACACCGGCGAAGATATCGATGCCACCCTCGAAACCCTCCCCGCCGTGGTCGAACGACTTCGTTCCGTGTCACCACGCTGGGGGCTAGGGACTCGGGGAATGGGGAGCAGGGAATAGGGAATAGAGAACACACGGGGCCACGGGGACGAGTTTCCAGTTTCCAGTTTCCAGTTTCCAGTTTCCATTTTCGATTTTCCAGTTTCCATTTGCCAAGCCATGACAACAATTGCTGTAGCGATGAGCGGAGGCGTGGACAGTTCCACTGCGGCCGCCTTGCTCGTTGAAAACAATTCGGATTCCAAGCCCAGCACAGGGTCCGCTCGCCACGCCCCGGTGATTGGGCTGACGATGCAGTTGTGGAACCAGCGCCGTTTGCCGCGCTTGCAGGCCCCGGGGGACAGCATCAACGCGCCAGGCCACGCCAGCGGCCGCTGCTGTTCACTTGATGATGTTTATGATGCCCGAGCCGTGGCGAGTTTCCTGGGTATCCCCTACTACATGATTAACCTCGAACAGGAGTTCGAGGCGACGGTGGTCCGGCCATTTGTGGCGCGCTACCTGGCAGGGGAAACACCCATTCCATGCAGCCTCTGCAACACGGAAATCAAATTCGAGCGTTTTATCGCCCTGGCTCGCCAGATCGGCGCCGAGCGCGTCGCCACGGGCCATTACGCTCGCCTCCGGCGCGATGAAAGGACGGGGCGTTCTCAACTTCTTCGCGGGGTGGACCGAAGCAAGGACCAAGCCTACTTCCTCTTTGGCCTCACGCAAGAGCAACTCGCGCGCGCCATTTTCCCGCTGGGAGAACTGAGCAAGGAGCAGGTACGCTCCATTGCCCGCGCTAAGCAGCTCCCCGTGGCCGAGAAACCTGAAAGCCAGGAGATCTGCTTCGTCCCCTCGGGCAGTTACCGCGACTTTATCGAAGCCTATTTGGAGGAGCAGGGCAAGAAGCCGGACGCGCAGCCGGGTGAGGTCGTCTCAACTGAAGGGCGGGTGCTTGCGGAGCACCAGGGCATTCACAACTTCACCGTGGGCCAAAGGAAAGGCCTGGGAATTGCCGTGGGCTCGCCACTCTATGTCATCAAGCTCGAGCCTGAGAAGAACCGCGTCATTGTGGGGCCTGAGCAGGAGTTATTCCACCGCAAGTTCGTGGTTCGGGACCTCAATTGGATTCGCCCGATCCGGGAAGGCGAAGATGTCGAAGCCCACGTCAAGATTCGCCATAATCACCCGGGCGCGCCTGCCCAAGTCGAATCGCATGGGGCGAGCGAAGCCTTCGTCACCTTCCACCATCCTCAACGTGCCATCACTCCCGGGCAGGCGGCAGTTTTCTACGACGGCGACGAGGTCGTAGGTGGCGGCTGGATTGCCCACGTCGCCGGTTAACAGGCTGTTGCGCAGGTGCTCCAACACGCTTCAACCGGAATTCGCAAGTTGAACGAGATTTTTGGCTTCCCGGAATGGAAAAACCCCTCACCCGCCCTCCTCCGTCGGGCACCCTCTCCCCAAGGGAGAGGGCTGCCATTTCTGGTGCGAGTTTAAGTTAGGAAAAGCGCCCTCTCCCTTGGGGAGAGGGCCCGCTGGCGGCGTTTTCAACAGCCGGAGCGGGCCGGGTGAGGGGTTGCTTGAGAGGAGCTCGAAGCCCAGAGTGGAGTCATTGTGGGGCACACTGCTCTGTTGCTGCGCAGGTTTGGTCGAAGGGACTCCAATCTATCGGGTTGGGACGCAACCGTGGCTTTGAATTTGCGCATTCGAGTTCAGGAAGTTCCAGGTTGCAGGCGCCAGGCGGCGCGCTTTCCCGTTTCGGAGCAGGTCCTCTTTCAAGCGTTGGAGGTCACGGGGCAAGTCGACGTCAGCACAGGCCTCCAGGACTGAACACGAAAGGCCCAGTCGCAGCAGGTTCCGAAGTGTATCGCTGAATGCAAAGGCTGTGCTCCAACGAACCCCCCGGAAGATGCTCTGTAATCTCCCAGGATCTGCAGACCGTCGAAGGGCAATCAGATAAAACCCGCCGTCGGGGCAGGGGCCCAGCACCGACTCGCAGGCACGCAACTCCCCAAGAGCCTGGCGCAGAATGCGCGCCGGAAACAAAGGAGAGTCAGTGCCAATAACCACACAGCTTGGATGGAAACGAAGGAGTCTGCGAAAGGCATTCTCCAGGCGTTCACCCAAGTCTTTTCCTTGTTGGCGAATAACGCTGAATTCGCCGATGCCGGCCGCAGCCAAAGGCTGCTCGTGGAGAATGGCTTCAAGGTGACTGCGCCGAAATGTGATTGGACTTGCCGCCAAGAACAAATAGGGCTGGGCCCATCGTCTGAGCCCGGCAACTTTGCGGAGTGTATCTGAAATCAACGCGGCTTGAAAACGCGCGGCGCCTTGCGAGCCGAGCCGGGGGATCAAGCGAGTCTTGGCATGCCCGGCAACCGGGGCGCGCGCAAAAACGGCCATTGCCGGAATCGGCGTCCTTCGCAATCGTGATGTGGATTCGGGTGCGCGCGCGGTCAAGGGACTATGATGGGAAGCGGCGGGGAGGCGCGATATCACGCGGCCCTGCAAGCAGGCCACGGAGCGGCAAGCTTACGGAATAACACCCGCAGTCGACACACCGCCGTCTCGATGAGCAAGCTGCACTTGCCGCGACGAGCACGTGAAGGCGAGCCCGCCTAGTCAAATGAAAAGTTGCTCGTCCTGAGCTGCCTCGCTGATGCTGGTCGTCCGCCGGCGCGAGAACAGGAACTCCAAGCCAGCCCGCATCCCTTTAATGACGGCCGAAACCTCTTGCACGGGCGCCAGCACTCCGCGCTGCACGGCATCTGCGGTGGTCTCAACCTTTGTAACGAGGTCGGAAACCATCTGGTCCACGCGAATGACCTGCAAGCGTGATTTATCCACGAGTTCGGCTACCAGCGCATCCACATCGGTGGTCCGTTCGCGGAGCATCTTGCTGATATCGGCCAGGTTCGAGGTAATTGTCCGCAAAGGCTCGCGGGCGTTGCTCACAATTTCCGTGACCGACTCGACCAGCGGATCCAGCCGTTGCTTGACGTCGGTGCGAACCGCCTCGACTTGGCCGGGAATTTTCCGCACTGCCAGCCAGATCCCTATCATCGCCCCGGCTTGCATCAGAACCGCCACGGCCACAAGGATTAGCGCGATAGTCAGGCCTGCATTGTGCTCCATGGTTCGCTCACCAGTCCTTTTGCGACCCAGCCTCTTACTTCGCCTTGGCTTTTTCTTCCTGGTAGGCTTGCTTGCCCGCTTCCAGCGCTGCTGAGAGCAGTTCCTTCTGCTTGGTCACAAGATCCTTGCCTTTCTCGACAGCCCCTTCCGCTTGGCGACACAAGTCTTCCGTTTTGGTCTTTACGTAGTCCCGGCCCTCTTCAGCTTTCCCCGCAATGTACTCCCGAGTCTCCTTCCCCGACCGGGGAGCAAACAGCAGGGCGACAATCGCTCCAAGGCCTAGGCCCGCAAGAAAGAACCCAAAATTCGTTACGCCATTGCCCTCTTCGCTCATAAGCTACCTCCGCCTCACACTTTCGAAAGCGTGCTTCGCGCGGCTTCTTTGCCGGTCTCAAGTACCTCGGCAAGCCGCTCCTTTTTCTTGGTTACTAGTTCCTTGCCCTTTTCCACCAACTCTTCAGCCTGCCCCCTGAATTCCCGACCTTTTGAAGCCACATAATCCTTACCTTCCTCAGCCTTCTTGGCAATGAGCTTCCGTGTCTGCTCCCCGGTCTTGGGCGCAAGAAGCAGGGCGAGGAGTGCGCCAATGCCGGCGCCGGCAACAAAAAAGCCAACCTTCGCTGCTATACCGCATTTGCACATAACCTACCTCCGCCTTTCCACAGCCAATGTACCACAGAGACTCACCTCGAGCAAGGGAAAAATTCCGCAATTGGTTAAGGTTATAAATAGACGGTCCAGCCGGGTTATTTTAAGATGCCCCCTTCGTCGTAGCGAAGTACTCGAATATCCGCTTTGCTTGGGAGGGATTTACGACTTGACCGAGTTCCTCGGGTGAAAGGCTTTGCAAGGCGCTCAGGCTGCCGAAGTGCGAAAGAAGCTTGTTCGCCGTCTTTTCTCCGATCCCAGAGATGCTTAATAACTCGCTGGCTAACTCCCGATTTCCACGCCGGGTTCTGTGGAATGTGACAGCGAAGCGGTGCGCCTCGTCACGGATTTGCTGGATCAGGTGAAGGGCTGGAGAGTGATGATCGAGAACTGCAGGGTCATCTTCACGCCCCAGGAGGTAGAGGATTTCCTCCCGCTTGGCAATACTCGCCAAGGGCTGGTTGATGATGCCCAGGCGCTCCAAAGCTTCTGCGGCCGCGTGGAGCTGGCCGATTCCTCCGTCGATCAGGATCAAGTCGGGCAGCGTTTTCTTTTCCTCCAGCAGCCTTTTGTATCGGCGTCCGACAACTTCCCTCATGCTGGCGAAGTCATCGTTTTGGGGAACAGTTTTGACGATGAACTTGCGGTAATCGGACTTCTTCATGCCTCCGCCTTCCCAAACCACCAGCGCGGCCACAATATCCGCGCCTTGAGTGTGGGAAACGTCGAAAGCCTCGATACGGTTGGGTGGCTGGGGCAGGTCGAGCGCCTCGGCAAGGCTCTCGAGCACCTGGCGGGTCTTGGGCTTCAGAATTCGAAATCGTCTTTCGAAGGAGTGGCGGGCGTTCCGGGCGACCAGTTCGAGCAGGGCGCGTTTTCGCCCCGCCTGTGGGGTCAGGATCTTCACCGGATGTCCTCGCCTCTCGGCCAGCGACTCTTGCAGCAGTTCGCGGTCTTCAAAGTCCACGGGCACATGGATCTCGCCGGGTAGATACTGCTGGTCAAGATAAATCTGCTTGAGCAGCGAGGAGAACAACTCGCCGGCATGGAAGGGCTCAAGGTCTTCCCAGAAGAACTCGCGCCGGTCCAAAACGCGCCCGCCACGCAAGTGAAAAAGGTTTA
>JBEKUR010000076.1:0-22920 GCA_049514855.1 Terriglobia bacterium
CTCCTGCGCCAACTCGCACATCGCCCGGAAATTGTCCTCGATCATTTCGAGAGTTTGGGGGCCGGTGTTGCGCGCAATGTCGTTCGTCCCCGCCAGAATAATCACAGCCGCAGGATGCAGATTAATCACGTCAGGATAGAACCGTACCAGCATCTGCGGAGTGGTCTGCCCGCCAATACCACGGTTCACGAATGGCTTGCCAGGAAAATACTGCGCCAGTTTCCAACCGTCGGTGATCGAGTCACCGAGGAAAACTACGCGGCCCTTCTCCACCCGCTGAGTTTGAAGTCGCACATCGTCCTCATGGTAGCGACCGATCTGATTCCAATCCTGCAACTGGTCGGCAAGGCTTTGCGCGGCGAATGGCAGGCAGCAGTTTGCTTTGGGCGGCTGGAACTCCGGGACGAGTTGCCCCCGTACCGATGCGGGCAGCAAGAGTCCTGCGAACAGAAAAAACATTATGCAAGTATCGCGTCTCATCGTCACCTCCTCACGTGCATTTATACCGGATAGCAGGGCTTGCGGTCCAGAGGCTTGGCGAGGCTGTCAGTAGTGACTCGTCCGTAGTTGAAGAATCATGCCTGGGGCAATTTCGGACTTTAGATTGTGGATTTTGGATTACCCCATCTACCGCACACCCTCTGTCTTGTGGCTCCTGACTCCCGACTTCTGCTGTTTCCTCGTCACTGCTCAGTGCAAGCTTCTCAGAGGATGGGAAGAAGAATATAATTAGAGGAGGCAGCACGTGGCGCTCAAAGGGAAAACCCCGAGAGAATGCCTGGCCGAGAAACCAAAAAGTCAGGTTTCTAACAAAACACAAAATATGCCTGTCAGAACTTTACAAGAGGTGGGTTAGACATTACAACGATTTTGCGCCCGGAGGTGTACAAAATCAATGATTTTATAGCGAAGACACCCCCACCTTGAGGTTGCCAGTTTTTATACGGGATTTATAATAAAATGGCCATGGGAAAACATAAACTTTTGATATTGGGTGCGGCGGGAAGGGATTTTCACAATTTCAACGTTGTGTATAGAAAAGACCGGCATGTGGATGTGGTCGCTTTTACTGCGAACCAGATTCCCGGAATAGCCGGACGCAGGTACCCGCCGTCGTTGGCCGGGAGATTATACCCGGAAGGCATTCCGATTGAAGAAGAAAAGAATTTGGAGAAGCTGATCAAGGAGAAGGCGGTAGAAGAGTGTGTTTTGTCGTACAGCGACCTTTCATATAACACCGTTATGCACCTTGCGTCCCGCGTGCTTGCGGCTGGCGCCAAATTTTCCATGCTTGGCGCCGAGCAGACGATGCTAAAAAGTTTGAAGCCCGTGGTGGCGGTTGTCGCCGTGCGTACGGGATGCGGCAAGAGCCAAACAACGCGGCGAGTCGTGGAAATTTTGCGCGAGGTCGGAAAGAAAGTTATTTCGGTGCGCCACCCCATGCCCTATGGGGATTTGGAAAAAGAAAAGGTGCAAAGATATAAAACGCTCCGCGACCTCAAGAAATACGAGTGCACGATTGAGGAGATGGAAGAATACGAGCCGCACATCGTGATGGGCAGTGTCATTTACACCGGCGTTGATTACGCAGCAATTTTGAAAAAGGCCGAAAAGGAGGCCGATATCATTGTCTGGGATGGCGGCAATAACGACACATCATTCTACAAGCCGGATCTTACTATAACGGTCGCAGATCCCTTGCGCGCCGGGCACGAAATTTCTTATTATCCGGGCGAAGTGAACTTCCGGCTTGCGGATGCGATCGTAATCAATAAAATTGATTCCGCCGAACCCACCGCAGTTCAAGAAATAATCGAAAACGCGAAGAAATATAATGATTCGGCGCGCATCATTAAAGCCGAGTCCGTGATTAGAATTGAAAAACCCGAGCTTATAAAAAACAAAAAGGTCTTGGTCGTGGAAGATGGGCCCACGCTTACTCACGGTGATATGAAAACAGGCGCTGGTGTTGTGGCGGCCAAGCGCGGCGGAGCCGCGGAGATAATTGACCCGCGGCCGTGGGTCACGGGAACAATTAAAGAAACTTTTGAGCGTTATCCTAACATCGGCGCGCTTCTGCCAGCGATGGGTTACGGGGAAGCGCAGATGCGCGATTTGGAGGAAACGATAAACAGAGTTGAATGTGATTCGGTAGTTATCGGCACGCCGATTGATCTCGGCAGATTCTTAAAGATCAACAAGCCGTCAACACGAGTCAAATATGACTTGGCGGAATCCGCCAAAGAAGAATTGCGGGAAGTTATGCGCCGAAAACAGATTATTTAGGCCATAATGCGCATGGTCAGGCTCCCGTAGATGCTTCCCCGCTCGGTCCCACCCGCAGCCACATGCCAGAAGACTGAAATCCGGGAACTGTGCCCTCCGGATGTGCTATTTGACATGACCGTTTCTCCACTTCACGCCGCGAGTTCCCGCACCAGACCCGCATTCTCGCTGACCTGGTCGGTATAGCGCGGATACATTCCCACGATTACGCCGTCAGTGGGCTTGATGTTCTGGAAGGCAAACTCGAAGGCCCTGCGGACATCTTCCGGCGCGCCGCATCGCCGCCCTGCCGCCAGGATCTTGAAACCCAGACAGGGCTTGCGAGTCTGTCGGATCATCGCGCACATGCGAGGCGGGTCAGAGGAAAGGTAAGTTTCCCCCACCGGGATAACGCCAATTTCCTTCTCGAACTCCTCCGGGCGGCGCGACTCGCGGTAGAAGCAGGTCATGTAGAAGTCGTTGCTCCAGCCCTTCTCCTCGACGGCCTCGACGACACGAGGATTGTGGGTCGAGATTCCGGCCAGCAGGCCCAGGTCATGGACCGCGTTAATGAAAGTCATAATGCGGTCCAGTTTACCCTCGCGCCAAAACACGTCGGTCCGCTCGCCGTGATGAACCATACCGAGGGGTCTCTCCGTTTCCGGAATCGACCGGCATTGGCTTATGACATCCGGGGCGCCGGGGGAATTGCTCCTAGGCTCGAGATCGGTCAGCCAGAGCCAGTTCATCTTCCAGCCGGCTTCACGCAAAAGCCTGAAGAGGTGCTCGTCGTAGGCGGTCTGCCAGGTGTTGATGCCTGCCTTCTGGCAGTTGAGCAGGAATTCGATTTTGCGCTCATCGGTGAAGTACTCCGCCATGAGTTGATTGAGCAGCCCATTAAAGTGCGAATATCCGTACATGGGGTTACTCCCGGCAATAAGCCTCGTCACGCGGCGCGGCCCGAGGGCTACCGTCGGCAAGGCAGCACCCGGTTCAGTCCCCGCCAATGGAGCAGTCATCAGGCCCGCCGCCATCGCGCTCGCAGTTTGTAGGAATTCGCGCCGGCTGTGAACGCCCACCGCGGAGCATTCCATGGGTAACGTTTTCTTCCTCATACCACCTCCTAGATCATGGTCCAGACTTCCAATTCGAGCTTCCGCTTGGCCCCAAAGCCTACCCCCACAGCCCTGCCGATTCAAGTTCAAATCACCCTGTTCCTTTGGGGTTTTTTCACACCTTTTCAGCCCTAGGTCTGGAGCTAGTCTTGTTCCTTTCAGCCCCCCGCGGCAGGCGAACGAAGGTGTCCTGAAGGGTTGAAAATCCCAATAGTAAGAGGCGGCAAGCAGGAGAGAGAAGAACTACGACGAGCGACGGGCAGGAGTCAGGAGTCCGAAGTCAGAAGAACAACCCCAGGACCGAGCCAGCGTGGCGCAGGTCCCCCCTCTGGGCTTGCGGCGGTTCAAACAGCAGCAGGCGGTAGATGGTAGATGGGCACGGACATCCATCCCCACCAACCACCTACCGACTACTGACCTAGTATCGGGGAACAACACGGTTTCCTAACTGGTTTCGGCTCCATCAATTCCACGCGTGTGTAATTAGGATCGTAGAGGTTCAATTGCCACTTGCCGTCCCGCCCGATCTTGGGTTGTTCTGCTTTGTACCCTCGGTCCACCGCCGTCTTATAGGCTGTTTCAACACTTGGAACACCGAGTGCCAGGTGGTGCATCACACCGAGCGTTCGTGGCGTGGGATTGCGAACGTTCAGCATGTACTCGAGCCAATCGCTGCCTTCGGGGACACGCATACAGACCCAGTCCACACGGTCGTCGCTCATGCCGCCGTACCACATCGACTGGAAGCCGAGAACATCTTTGTAGAAGCGATCCGCGGCAGCGCGGTCAAGGACTGTGAACCCCGCGTGGATCATGTGCTGTGAGATACGAGTGTCCGGAAGGAATTTGCCAAAATTCCGGCTGTGGAGCGAGCCGGGCAAGTATTCCACGAACTCGACGGAGTGCCCCTCCGGATCCTTTACCATGAAGCTCAGATTGCCGTCGAGCCCGGGCCTCAGCGTATTGGGCACTGTCACGCCACGTGCGGCAAGGTAGCCCCGCAGTGCTTGGGCATCCGTGGTCTCGAAAGCAATGTGCGAAAGCCTGTCTTCGGTTGGGCTGCTCAGATTGGGGAAAAGCTCAATATATTGATGATCGTTCACCTTAAAACAAGTCAGCGTCAGGCCGCCCGTCGGTTTATCTACCGTGAGCATCTCCTGAAATCCCAAGGTGTCTCCGTAAAACTTCCGGGCCACAGCAAGGTTGTCGGTCTTCAGCCCGATATGCGCGATCCCAACAATTGGCGGGCGACGCGTCACAGGCTTGCCTGCACCGATAACTGCGAATAATGCCGCAAAAACGCCAAGACCAATCATAGGTGGCAAGGTGCTGAGCTTTATAGAGACGAAAAACCCGCCAAGTGACTTTCGAGCTCCGGCATCTCTCATCATTTCAAATGCTTTCAAGGCCATACCTCCGGCGTGCAGCGGCCCCTCTGAAACCTGGAATCCGCCCTCTCATACCAAGGTGCATTCAAACGGACACTCATCCTATTTGGATTTGGGTTCCGCCTTCTTTTCGGTCTTACTGGCAGACTTCTTTTTCCCGCCCCGAGGGGACGTTCGGGCATCAGGCTGGCCGTTGCTATGCCGCCGTCCATGGAACTCAACAAAGGTGTTCTTAAGGGGCTTGGCCGGTCCTCCTTGCCCACGCAATGCAGAGCCCAATTCGTTCTGGCATCCGGCCAAGTTGGTTTGTGCCACATAAAGGAGCTGGTCAGGGTTGCGCAAGAGATAAGCCAGGTAGGGTTGAAGCGCCTGTTGCAGGTCAAAGAGTTGGTTGCCGGCCTGGCTGTACTGCGCGCCCAGGCTGGGATTCTGGAACTGGCTGACGGCGCGGGCCACGCCATCCAGACGGGGCAGCGCCGCATTCATCTCCGCGTAGGTCTGAAATCCGAAGTACATGCTATCCGGACGCTTTTCAAACTGCGCGCGCCATTCCTCCAGCCCCTCCAGCGCCTTGTGAAGATTCTCCAGCGTCTGGTTGAAGGAATTGCGCGTCACCTCCGAGGTCTTCCACTTTTCCGGGTGCACCTGCGTCAGGAGGTCGGTGATGCGATATTCCGCGATCCAGATCTTGTGCGCAAGAGCTTCTACCTGGACCGCTTCCATGAATCCCGGGTCATTGACTGGCTTGGAAGTTTGGGCGGGTTGGGGAGCAGGAATGGTTTCCGTCAGGGGCACAGAACCAGCCTGAGCGCCGGCAGCTTGCTTGGGCGGAGTCTGGTCTTTCGCCGGTCGCTGCGCCAGCCCCGAGGAAACGCAGATTCCCAAGAAAAGAGTGCAGGTTATGAACTGTGGCTTTGATCTCATATCAGATTCTGAGGGCTGGAATCTGTGTAACTACTCGGAGACTGCGCCGGGCTCTGTGGCGAGTTCCTGAATCTCGACGCCAAACTTGAACAGCGGCCGCGGATCTCCGCGTCCCCAACGGTTGACTTCCCAATTGGCCCGGAGAAACTTGAGGCCGGGCAGTTGCCGCAAATCGAGAGCCGCAGGCGCAACTCCCTGGTAGAACTTCTGGCGATACCAGAACAACGCCTGCTGGCCCCAATCTTTTCCGTCCGGCGAACCCCAAATCGAGACATGCAGAGATTCCTGTTCGATGATCTCCGTAATGCGAAGCACGATCATGACGGGCTTCCCCGCCAGCCCGCCGAGCTCGTAAGCAGGGCCTGCGCCGTTCCTCTCCACCTGGGTTTCAGGAGGAACAAGGTGGTAAACCGTCGGTTGCGTCGAAATGCTCAAGGTCATGGTTTGTCTTCCGCCAAGGCGAAGATTCAAACTCTCGAACCAAGCCATCCTAGCACAGCCGGCGCTCCAGGAGGTAAGAAAGAGTCAAGAGTCAAGAGTTGAGGGTCGGAAGCGTTCTTAACTCCTCGACTTTCGACTCTCGACTCTCGACTTGAGTTGCATTCCCACCCGCTGGCAGCTTAAACTTACAGCTTTCCCGGATACTGGAGAACACCATGCGTCGATACTTACTCATCTTGTGCCTCCTCGGTGCGTGCCTCTTTTGCGCCCCAGCACGGTGCGCAACGATTTCGCTGGACGGCGATTGGCACTTCCTCGCGGATCCCAGGGGCGCCTTGGACGTCCAGAAACTCTCGGCAGCGGAGAATGTGCGGCCGACGCGCATCCCATCCTCGTGGCAGTCCCAGTTCGCGGACCTGCGAGACTACGCTGGGGCGGCCTGGTACTGGCGCTCCGTGAACATCCAAGCTCTTTCACCGGACCAGGTGGCCGTGTTGCGCTTTGGAGCTGTCGATTATCTTGCCGATGTCTACGTCAACGGGCAGAGGGTCGGGACGCACGAAGGTGGCTATACCCCCTTCGAGTTTGACATCACTTCCCGGCTCCGCGCGGGCGAAAACCAGATTGCGGTGCGGGTGGCAGACCCGGGAGCGAAACCCAATATCGTGGAGGGGGTCAACTACGCCGAGATTCCCCACGGAAAACAGAGTTGGTATGTCCAGACCAGTGGCCTCTGGCAGAGCGTCGAAATCCAGATTCGACCGCGCGTTCACCTCGGCCCCGTCCACATCCTGGCCGCCGCGAATGGAGACTTCAAGATCAACGTCCCCGTCGTGGCGCCGGGATCGGGAGCGCAAAGTGGCGGCCCAACCAAAGTCAGTGTGGAAATCCATGGCTCCGCCGACAAGGTGGTCTGGCAAGCATCCCGAGAGCTCAGCGACCTACAGGCGAATGCAGAGTTCACGGGAAATCTCGCCAACCCGCGGCTGTGGAGTCCTGCTGAGCCGGCGCTTTACGTGCTTCGCGTCAGCCTCGGCTCCGGCGACTCCCGCGACTATCCCTTCGGTTTCCGCACCTTCCAGACGCGGGAGGGAAAGTTCTATTTGAACGGCAAGCCAATTTATCTGCGCGGCGCGCTCGACCAGGATTTCTATCCCGAGACGATCTATACGCCTCCCTCGCTCGATTACATCCAGGACGAAATGCAGAAGGCCAAAGCCTTGGGACTGAATCTGCTGCGCTGCCACATCAAGGCCCCGGACCCGCGTTACCTCCAGGCAGCGGATGAAGCGGGGATCCTCGTCTGGTACGAAATCCCCAATTGGGACAAGCTCACCGGCAACTCCCAGCGCCGCAGCATGGAGACGCTGCGCGGCATGGTGGAGCGCGACTGGAACCATCCCTGCATCGTCATCGCCAGTATCATCAACGAAAGCTGGGGAATAAACCTGAAGGAAGCCGCGGACCGGCAGTGGCTGAAGCAGGCCTACCAGGAAGCGAAGAAGATCGTGCCCGGTTGGCTTGTGGATGATAACAGCGCATGTTATGACAACTTTCATATTTCCACCGACGTGGCCGACTACCACATCTATTATGCCATTCCCGACTACGCCGCCAACTTTGACCGCTTTGCGGAGGACCTGGCCCGGCGCCCGGGTTGGCTCTTCAGTCCTTATGGTGACGCTTCCCCCAAGGGTGACGAGCCGCTGGTGCTCTCCGAATTCGGCAACTGGGGATTGCCTCGCATTCCCCACGACAAACCCTGGTGGTTCTCCCGCCATAATGGAGGCAGTGAAATTACAGAACCCGAGGGGATCGAGCGAAGGTACGCTGACTATCGCTACTCTTCTCTCTTCCCCAGTCTCGACGCTCTGACGGATGCCAGCGAGTGGCACGAATACGCCTCCCTGAAATACGAGATCGAATCCATCCGGTCACGCCCGGAAATCCAGGGTTACGTCATCACCGAGTTCACGGACGTAAACTGGGAGTCGAATGGCTTGCTGGACATATGGCGAAATCCGAAGGCCTTCGCCGACTCACTGGGCAAGCTCGAGCGCGACGACGTGGTAGTGCTTCGCACCGAGAAGCGGAACTACTCTCCAGGTGAGACAGTGAGAATCGAGGTTTCGCTCTCGCACTACAGTCAAGAAGCTCTGCGCGGCGGCCGCATCGCATGGAAAGTCGAGGGGACATCGCTGGCAGGAACGCTTTCGCTCCCCAGCCTCCCTGCCGCCTCTGTCACACCCGTCGGCAAGATCGAATTCGCGGCCCCGTCTGTGCCCGCTCCCGCCAAAAAAGCACTGAAGGTTGAGATGGTTTCGGAAGGGAAGAGCCTGGCGGAGAATTCCTTGCAGTTCTACATCTATCCGGCTCAACAACCCGAACTGCCGCCTACGGTTTCGTTCTATGACCCGGCGGGCAGGCTGCGGCGGCTGGTCAATGAAATGCGGGCTCGCCACTACCCCGCGCCGACCGGGTCGGAAGCGCTGCCCGTCCTGATTGCCTCAACCTTGGACGCGGAGGTCAAGAAGAAGTTGCAGGCCGGTGACCGAGTCATCCTGCTCGCCAGCGACCGCCAGACCCTGGCGCCGGGAATTGAGATTGTTCCCCGCGCGGGCAGCGACTACGAGGGAAACTGGGTATCTGATTTCCTCTGGGTCCGCAACACGCAGCCGCCTTTCACCGCGATTGGATTTGATAGCTTGCCAGGATTCGAGGCCCAGGCGATCACCCCCGCCGCAGTCGTGCAGGGGATTGCTCCCAAGGACTTCCCTGATGTGCTAGCGGGAATGTTCTACGGCTGGATCCACTCGAACGCCGGCGTGCTTATTCAGGCGAAATGCGGTAAGGGCACACTCCTGATCTGCACCTTCTCTCTTGCCACAACTTACGGGAGCGATCCTTATGCCACAGACCTGCTTGATGCCTTGGTAAACTACCTGGTCTCGGGATTTGAACCGAACTTTGAAATTCCCCTGTAGGGACCGGGCGGTCATCCTAATTGGCGCTTCAATTGGGACGATCAGGAGATGACCTGGGTCACCACCACCCCCTAACCCCCTCCCGCCGCGGCGGGAGGGGAGTCCCACCCCGCTCCTATGCGTGCCATGCGACCCGTGCCCACGCCACCAATGTATATCGACATTTCTGAACAGAACTGCTAGCGGACACCGGCGGCTTTCTGGAGGATCTTGTTGGGGCGTTTCGGCGCCAGGTACTGGGGGGCATCAGTCAACGTAATCCCAAGTTTCCTCTTATGTGCCCCGGCGGGTCTAAGACTCTGTCCCAGGTGGTCCGTGATTGAGAATCGTCCCCGGTTCGCAGGAATGATGACTTTCTGCTCCGCTGAAGAAGTTGTCCATGCCACAATGCGCACGTCTTTCTCCTTGGTAAACAGCAGGACATAATCAGCCGGGCTTCCAACCGGGAGGCGTTTGCTGAAGCGATAGCCGTTGAGAACACTGGTCAGGGTCTTCAACGCAAAGTACGCAGGTTTGGGGCTGTACACCTGAGGGGAGTCAGGCTGGTATGGGAAACGAACTATGCCACAGTGAGACTCGGGGTCTTTCGGATCGGCGCCATCGTCATGCCAATCATACCAGATGGTGAGAGGCGCGCCGCTGGCGAGATTGTTGAGGAATTCACGTGCCAGCAGCTTGCCTTGCTTCGCTTCATCCATGCCTTTCCAATTCCACGTCGATGAATAACCCCATTCACCGGCAATGATTGGAACTTGCTTCCCTTTCGTCGCATAGGCCGTGATGAGTTCGCGGAGTTTGCGGAATTCTTCCGCCACGCTCTCGGGCTCGCGTCGCCGGTAAGGGTGCACGGAAACCGCCGACCAGTAGTTCAACAGTCCCGCTCTGAAGCAGGCTTCCAGGAAGCCGAAATCAATAACGGCGCCCGCCGGACCGATGTAAACTTCACTGGGCGCCACGGTTCGAATAGCTTCTCCCACCTCGAGAGCTAACACGATGTAGTCGTGGACATTCGGCTTCGGACGCCAGAATGTCCAGTTCGGCTCGTTGTACATTTCCCAGATGATTCCCCGCCCCTGGAAGTGCTCGACAGAAGCGGATGCCCATTGCGCAAAGGCCCTGCGGCCCTCCTCCGTGTAAGGGGACATGCCATTGTCATAGAGTTTATTGGTGTAATCAAAAATGAAATAAGGAGAGAGTTTGTAGAATTCCAGAATCTCGACCAGATTATCGTATTTGCTGAAGTCATACTGTGAGGGCGCCTTCTCGATCTCATCCCATGCGAAATCCATGCGGACCCAGCGGGCTCCGGAAGCCGCAAGCATTTCCATCTCCTTGGGCTTGGGGCTGAGGAAGTGAATATTCACCCCTATGCTGTCTGGAATGACGGCGTTGAAATCGACCGGCCTGCAAACACCTCGAGGGGCTAATAAAATGAGGGAAATAGCAAGCTCTAGAACTATTGATCGCGGTTTCACATCACCTCTCTTGCTATATTATTTGCTGCACTTCGCAAACTTTGCCGATCCCGTCAGCAACTGCCGGTAAATAGCTGCGTCGCGCAAGACAGACTCCACATAGACACGCGTGGCGCGAATCGGGATAGCCTCAAGAAATTCCGAGGAGTCTCGGAACGAATTGCTTTTCAACCAGTCCCTGACGCGAAAGTCGCCGGCGTTGTAAGCAGCCAGCGCCATCTCCGGCCTGCCGTCGAAATCCTTCAATAGACTTTGCAGATAGGAACAACCAAACCGGACGTTATAGGTGGGGTCATAAAGCCGCGCGCCGGCGGAACGAATCCTGGACGGGCGCTTGCTGCGGCTGGCAGTTTTCGGCAAGACCTGCATCAGGCCGCGGGCGTCGGCGGACGATGTGGCGCGGGCATTGAAAGCTGACTCTTGGCGTATCAAGCCCATAACCAGATACGGGTCAAGCCTGTTGGCGCGCGCCTGACGTTGCACGAGCTTCCAGTAAGATTGCGGAAAGAGGAGGTTCCACATTTCTCTCGGCAGTTCCGAGAATTCGTGAGAGGGATAGTCAGGCACGATCTTGATTGCCTCGAAGATCGCAGCGCTCACATTGCCCTGCCCGGCTTCAAGCCGGCTGAGTAAGAAACGCAGTTCCGGCAGCGCCGGCCGCGTGGCGAGCGACGCCTTAAGATACTGCTCGGCCAAGCCATCCAAGCTCAGGGCTTGAAGCGCCAGCACTGGCCGTAATGACTCGGCTGTCACCTTCGAAGGGCAGGAAGGAAAAGGAGAGGGGTCACGCGCAGGAATCTGTTGAGCCACCTCCCAAGCGGTTGACTTTGGCGGCGGCATTTCGGCGGGGCGCTCGGGAAAAAGCTTCCGCGCACGAAAGCTCGCCTGCTCGGCGTAAAAGCTATGCGCGAACCGATTCTGGAGGAGGGAATAAAGCGCTTGGGCATCCCTGATGTCTCCTTGCTCCTCCTCGAGCCTCCCCAGCCAGTATAGCGCCGCAGCGGTGTGGCTTGACCGCGAGAAATGTGTTAAACGGTCCCGCAAGGCCTGCCGAGCCTGGTCATGGGCCCCCGCCAGGTAATAACACCAGATCAGACGCCACCCCGCATCTTGAGTATGGCCCCCTTGCGGGAAGGACTCCACCAGAGTCTGGTATTGGCAGCTTGCGTTTTGCCACTCGCCCAGCCTGAAGAAGAGATTCCCTGTGGAATAAAGCGCCGACTCGAACGACGAAGAATGCGGGTCAATGGCCTGAATCTGAGAAAGAGCCGCAAGGGCGCCGCTCGAGTTGTCTTCTCGGGCGCAAGCCTCCACCCACAGGGCCAGCCGCTCCGCGTTCATAGCAGGGCTGGCAAGGCTGACAGAGAGCGCTTCGACCGCCTCACGGTCACGCCGCAAACGGAGCAGGCAGCGCGCCCGGCCCAACTTCCAGTCGTCCGCATGGGCGCTGGCCGGTCGGGACGAGAGCAACACTTCGTAGCCCTCAAGGGCCTCCTTAAACAAGGATGCATTGAAGAGCAATTCTACGCGTGCGGCTTCGACTTCCTCCGTGGGTTGGGGGAAATCGGCGCCCAGGAGGGAACGGAGACTCCCGAGAGCCTCGCCCGCCTCCTTCGCCTGGGAGGACGCGGCAAACGCAAAATACACCTCCTGGAATGCCCGCGCCGCTTGTGAGAGGTTGCCAGCCTCCTCATATGCCTTGGCCAACAGGAGGGAAAGGGTTGCGTGCCGGCGCACCGAGGGTTCTCCCGTCAGGATCTGAACAGCCTCTTGTGGCTTCTGGGAATCAATCAGGGCCTCGGCGAGCAACTCGAGCCCTTGTAAACGCAAAGGACTCGCAGGAAAATTGGATGAGAAATCCCGGACAGCCTCAGCCGCTTGGACTGGATTGTTGGCCTTGAGAGCCGCAGCGGCGGAGTAATAGGTCGCGTAATCCGCCAGGGAGAACTGGCGCGCTGCCGACTGACCCAAGTCCTTCGCAGCCGCGAGGTACTCACCCGCCTCGTATTCCCGGTAACCTAAGGCGAAGTAGGCCAGAGCACGTTGTTCAGGCGCTTTTTGGGACTCCGCGTAACGGCGCAACTGTGGCCAAGTGGATCGGTTCACTGCACGAGCCGCCAGCTCGCGAAGGGGTGCGGGAACAGACTCAACCGCTGGACGCGCCTCAACGAGAATTTGGACGGCGAGCAGCGCCCAACAGACTTCAGCCAGGATTTTGAAATGGGGTCTCACACGGAAGGACCAGGATAACCCGAGCCGAGAAGCGATGGGTCATTACCTGCCAGGATCCTCACCAGCTCATCGTGGAAATAGTCGAACTGCTTACCAACCGTCTTGCCGTACCGTTGCTCGAAGGTCTGGCGGCTGCGATCGATATCAAGTTTCATCCGTCTGTACAGGTCCTTACTCTTGCGGCCCTCCGCAACCTTCGCCTTGTTATAGAGTTCGATCTCAAAAACCAGAAGTCTCGCGAATCGCCTTGCATCTTTGTGTGTTTTTTGCTCTGCTTCGCTGAGTTGCGAGACGTCGAACCCCGCCCCAGGGGCTGGGGCGGGCGCGACGCCAACTGCCCTTTGAGCCTCCATCACAGGGACAGGAACGGGCCCTGGAGCGGGCACGAATCCTATCGTTGCGCGTGCAGCAGGCAATTCAGCCTGCGCCTCGGCGGGTGCCGGCCCAACGGGCGCGCCCGCTTCCATCAACGGCGACGCAGGCGGAGGAGGCAGTGGCTCGTCGATGCTCGAGGCGCTTGTCTCGCCCCCAGATGCGGAAGCCTCACTAAGCTCTGCGACCTCTGCGGGCGGCTCTGCCGCCCCTGCTGGAGACGCCAGACCGGGCGCCGATTCAGGTTCCACTCCCCCGTTGGCATCTTGACTGACCGTTGTCGTTGCCCTGCCACTCAATGCCATCAAACGGTCGAGTTGTGCGCCGGCGAATTCGGCAACAAGCTTCTCCAGGGCCTCGAATTGATGCCAGACCTCTGACTCTAACTGCTCGTGCTCGTCGCGCAATTCCTTCAAGTCTTGGTCGAGCTTTTGCAATTGCTCGGCTTGGGCGCGAAACTTCTCCCCCAACTGCCCTCGCGCCTGGCGGACTTGCACGGCTAATGCATTATTGTCGTTTTCTGGCAGGACAGCAACCTCGGCCCGAATCACTCGATACCTCTCTCATTATGGTACAAGGCGCCTCATCGGTGCAACGGCTTTGTGCCACGACCAAGCTCTCAGCCTTCAGCTATCAGCTCTCAGCCTTCAGCCTTTTGACTTTTGCCTTCTACCCGTTGCCCTTTCACTTTTGCCTTTTGACTTTTGCCTTCTGTCTTCCGCTTTCTGCCTTCTGCTTTCTGCCTGACGCGCTCATTTGACATGGGCACCTGCGTGGCGTAATCTGAAGTAGAAGAGCGGGGGCGTCACGGTTTCGACGGGAGTCCTTGCGCTTAGGAGGCATGCCGGGGGTCCACACCACCCGAAATCGGCGTGGGACAAAGACAACTGCCAACACGCAGTATGCCTACGCTGCCTAATTAATTAGGTAGCCGTCTCCTCCTTCAGGCCCGCATGATGGAAAGAGGCGTCGCTTGGCGGGATGGCTCAAGGTTCACCGCTTCGGAATTTTGGGCGAGATCCGCTTCGGCGGAATTGAGGCTAGCCGGCGGTTCGTTGTTGCCCGTTCCTTAGGGCCGCTGGCGAAAGCGGTAAGCGAACGAGACAAGCATGTAGTCTCCTGACCGTTCGGCTCTTCGGACGGGGGTTCGACTCCCCCCGCCTCCAAACTGCCAACCTATGTGTGATAAAAACTGAGTATATATCAACTGAATTACACCTGACAGTTGTTGAATTCGCTCTCGATGTTGCCGTAAACTGGCGTAGGGCCCACAAGCGGAACGGCAGCAACAGACGTGTAGGACACGACGATGAGAGTCCTCAGAGCGTACGCAGTCGCAGCCGTGAGTGTCACGATGGCGTTAGTCTTGACGCTCCTCATTACTCCGCTGCGTGAGCAGTTCAAGTTTCTCCTGTTCTTCCTCGCCGTCTTTGCCAGCGCGACCGGGGGAGTCGGGCCGGGAGTATTCGCGACACTGCTCAGTGTGGCGATGGCAGATTATTTCTTAATCCAGCCCCTGCGCTCGTTTGCGGTTTCCGATCCGGGAGACCTGATCCCGTTACTTCTATTCATTGGTGCGGGCCTTGTGATCACATGGATTACCCACCGCTTACAGCGTTCAGAGGAGTCGATTCTGGCAGCAGCAGCGGTCATTGATTCCTCGGCAGACAGCATAATGCGAGAAAGTCTGGACGACACGATCCTGAGCTGGAACAAAGCTGCTGAGCGTACCTACGGTTACATGGCTAAAGAGGCAATCGGCCGCCCTATCTCGCTAATTGTTCCGCCCGATCACAGGGAGGAACAGCAACGCCTGGTTGAGCGCGTACACCTGGGGGGCACGGTCCAGAGCCATGAGACGGTGCGCATCAGAAAGGACGGCGCGCACATCGATGTCGCGCTGACGTTATCACCCGTTCAGGACCGGGAGGGAAGAATCGTTGGCGTCTCCAGCATTGCGCGGGAGATCACAGAGCGCAAGCTGGCGGAGGAGGCAATACGGCAGTCCCACGAGAAACTGGAGCGACAGACGCACCAGTTGAGGCTTCTGGCGGAAATGGGCGAAATGCTCCAAGCAAGTTCTATCCCAGCGGATGCCTACGCGGTTGCCGCCCGCTTCGCACAAACACTCGTTCCGGCAAGCTCGGGTGCCCTGTTTGTGTACTCCGCATCCAGAAACAACTTAGAGGTCGTCATCAGATGGGGAGAACGGCACCAGAATGATCAGGATTTCTTGGCGGCCGATGAGTGCTGGGCGCTTCGAACGGGACGTCTGCATCTGGTTGAAGATCCCCACACTGGTTTACTCTGCCGCCATCTGCCAGAGCCTCCGCCGACGTGCTACCTTTGTGCCCCCATGATTGCCCACGGTGAGACTCTTGGCATGCTCCACT
Source organism: Terriglobia bacterium (assembly GCA_049514855.1). Classification (GTDB taxonomy): domain Bacteria; phylum Acidobacteriota; class Terriglobia; order UBA7540; family UBA7540; genus CAVROP01. Next base: position 15,590 of record JBEKUR010000076.1, read on the forward strand.
TGCGGATGAGCCGGCACAATCGAGCCTCATCCGACGCAGCACTCCCGCAGTCACTGGAATTAACATGGCTCGGCAGGACCATGGGGGAGCGGTTGGCGCTGGCTCTGGCTGATATGAAGTTGATGGAGACTCTGCGCGCACAGTCCATCTGCGACCCGCTCACCGGCTGGTTTAACCGCCGCTACATGGAAGAAACGCTGGAGCGCGAGATTCGCCGGGCAGCTCGAAACAAGGGCCCACTGGCGATAATCATGATCGACGTAGACAACTTCAAGGAATTTAATGACTCCTTTGGGCACGAAGCGGGTGATGTGGCCTTGCAGGATCTGTGCCAAATGCTGAAAACGCATGTTCGAAGTGAAGATGTCGCCTGCCGTCTCGGAGGTGATGAGTTTGTGCTCATCCTCCCCGACACTTTTGCGGAAGTCGCTGCGCAGCGGGCGGAGGAAATGCGGATCGCCGTCGGACATGTGGCAATGCAATACCTCGGCCATTTGCTGAGGCCGATGACGTTGTCGTTTGGCATTGCCACCTTCCCCGCAAATGGCAGAACCTCCCAAGAGCTGCTGCGGGCTTCTGATACCGCCCTCTTCCGCGCCAAGAGCGAGGGGCGCGATAGAGTGCGGTTGCACGGGCAGACCTTTGAGCCGACCACAGAGAAATGATCCCGTCAAGCGATCAGGTCTCTTGCGTACTGGATGAGGCCGGCCGGGCTTGTTATTGGCCCCCAATCCTGCCGCGCAGCACGACAATCGACGCCTTGGGAAGCTGGTAGAGCGCTTCGGCGCCGCCGGTGACCGTCGATTTTGAAGGCGGCCCATCGGGGTCCGCCCGGCCGGTCGTTCCTTCGGGATGCCACTGGTATTCGGCGTCTCCAAAAGTGATTCGGTCCACTCGGCCGGTGAAGAAGCGGTCGCGCTTGGTTTCCGGGTCGGCGAAAACCACCTTCACGTCGTGGTCGTTGTCGTGGTCCTTGTTGATGAGCATCACGGACCACTGCCCGTCCGGCCGCTCGACGGCATAGGCCGTGACCAGCAGATTTCCGGACGCGTCCCTCACATCGCTCGAAACCTTAAAGAGCCGGTGGGGTGAATCGACCGGCTGCACCCACTCCCTGGTAATCACCTGCGTGGCAATATACTGCGGCGGATACGTCTTGACATGATAATCCTGGTCCATGATAAGGAAGCCGCGCGGCCTGCCCGCCACCGGCATGTAGTGGAAATAAAATGTGCCGCTGGCTCCTTGGGTCATCATCGAGCCGACGTAGTCGGCCAGCCACAGGCCGCTCATGACGTCCGGACGCTCGCCACCTCCCGTCATGTTTCCCTCGGTCATGAAGAAGGGCAGATTCGGCGGCAGACCATTGTCTTTCCAAACTTGAACGATGTGGCTGACGAACCCCGGCTCCTGATACAGATCGTTCCAGGAGAGGCTGGCTCGCTTGTCCATGAGCGGATAGTGTTCGAATGAGAAGAACGTGAAGTCGTTCAATCGTCCGTGCGCCTTGAGGTAATCGAGGAACCGTCCGAGCCAGGAAACTTTCCCCGCCGCGTCCGGCCAGACCTCGACGTCTTCAATCGTTCCCTCGAAGGCCGGTCCTCCCAGCTTCGCTTCGGGGACGAACCGATGAATGGCCGTGGCGAATTGCAGATACAGGGCGCCGTAGTCTTCGGGAAGCATATGCTGCCCATCGGCCTCTTCTCCCATCTCGATCCAGGAGATGGGATAATGCCGCTTGTAGAGATAAGCGATCTCGGCCGCGGCATCCTCCGGCGTTGAATAGAGCAACGCAATCGGCACCATGGTGGCAAGCCCGCGGGTGACCCCGCTGGTAAAGAAGAAATCGAATCCGACCTGGTCTCCTCTTGATTCGTCCAGATTGGAAGCCGCATGCCATGGGTCAACCGAGGAAGGCCAGGTGACGGTCTGCTGGCGACTCGGCAAATGCTTGACGAGGTCGGTGAACTGGCCATCGGCGGCGAGGGTTCCGACATAGAGTTCGTTGATGGCGTATCCCACGCAGTTGCGCTTGTCGGCCGAACCGTGCGTGTCGCAAGTGTTGGAAGACTCCGTCATCCAGATGCGAAGGTATCTCACGGGGATCCTCCAGGAAACCAGCTTCAGCGTGACGGTCCCGCCCTTGCCTTCCGTGACGGTGCCCTGCGGGAAGGTTTGCCATGTGCCCTTAGTGGTCCCGTCATAGAAGGGCTCCAAATCGCCAGTCCAAAACTGCACCGCATAGCGTCGCGCGTAAGGGTCGGCCCACGCAATCCGGATGGCGTTGATCTCCATCTTGCTGCCCAGATCGACCATCACCCACTGAGGGTGCAGCGAGTCGTCCTCGCCGGTGAAGTCACGGGTCAGATACGGATTGCTCTTCCAGTACGTCTTCAAGTCGCCATCCGTCAGCCGGGACCAGCCGTTTCCGTCACCTTGGCTGAAGCCGCGATGCGGAAGCGGGTAAGCCCACGAGTGGCGAATCATCTCCGTGGGCTCGGCGCTGCCCGTAAAGTAGCCCTCCTGCTTCTCCGGATTGCTCCAGGCGCCGCACGCGTTCCAGTGCCATGCCTCCACCATCAGTTCCGTATTCTGACGATAGGTCACGCTTTGCCATCCTGCGCCGAGGATTTCTTTGAGAACCGGGTCAGTCAGCAACTTGTCCGGAGTTCCGGTTCTCAACCGATCGATCGCCGCACCTAGAGCGCGGAAGGGACTGAACGAGTTCACCGCGTGCGATGGTGCAGCGTCCACTACGATCTTCTGGGCGTTTGCAGGGCCCGCAACCCAAATGAATGCGCCGATAACAAGACAGATTCCACAAATGCGCCTTTTCATCCCCGACCACATGACTACCTCCTTGATAGCCTCCAGCCGGCTTTCACTAAATTCAGCTTTCAAGCTTGAACCGGGTCGAAGCCAAGTTGTATAGGCGTCGCCAGACAAGCCGATTGATTGTAACGACCATGGCCGCCAAGGAAATCGTCGCCGCGAGGAGCAGACGGAAGTTGCCAGTGTCTGTCGCCTGACTGATCACCGCACCGAGTCCCATAGTCGAGAAGGTTTGCCCTCGGAAATGGAAGTATTCCGCGACGATGCTGGCGTTCCATGCTCCGCCAGAGGCGGTGACCAGCCCGGTTATCAAGTAGGGAAAGATTCCGGGCAAAAGCAATTTGCGCCAGCGCTCGAGGTTGCCCAAGCGGAACACACCGCACACTTCCTTGAGGTCCGTCGGAATGGCGCTGGCCCCGGCGATAACATTGAACAGGATGTACCACTGTGTGCCCAGCAGCAAGAGAACAATCGAGCCAATCCCCAGTCCACCGCCGAGGCGGAGCAGCAGAAGCAGAACGATGGGGAACAAAGCCGTGGCGGGTACGGAGGCCGCAATTTGAGCGATCGGTTGGGCGACAGCGGAGAGCTTCGGCCTTAACCCTATGTAAAGCCCCACCGGAATCGTCCAGCATGCCGCCAGCAAGAGAGTCGCCTCGACTCGAAGGAATGTCGCTCCGGCTCCCCACAGGATTTCTCGTATTTCTGGCCGCGAGAGCGCCGCGAGCATGCTACCCATCTTCCCGACCGCGTACGTGACGCCAAGCAGCGCAACCACCAGCAGGGTACGTGAGGTAAATTTCACCAGCCCACGTCCCAAGTGATGCCGGTGGGGGGATGCTTGTGCTCGAGCAAAGTACAGATTCAAGGCCTCACGCAGAGGTAAGACAGACATGCGGGCAGCAAGGGGAAGGATCTTCGAACGGCGCAGCAGATCGAGGACGGGTGATCGCGGCGTCACCGCAGCTTCGACCTGCTCAAATTTGAACTTCTCAGCCCAAGCGATGGTTGGACGCCAGATGATCTGGTCAATCAGCACGATAACCGCCACCATGGCGGCCAGGCCCCAGATAATCGCTCGAGTATCTCCCGCATTGGCGGCGGTTTGGAGGTATGAACCAAGGCCGGGAAGACGAAGGTCGCGATTTCCCAAGACAAACATCTCGCAGGCCATCAGAAAGAACCAGGCGCCAGCCACCGACATCATGGAATTCCAAATCAGTCCGATGGCTGCGTAAGGCAGCTCCATTTGCAGGAACCTTTGCCACCAACTCAACCGGTATACCTTTGCCGCTTCACGCATCTCATTTGGAATGCTCTTGAGCGATGAGTAAAAGCTGAAGGTCATGTTCCAGACCTGCCCGGTGAGGATCAACACGATGCACCCCAGCTCCACGCCCAATTGCCGAGTGGGGAATAAGGCAACCATCGAGACCATCACGGTGGGGAGGAAGCTGAGAACAGGGATGGACTGCAACGTGTCCAGCAGCGGAATCATGAATCGTTCCGCTTTCGCGTTATAGGCGGCAACATATCCATAGACGAAAGTGAAAGCCAGGCTGAGGACGTAGGCCATCGCAATGCGAGTGAGCGAGAACAAGGCATACTTTGGCAGTGCTCCGGGATGGAGTTGAATTTCAGCCTGAGTATTGAGGGGGCCAATCCCGTAGCGACTAAACGTGAGCAAACCATAGAAGATTGCCAGCCCCGCAAGGATGATGGGTAAGTCTCTCAGAAAGGATGGGACAGTGGGAGGAAAGATTCCCCAGGGCGGAGGTGCAGACGAAGCTTTTTCAGTTCGCGGCGTCATCAGTGATGCAAGAAATCTTCCTTAGAATGTAGCATGCCTCGTCACTGTCATTCCGAGCGAAGCGAGGAATCTCGCTCTGATAAGTCGAAAACTCGAGAATCGAAGGTCGAGGAGCTAAGAAGTTTTCGACCCTCGACTCCTCGACTTGTGAGCAGAGCGAGATTCCTCGCTTCGCTCGGAATGACAGACCAGGGGTTTCTCACCCTCCTGGTGGTGGACTTGTGCTTTCGTGCAACAGGAGTCTGTCACTTTCGGAATCGTAGGTAAAAATCTCGCCATATCGACCCCAATGCAGGGCAGTCTCGATCTGCCTTTGGGCCTCATCCTCGGAGAAGTGTTCCTCCACGAGGTCACGAAAGAACTCAAGTGGCATAGCGTGGTCTGACTTACTCTTCAGACCATTGTTAATCTGCTGAAGCAGTGTGACATTGGCGAGGACGGCCTCACGGAATAGGAGCTTTCGCGTGGAAATGTCGGCTTCGGCAAAGGCCTTTCCCTTTGGGGTAATCTCAACATCGCCCTTATCTGATCTGGCGAAGGCAAGTAGCGTCGCCGCCTCGACGATGGGCAACAAGTCTCCCACATCCATCAACAGTTCTTCAGCTAAGTGGTACAGGTCCTCCTTGCCGCCGCGGTCATCAAGTATTTCGAGCAGTCCCGCGACTCCGCCCGGCCGGGCATGGGGCAGCATCTGGGAGGGCGTTCTCGCCAACCGGTCCGCGGTGGAGGGGGGCGCGGGCTCGAGCTGCGGCTGTGTCATCAGTTTGTAAATGTAGTCCACATAGACGAGGAACTCGGCGGAAGTGTGTTCCCTTGGCTGCCGGAGGGGAACACGAAAGTCGGCGCGGATTCTTGCCGGGTTACGCCCCAGGACGATTATCCGATCCGCGAGCAGTACCGCTTCCTCGATGTTATGAGTAACCAGGAAAATGCTTCGGGTGGGGATCTTCTTCCCAAGCCACAACTCCATCAGTTCGCCCCGCAGATTCTCCGCCGTCAGAACGTCAAGAGCCGAAAAGGGTTCGTCCATGAAGAGAATTTCGGGCTCCACCGCCAAAGCGCGTGCGAATCCTACGCGCTGCTTCATGCCTCCCGAGAGTTCTTTGGGGTACGCCGTCTCAAACCCCTTTAACCCTACTTTGTCGAGGGTTCGGAGCGCGCGATGATGTCGTTCGAAGTGTGCCATACCACGTGCGAGGAGCGGAACCTCAACGTTGTCCAGAACCGTGAGCCAGGGAAACAAGGCGAAGCTTTGGAACACTATGGCGACGTTTGGCCGGCACTCACTCAGCGGTTCATCATGCCAAAGGATTTTGCCGCCGGAGGGTGGTGTGAGTCCGGTGAGGATTCGCAAAAGGGTGGATTTGCCACACCCAGAAGGGCCGAGAAGGGCCACAATCGAGTCGGGCTCCACAGACAGATTGAGAGGAGCAATGACCTGAATCTGCCTGCCGTCCGGCTGCAGAAAACTCTTCTCAATTTGGAGGGCCGCGATGATGGGTTTGACCACCGAGGGGGGCCTGGCAATCGCTGCCCCCAATTCTTCCCGCCCTGCTTCGGCAGGTTGCTCTCCCGAGAGTTCGTCCATCAAATGCTGCCAGGCTTCCTCCGGTAGCTCGTCAAAGAATTGATGACGCTCCTCAGGCCTGGTCTTGGCAATAATGGCGCGCAGTTCTTCTGCCGGCCGGGAGTGAAGCAGGACATATGAGTGGTAGTAAGGAAAATGGCCAACTAATGTCGCCGCAAAATCAACGGGTAAGGCACGAAACAGGATCTGCTGCTCTTCGTAGGGGATGCTCATGACCAAGTCTGCGGCGACATCGGGATGGAGACGTTGTAACAGCACGACGGCGTGCTCCGAACGTCCTTGGGACAAGAGTTCTTGAAGTTTCTCGGCAGTCGGCGGGTTCATCGCATGCACCCCATAACTCACTGTGGAACCTGAACAGCTTCGACGGTCCCAGGCAAAGTCATTCTTGGGCGGCAATCATGTTACCAGAAGCAGGCGCTGTTGGGGTGCGCTGTTGCCCTGATGAGCCCAGCGGGTTATCCCTGGGCAGTCACCACGGCGACCGTCCCCTCCCGCAAAGGCGGGTAGTGGGTCAATTTGATGTAGAGGCGGCTTTACGCCGCCATTTGGCGAGGTAAACTCGCCGCTACCGTTTTGTGCCTTTCTCGTCGATAATAGATCTTGGAAGCTGGAAGACTCAGCGCCCTTGTAAGGAACATGTCTACCAACCGCCGTCCAGATCCCGAGCAACTGTTGCGCCGACTTCAGGCAGAGGAGCAATTCTACAAGCGCGGACGACTCAAGATTTTTCTCGGATACGCGGGAGGCGTCGGCAAATCATTCCGCATGCTTGATGAGGCGCGGCGCCGGCGGACACGAGGAGAGGATGTTGTAGTGGGTGCGATCCAGCCCAAGGTCTCAGCCGAAGTCGAAGTCCTGCTGCAAAAAATGCAAGTCATCCCCCTCCGCACCATCGGAGGCGTGCCCACGATGGACGTGGAGGCCATCCTGCTTCGCCACCCCCAAGTCTGCGTAGTTGATGGTCTGGCTTATGACAACCCCCCTGGCAGCCCGCACTCCAAGCGCTGGCAGGATGTAGAGCACCTGCTTTCGGCGGGCATCTCGGTGATTGCCACGGTCAACGTCCAACATATCGAGGAACGGCGGGAGGGGGTGGAG
>JBEKUR010000077.1:0-22744 GCA_049514855.1 Terriglobia bacterium
AAAGACCAGTTGCCAGAGGACGATCCTTGTATCCAATTGCAACTGTTCGACTTGTAATTGGACACTACTGATGGGTCAGTATGATTTCCGCCGCTCCTGCCGCGAAGGCGGTCCGGCTCACCAGCGCGTAGCCAATTTGCACGTGCGTCTCCATGACGGCTGACTCTTCCTCGCTCAACTTGCCAGGCTTCAGCAGGATCGAGTCCGGAATGCCAATCTTTCCAATGTCGTGCAGGTATGCCCCGCGGGCAAGCTGCTTCAATTGCTCGGTCGCACAACCCATGACTTTGGCGATCTCAATGGAATACCGGCTGACGCGCTGTGAGTGGCCGGCCGTTTCGGCGTCGCGCAAATCCAGCGCTACCCCCAAGGCTGCAAGCGCTCCATCACAGGTCAACTCGACCTGCTTCAATGCCGCCTGCAACTGTCGCGTGCGGTCCTGCACTGTGCGCTCAAGGTTTTGCCGGAAGTCCTCGACCTCCAATTCTAATCGCCTCATCTGCATCGCCCGCCCCACACTGGCCACAAGGGAAGCGAGCTGCAAAGGCTTGACGAGACAGTCTGCAGCGCCCTGCTCCATCGCCTGAATGCCCATGTCATGCTCCTTGGTGGTTATCATGAATTTCGTGTGAGGAGACATCCTGCGAACACGGTCCAGCAAGTCCATTCTCGACATTCCAGGCAATCGCAGGTCGGACAAGACGGGCGCAATCGTATCTCGCTCCAATTGTTCGAGCGCCGCCTTCCCGTTTGTACAGGTCTCGCACGCAAAACCCGAGTTGGTAAGGTTGTCGTTCAGCATTGAACAAATGTTGGGCTGGTCATCCACAATCAAGACGGAATTCTTGCGGGATTCCCCTTCTCCCATAGCAATCCTCCCAGGCTGAGCAAGTCAGACGTTTCATCGGTTGAGACCCGGAGGAGACTTGATCTTCTCCGGCGCACGTTGAGGTGTGAATCTGCCGCCCCACACCGAATTCGAACCCTACCAGAAGGTGGCCGTTGGCAGCGTGAGTTTCCGCTGGGTGGTCATGGGCGGGTTCCCTTGCGCCAGACTCCAACAGCGCTGAGGTGTGGTCTACGAGCGTCCGACGCCTGTGATCAACAAAGGGCGCGGCGCAGTTCCGCCGCTCACCAGAGATTCCATCTCCGGGCGGAGGCGATCGATCTCCGCTTCCAAACTCGCGTACACTCCCTCCGCATCCTTAAGTCTTCCTTCGCGCCCTAAGTCCTCCAGCCGGCGAGCCGTCTCATAGGCCTTCTGGGCAGCAAACGTTTCGATGCTTCCTTTGATGTTGTGGGCAGCGCGTTCCAGCGCCAAAGCGTTGTTACGCTGGATAGCTTCTCGCACCTGGGACATCAGGCGGGAGCATTCCACAAGGAAGATCTGTGCCACCTCAGCCAGCCCATGTTCATCCCCGCCCAGATTGGCCAAAGCAATAGCTTTGTCCAGGACCTGGGGTTCCGGCACTTTACTCTCCCCTTCGCGCTTGGCCTTGTTGCTCTGCTCCGCCACCTCATCGATGACGGCGTAGAGCTCCTGCACTTGAATGGGCTTCGAAACGTACCCATCCATGCCCGCTGCAACACACTGTTCCCGGTCTCCTTTCATGGCGTGAGCCGTCATGGCGATAATGGGTATGTGTCCACCCTGTTTCCTCTCCCGTTCCCGGATAAGGCTGGTCACCTCAAATCCATTCATCTCGGGCATCTGCACGTCCATCAGGATCAAATCGAAACCTTTGTCCCGGTCCCTTTCCAGAGCCCCCAGAGCCTCCATCCCATTTCCTACCACCACCAACTGGTGATTGCGCTTTTCGAGTAAGTGAGTCACCAGCAGTTGGTTTACAGGATTGTCTTCGGCCACCAAAATCCTTAAGCCGGTGGCATCCGTTCTCAGCGGCCGCGCGGCTTGTGCCTCGCTGATTGATTCAACACCGCTGTGGGGCCGCCGCCCCATTACCTTTTGTAATGTTTCCTGAAGCTGTACCTGTTGAATGGGCTTGGTGAGGTACGCCTCGACCTGCAACTGGCGGCATCGCGTCGCGTCTCCTGGTTCTCCGACCGAGGTTAGCATGACAATACTGATGTCCGTGAATCGCCGGTCCCCCTTGATAGATTCCGCGAGCGCAAACCCGTCCATCTCCGGCATGTGCGCATCGGTCAGGACCAGCACAAAGGGATGACCCTGCTCGTGGGCCAATTGCAATTCCCGTAGGGCACTTGCCCCATCCTCCGCCAGGCAGGCCATCATTCCCCAACGGGTCAGCGTCTCTCCCAAAATCCTCAGATTGGTCGTGTTATCATCCACTACCAGCACACGCATTCCCAGCATCTCTGCTGCGGTTACTGGTGCTGGCCGTCCCTGTCGCGTTCCCTTTCCAAGGCGGGCGGTGAAATGGAAGGTGGAGCCTTGGCCAGGGTGGCTCTCGACCCAGATCCTGCCTCCCATCATTCTCACCAGACGCGAGGAAATCGTCAGGCCTAGACCGGTGCCGCCGAACTTCCTGCTCGTGGAACCGTCAGCCTGGGTGAAGGCGTCGAAGATGAGCTGTTGTTTGCCCATGGGGATACCGATTCCCGTGTCCCGAACCGCAAAATGCAGATTCACACCCTCGCCTTCATCGGCCTCCTTCCAGACTTTCAACTCCACGTCGCCGCGTTCGGTGAACTTGAGTCCGTTCCCCAGCAGGTTCACCACAACTTGCCGCAGCCGTCCCGGGTCGCCCACCAGTTCCTCAGGAACCTCCTCCCCAATGTCATACGCCAGTTCCAAGCCTTTCTGGGCAGCCCGCACTGCGAACATGTTCACGGCATTTGCCACCGTCTGGCGCAAATCAAACTCGATCGAGTCCATATCGAGCTTGCCCGCTTCGATCTTGGAGAAGTCCAAAACGTCGTCCATTATGGCCAGCAGAGAATCCGCCGAATCCTTGAGCAAGCCCATGTATTTCCGCTGCTCATCCGTCAGGGTCGTTCCCAGCGCCAGTTCCGCCATTCCCAGGATGCCGTTCATGGGGGTGCGAATTTCATGGCTCATGTTCGCCAGGAACTCGCTCTTCGACCGATTGGCTGCTTCCGCTGCTTCCTTGGCAGATTGCAGCTCCGACGTCCGCTTCGCGTTCAAACGGAACCAAACAACCGCGGCGCCAACCGCAGCCATTACACACAAGAAGTAGAACCAATAGGTCTGGTAGAACTGCGGCTCCAGTAGGAGGTGGACGGTGCCGCCCCCCTCGCTCCAGACTTCATCGTCATTGCTGGCTTTCACCCGAAACTGGTATTGTCCCGGCCGGATGTTCGTGTAGTACGCGGCGCGGCGGGCTCCGGCCTCTACCCAGTCCTGGTCAAACCCTTCCAGCTTGTATTTGAAATGGACGCTCTTCGGTGCCAGCAGACTGATGCCGGTGTAATAAAACTCTAGGTTGCCTTGTCCATGCGCCACTCGGATGGCTTCACTAGGCGCAAAGGATTGCTTGTCGATGAGCACTTCCTCGACCTGCACCTGGGGCGGCAGGGCTGCGACCTTGGAATTCGAGGGGTCGATGACAACCGCCCCTTTCATGGTGGGGAACCAGAGCCTGCCGTCCCTGCTTTTCCAACCTGCCGGCTGGAAAGACCCGTTACATTCCCGGCTTTTCATCCCCTCGGTGGTCCCGTATGACACCGACCGGATCGATTTGATCTTACCGTCCGCGAAATCCTTAAGTTGCTGTGCGCTGACGCGGAAAATGCCTTTGTTACAACTCATCCAGAAGTTATGATTGCTGTCCTCGAGAATCTGGAATATCTTGTCGTCGTAGAGGCCGTCCTTCATCGCGATGCTGGTAAAGCGGCTGTCGCGAAAACGATTCAATCCCCCACCGTTGGTGCCCACCCAGAGATTCCCGTCTCCGGTTTGGTAAACAGCGGTGACGATGTCGTTGGATAAACCGTCTTTGCTCGTGAAGGCGGTGAATTTCCCGTCTTTAAAGCGGTTGAGGCCGCCGCCCCCCGTGCCCACCCAGAGGGTCCCATCGCGGTCCTGGTAGATGAAGGTCACGTAATTGTTGGAAAGACCGTCCTTGGTGGTATAGGTGGTGAATTTCCCCTCCTTGAACCGTCCCAGACCGCTGCGCGTGCCAAGCCAGATGCTGCCGTCGCGGTCTGGCCCCATGGCGAGGACAATGTCACTCGGCAAACCATCCTTGGCGGTGTAAGCCGTGAATTTGCCGTCTTTCATCCGGTCCAGACCATGACGCGTCCCAACCCAGAGGGCGCCTTCCCGGTCCTCGCTGATGGAAAGAACAAAGTTATCGGAGAGGCCTTGTCTGGCAGTGTAGGAGGTGAGTTGGCCGTCGCGGAGCCGGTTTAGGCCACCGCCTGCGGTTCCAATCCAGAGGCTTCCCTCGTGGTCTTCGTAGATGGGCAGGGCGATATCGCTCGATAAACCTTCCGCGGAACTGTAGGCGGTGGCCTGGCCATCTTTAATTTGGTTGAGGCCCCCGGCGGTGCCGATCCAAAGACTCCCCTCCCGGTCCTGAAAAAGAACCAGAACGTCATCGCTTGTCAGCCCCGCTGCCTTGTTATAGGTTTTAAACTTACGGTCGCTCCAGCGATTCAGTCCGCCCCCGAAAGTTCCGATCCAGAGGCTTCCCTCTTTGTCCTGGTAGATGGAGAACACGGAATTGGCAGCCAAGCCGTCCTTGGTGGTGAAGGTTTTAAATTCCCCTGCCCGAAACTGGCTGAGGCCGCCGCCATTGGTCCCCACCCAGAGGGTTCCCTCCCGATCTTCCAACACGGCCCGCACGTTCTTATTCGGTAGGCCTTGTTGGACAGTGAAGTTCCTGAGGAAACCATCCTTGAATTGCGACACTCCCCCACCCGTCCCAAACCACACGCTCCCATCCCGCGCCGCGAAGATGGAGTAAACAGCATCGTCTGCCAGACCAATCTTGGAGTTGTAGACGGTGAACTTCCCTTCTTTGAACCTGTTTACTCCGCCTCCCTCGGTGCCGATCCAAATTCCGTGTTCCCTATCCTCGCACAGCGAGAGCACGGAATCATTGGAAAGTCCGTTCCGGGTGGTGAAAGCAACGAACTTCCCATCCGTCATTCGAAGAACCCCGCCCCCGCCTGTGCCGATCCAGAGATTCCCGGTTCGGTCCGCGAGCAGCGCAGAGATAAAGCTGCTCTTTAACTCGGGCGTGTTGCTTTTGTCGAAGACCGTGAACCGAACCCCGTCGAAGCGAGCGAGACCCTCCTCGGTTCCCAGCCAGAGATACCCATCAGGGGTCTGGGCAATGGAGACGACGCTGTCCTGCGGAAGGCCGTCAACCGTGTGCCAACTTTCATGGATGTATTGGGTGATGGCCTTCGTCGGATCCAGAGCTACGGCGCTTTGAGAGGCGATCAGCAGACCGGTAGCTAGAACAATGAGCAACCGCAAAAATCGCCAGCAAGCCATTGTTTTCTCCCTAAAGGCGATTCCCATCCGTGTTCTCCGGCGTTCAGTTCTCTCCGTCAACCTGGATACTTGTGGCCTGAGCCGAAGTTTGCCCCCAGATTGTCCCTGTACCCCAGATCGTACGGAAAGCCTGGGTGTCGCTTTGACCCCAGATGGCGCTCGTTCCCCAAATCGCTCCCGTACCATTCACGACCCCCTGTCCCCACACCGTACCAGTGCTCCAAACTGTCCCGGTGCCCCAGACCGACCCGGAGGCAAAAACAAGATTCACATTCCCGGTCCCACTATCGTACGTGGCGGTAGGGGAGACAGCATTACCCGTTGCAACGTTCGTATCGGCGAGCGCCGCCTGAATGTCCAAGTACCCAGCGCCAACCGTAAAGACGTCGTATTGGCTTACATAGACCTGTCCAGTCACCGGGTCTGTGGCTTGGCTGGTGGGAGGGAAGGTCTTGTAAGCGGTGCGCATCAACCGGGCCTTCACCTGGTCAGGCTTCAAGCCCGGTTGTGCCTGGAGCAGCAAGGCCACGGCCCCACTGACCACCGGCGTCGCCATGCTGGTTCCGTTCAACATAAAGTAGTCGTTGGAAGTCGAATTGCCGCTCGCCTCGTAGTAGGACTTCGGGATCAGGGTCTGGGGATAAGTCGCGGGGAGCGTGTCGGTCCTGCTGGCCAGCAGAGAAACCACTAGGTTGCCGGGCGCCACGACGTCAGGTTTAACGATGTGGTCGATCACCGTGGGCCCTTTGGAGCTGTAACTGGCAATGCGGTCGTCGTAGCGGGTGGGGGTGCCCACGGTCTTCATGGCGCCGACCGTGATCACGTAGGGATCGTTGCCGGGCGCGGTGATGGTCCCGTAGCCGTTGTTACCTACGGAGTTATCGCGGCCATCGTTACCTGCGGCAACCACAACAACAATTCCTGCCTTCCAGGCAGCTTCTGCCACCAGGCACAACGGATCCAGGGTGTAGCTCTCAAACACGGGCCGTCCCAACGAGAGATTAATGACCCGGATGTTGAACAATCTCTTGAGCGCGATGGCGTGGGCGATGGCAGAGATCACGGTGCTGTCTTTTCCCTGGCCATTCTGGTCGAGCGCCCGTAGATTAATCAGGTTGGCATTCGGGGCCATGCCCTTAAAAGTGCGCGTGCACGTCGGGCAGGTCGACCTCTGGCCGTTCCCAGCCACAATGCCCGCGACGTGCTCACCGTGCCCATAGTGGTCATCTGTGCCACCGCCAACCAAATCCAGGCTGTAGACGACACGGCTGGACCCGCCAGATTTCAGGTCTTGGTGGTTCGAGATCCCGCTGTCAATAACGGCGATGCCGATGCCCGAACCGTCCAAGTTCGCGACCCAGCCCGCAGCGGCGTTCACCGCGTCGGCTGTCAGATCGAGCATGCCGCCCACTTTGCGGTCCGGCGAAATGTAGGCCACCTCGGGATCATTCGCCAGTCGCTCCAGCGCACTGGCCGGCACCGAGTACAACGCACCCTTAAGCAACTCAAACGGCGCTCTGAGCATACCGCCCTGGTTGCGCACTTTCTGGTGCTGCGCCTCAGTCGGGACGTGCTTGAACTGGATAATGACATCCACCTTCGAAGTTCGATCAACCCCGCCCAGGTCCGGCGCAATCTTCGGGTGTCGCGCGAAGGCACAACTCGCCGTCAGTATCAGAACCGCTATTCTGAGTAGGTTCTTCATTTACATCTCCACCACCCGGGAGCTGATGCGCGGTCTATGAGTGTCCGACGCCTGTGACCATCATAGAGTTCGGTGCAGTTCCCCCGCTCACCAGAGATTCCATCTCGGGCCGGAGGCGATCGATCTCCGCCTCCAAACTCGCGTACACTCCCTCCGCATCCTTAACTCTTCCTTCGCGCCCTAATTCCTCCAGCCGGCGAGCCGTCTCATAGGCCTTCTGGGCAGCAAACGTTCCGATGCTTCCCTTCATGCTGTGGGCAGCGCGTTCCAGCGCCAAAGCATTGTTACGATGGATAGCTTCTCGCACGTCAGACAGCAGGCGGGAGCACTCCACTAGGAAGATCTGCGCCACCTCAGCCAGCCCATGTTCATCCCCGCCCAGATTGGCCAAAGCAATAGCTTTGTCCAGGACCTGGGGTTCCGGTACCTTACTCTCCCCCTCGCGCTTGGCCTTGTTGCTCTGCTCCGCCACCTCATTGATGACGGCGTAGAGCTCCTGCACTTGAATGGGCTTCGAAACGTACCCATCCATGCCCGCTACCACACACCGGTCCCGGTCTCCTTTCATGGCGTGAGCCGTCATGGCGATAATGGGTATGTGTCCGCCCTGTTTCCTCTCCCGTTCCCGGATAAAGCTGGTAGCTTCAAATCCATTCATCTCGGGCATCTGCACGTCCATCAGGATCAAATCGAAACCTTTGTCCCGGTCCCTTTCCAGAGCCCCCAGAGCCTCCATCCCATTTCCTACCACCACCAACTGGTGATGGCGCTTTTCGAGTAAGTGAGTCACCAGCAGTTGGTTTACAGGATTGTCTTCGGCCACCAAAATCCTTAAGCCGGTGGCATCCGTTCTCAGCGGCCGCGCGGCTTGTGCCTCGCTGATTGATTCAACACCGCTCTGGGGCCGCCGCCCCATTACCTTTTGTAATGTTTCCCGAAGCTGTACCTGTTGAATGGGCTTGGTGAGGTACGCCGCGACTTGCAGTCGGCGGCATCGCGTCGCGTCTCCTGGTTCTCCGGCTGAAGTTAGCATGACAATACTGATGTCCGTGAATCGCTGATCCCGCTTCATCCATTCCGCGAGCGCAAACCCGTCCATCTCCGGCATGTGCGCATCGGTCAGGACCAGCACAAAGGGATGACCCTGCTCGTGGGCCAGTTGCAATTCCCGTAGGGCACTTGCCCCATCCTCCGCCAGGCAGGCCATCATTCCCCAACGGGTCAGCGTCTCTCCCAAAATCCTCAGATTGGTCGTGTTATCATCCACTACCAGCACGCGCATTCCCAGCATGTCTGCTGCGGTTACTGGTGCTGGCCGTTCCTGTCGCGTTCCCTTTCCAAGGCGGGCGGTGAAATGGAAGGTGGAACCCCGGCCAGGCTGGCTCTCGACCCAGATCCTGCCTCCCATTATCCTCACTAGACGCGAGGAAATCGTTAGGCCTAGACCGGTGCCGCCGAACTTCCTGCTGGTGGAACCGTCAGCCTGAGTAAAAGCGTCGAAAATGAGTTGTTGTTTCTCGACCGGGATACCAATTCCCGTGTCCCGAACCGCGAAATGCAGATTCACACCCTCGCCTTCATCGGCCACTTTCCGGACCTTCAACTCCACCTCTCCTCGCTCGGTGAACTTGAGTGCGTTCCCCAGCAGGTTTACCACAACTTGCCGCAGCCGTCCCGGGTCGCCCACCAGTTCCTCAGGAACCTCCTCCCCAATGTCATACACCAGTTCCAAGCCTTTCTGGGCTGCCCGCACTGCGAACATGTTCACGGCATTTCCCACGATCTGGCGCAAATCAAACCCGATCGAGTCCATATCGAGCTTGCCCGCTTCGATCTTGGAGAAGTCCAGAACGTCGTTTATAATGGCCAGCAGAGAATCCGCCGAATCCTTGAGCAAGCCCATGTATTTGCTCTGCTCGTCGGACAAGGTCGTTCCCAGCGCCAGTTCCGCCATTCCCAGGATGCCGTTCATGGGGGTGCGAATTTCATGGCTCATGTTCGCCAGGAACTCGCTCTTCGACAGACTGGCTGCTTCCGCGGCTTCCTTGGCGGATTGCAGCTCCGCCGTCCGCTCTTGAACCAGCGAAACGAGTTGTCGCTCACTCGCTTCCAGCCGCTTCATGCGCAAACGGACTAGGCCAAACGCGGCACCGACCACAGCAACGACACACAAGAAATAGAACCAATAGCTTTCGTAGAGGCGCGGCTCCAGTATGAGAGGGATAGTGCTGCTCGCCTCGGTCCAGACTTCGTCGTCATTGCTGGCTCTCACCCGAAACTGGTACTGTCCCGGCCGGATGTTCGTGTAGTACGCGGCGCGGCGGGTTCCCGCCTCTACCCAGTCCTGGTCAAACCCTTCCAGCTTGTATTTGAAATGGACGCTCTTCGGTGCCAGCAGACTGATGCCGGTATAATGAAACTCCAGTTGGCCTTCTCCGTGCGCAACTCTGATGGCCTTACCGGGGGCAAAGGATTGCTTGTCGATGAGGACTTCCTCGACCTGCACCTGGGGCGGCAGGGCTGCGGCCTTGGAATTCGAGGGGTCGATGACAACCGCCCCTTTCATGGTGGGGAACCAGAGCCTGCCGTCCCTGCTTTTCCAACCTGCAGGCTGGAAAGACCCGTTACATTCCCGGCTTTTCATCCCCTCGGTGGTCCCGTAAGACACCGACCGGATCGATTTGATCTTACCCTCCGCGAAATCCTTAAGTTGCTGTGTGCTGACGCGGAAAATGCCTTTGTTACAACTCATCCAGAAGTTATGATTGCTGTCCTCGAGAATCTGGAATATCTTGTCGTCGTAGAGGCCGTCCTTCATCGCGATGCTGGTAAAGCGGCCGTCGCGAAAACGATTCAATCCGCCACCGTTGGTCCCCACCCACAGGCTTCCATCTTCGCCCTCATGAATGGCGGTGACGATGTCGTTGGACAAACCGTCCTTGCTCGTGAAGGCGGTGAATTTCCCGTCTTTAAAGCGGTTGAGGCCGCCGCCCCCCGTGCCCACCCAGAGAGTCCCATCGCGGGCTTGGCAGATGACCGTCACGTAATTGATCGAAAGGCCATCCTTGGTCGTATAGGTGGTGAATTTCCCGTCCTTGAACCGTCCCAGACCGCTGCGCGTCCCAAGCCAGATGCTGCCGTCGCGGTCTGGCCCCATGGCGAGGACAATGTCATTCGGCAGACCATCCTTGGTGGTGTAAACCGTGAACTTGCCGTCTTCCATGCGGTCCAAGCCATGACGCGTCCCAACCCACAGGGTTCCTCCGTGGTCCTCACTGATGGAAAGAACAAAGTTATCGGAGAGGCCTTGCTTGGCAGTGAAGGACGTGAACTGCCCCTCGCGAAGCCGATTCAGCCCGCCGCCTGCGGTTCCAATCCAGAGGCTTCCCTCGTGGTCTTCGTAGATGGGCAGGGCGATATCGCTCGATAAACCTTCCGCGGAACTGTAGGCTGTGATCCGGCCATCCCGAAGCTGGTTCAGGCCGCCGTCAGTGCCGATCCAGAGGCTCCCCTCGCGGTCCTGAAAGAAGGCCCAAACGTCATCTCTCGTGAGGCCCGCGGCGGCGTTGTAGGTCGTGAATCTGCCGTTGCTCCAACGATTCAGCCCGCCGCCGAAAGTGCCGATCCAGAGGCTTCCCTCTTTGTCCTGGTAGAGGGAAAACACAGCATTGCTGGCCAAGCCGTCTTTGGTCGTGAGGGTTTTGAATTCCCCGCCCCGAAACTGGCTAAGGCCGCCGCCATTGGTCCCCACCCAGAGGGTTCCGTCGCGATCCTCGAACACCGCCCGCACGTTCTTATTCGGAAGGCCCTGTTGGGTAGTGAAGTTCCTGAGAGAACCATCCTTTAATTGTGAAAGCCCGCCACCCGTCCCAAACCACACACTTCCATCCCGCGCCGCGAAAATGGAGTAAACAGCATCGTCTGCCAGACCGATCTTGGAGTTGTAAACGGTGAACTTTCCTTCTTTCAAGCTGTTTACACCACCTCCCTCGGTGCCGATCCAGATTCTGTGATCCCTGTCCTCGCACAGCGAGAGCACGGAATCATTGGAAAGTCCGTTCTGGGTGGTGAAAGCAACGAACTTCCCATCGGTCATTCGAAGCACTCCGCCCCCGCCCGTACCGATCCAGAGACTCCCCATCTGGTCCACCAGGAGTGCAGAGACCAAGCTGCTCTTCAACTCCGGTGTGTTGCTCTTGTCAAAGACTGTGAAGCGGACCCCATCGAAGCGAGCGAGCCCCTCTTCGGTTCCCAGCCAGAGATAGCCGTCAGGGGTCTGGGCAACGGAGACGACGTTGTCCTGCGGAAGGCCGTCAACCGTGTGCCAGCTTTCATGAGTGTATTGGCTGATGGCTTTCGTTGGGTCCAGACCTGCTGCGCTCCCACAAGCGATCAGGAGCGCTACCGCTAAGACACTCAGCATGCGTGTGGAGAACCTGCAATCCATTATCATCCTCCAAAAGTGTGATTTCCTGATCTTGCTATTAGGAGTCTACTTTTCCCCGTGAACCATGATACTTGAGGCCGAATCTGTAGTTTCCGCTGAGTTTGAGTTCGTTGCCCAGAGTGATTGGGTTGCCCAGAGTGATTGGGTTGCCCAGACCGATTGGGTTGCCCAAATCGATTGGGTTCCAAAAACCGATTGGGCTCCCCAAAGTGACTGTGTGCCATTGACGAACACGGAGGTTGCCCAAATCGATTGCGTGGCCCATAGCGACTGGTCGGCGCAGACGTCAGAGCTGGCGCAATACACTTGTGCAGTGTCCGAAGTGGGGTCGTAAACGGCGGTGGGTGAATTAGCTGTGCCGGTAAAGGGCGTCGTGTCCGCGAGGGCGGCCGCGATATCCAAGTATCCGGCGCCGATCGTAAAGATGTCATAGTAGCTCGTGTAAACGTCTCCCGTATTCAGGTCAATGGCCTGGCTGCTGGTGGGGAAAGTCTTGTAAGCAGTCCTCATCAGGCGGGCTTTGACCTGATCGGGCGTCAGGGATGGATTTTGCTGGAGCAGCAGGGCCACCGCACCGCTCACGACGGGCGTAGCCATGCTGGTCCCGCTCAGCGTGTAGTACACGCCGGAAGTTGAGCCGTCGCCCGCAGAGTCGTAGTAAGTATTCGGGATCAGCGTCGCGGGCTCAGTCGTGGGGATTGTGTCGTTGATGTTGGCCAACAGAGAAGCCGTCAGGTTGCCGGGCGCCAGGATGTCAGGCTTGACGACGTGGTCGACCCCCGTGGGCCCTTTGGAGCTGTAAGAGCCGATCAGGTCATCAGACCGGTCAGCCGTCCCCATGTCTTTCATGGCGCCCACGGTGATCACGAAGGGATCGTTGCCGGGCGCGGTGACAGTCCCGTAGCCATAGTTGCCTGCGGAGTTATCGCGGCCCTCGTTGCCTGCGGCGACCACGACAACAATGCCTGCCTGCCACGCAGCTTCTACGGCTTGGCACAACGGGTCCTGGGTATAGCTCTCGTAAACGCCCCGTCCCAGCGAGAGATTAATGACCCGGATATTGTAGATACTCGCGAGTGCAATGGCCTGGTCGATGGCAGCGATCACTTCGCTGTCTGATCCGCTGCCGTTCTCGTCCAGCACCCGTAGATTAATCAGGCTGACATTCGGGGCCATACCCATCAGAGTGCGAGTGCAGGTCGGGCAGGTCGAACTCGCGCCGTTTCCAGCCACGATGCCCGCGACGTGCTCGCCGTGCCCGTATTGGTCATCGGCGGTCCCGCTGCCTGTGAAATCCTGACTGTAAACAACACGCGACGCACCGCTGGAGTTGGCGAGGTCGGGATGATCGGAAATCCCGCTGTCAATAACGGCCACGCCGATGCCCGTACCGTCCAGGTTCAGGAGCCAGGCCGCAGCGGCGTTCACCGCCTCGGCGGCCAGATCCAGCTTACCGTTCAATTTGCGGTCTGGCGAAATGTAGGCTACTTCTGGATCATTGGCCAGCGTCGCCAGCGCGGTGGCTGGCACCGAGTACAACCCGGCCTTGACCCGCCCAAGCCGCCTTGTGAGCCTCCCGCCCTGGTTGCGCACTTTCAGGTGCTGCGCCTCAGTCGGGACATGCTTGAACTGGACAATGACATTCACTCTCGATCTAGCATCGATCCTGGCGAGGTCCGGCGCGATCTTCGAGCGTTGTGCAGAAGCAATACGCAGCGCCAACGTCGGTGCTTGTGCAGAAGCAGAACTCGGCGTCAACGTCGGTGCTTGTGCAGAAGCAGAACTCGGCGTCAACCTCGGTGCTTGTGCAAAAGCAAAGCTCGCCGTCACCAGCAGAACTGCTATTCTCAGTAGGTTTCTCATGTTCGTCTCCGTCTCCTTATTCAGGATACTGAGCTAATTGAGCCACTAAGCGTTTCCCGGCGCAACAGTACGGAAGTAGCACGCGAATAGGAAAGACGTACCATTTGTCAGACGTATATTACTCAAGTGAGCGACGGCGCTTTGGGGACCGAAGGCCGGTTACACCCTCCGAATCCTGGCTTACTAACTGGACGGATTTGCCGGGGCTGGTCAGTCGGAGGCGGGTTTCCCCTGATCCGGCATAAAAGCGGCAATGCCATTTCAGGTATACCTGTGCGTTCTTCCAAAAGGGTCAGTGGGAAACCGCTTGCGAGTCGGATCGCGCGCGGGCCTCTCCTAATGCTCATGCGAAAAGAGCTTACTAGAGCTGCCGGCTAACCCCTAGAGACTCATCCCGAAGGTCCCCCGGAGACCATGCTCGGCCTTCCTCAAGCAAGAATCCACGGGAGCTTCGAATTGGAAAAATTTCAAAAGCCGGGCCAGAGTCGTGAGCAGAGGTCGATGTGTTCGACTAGATACCGAGAATCGCTACGTCACCCCCTTGCAAGGTATCCGTCGCCACGGGGGGAGCGTGCAGGTCTACGCCAACCTTCCCCTGCCGCTGGCCGCGGCCCTGGATTTAGAGCCGGGCGAGACCGTGACTTGGAAGTTGCTGGACCGGACGCGTTTGCTGGCGGTGCACCTGCCGGAGCGGAAGGAGTTGGAGGGCGAGGCGGCGATTCACCGGGACGACAAGGCGCAAGGCGAGCAGTTGTTAACGCAGATCTCGCAGAATGGGCGACGGGCGTTGAGCTGGGCGGAGAAGCTGATTTAGGTTTGCTCTTCGGTGGGAAGCTGCCCGATGGGAATGGGAGCCCGATATTCCCAATCTGCCGTCAAGCCTGCCTTGTACCGGAACAATCTACAAAGGGCGCAGACCTGCGACAGGACGAAGGGACTTTCCTGGTTTTGCCATTTGTGCTGGCAGGATCCAGCCAGGGGCTTCACCGCAAGTGCGTCCACAGCTTTGCTCATAGCCTAGCACGGTAGTACGACCGCCCGCCCCGTCCCACCGAGGTTCCCGGCCGGGTTCGCTTTCAGTTCAAATACGCTCAGGACGGCGCCCAGAACTCCACAAGTAGATTCTAAGCCGCATCCTCGAGACGCGCGAGAGCGAAATTGACCCTGAATCTATCACTTGACTTTAAGCAGCACTACACCGTGCTTCGGCACCTGGGCTGTGAAACTCGAATTGAACACGCCTAGGTCTCTTTTCTCCCAGAGGTCGCGGACCGTAGCCGTTTCCCCTGCACCGACATCCCGGAAATATGCCGTCACCGGCATTACGGATTCGCCCCGGTTAAAAAGGCCCACAGCCTTCGAGCTGTCGGCTAGTAGCTTTACCCAAACCTCGAGTTGGCCTTCCTGTGCCACGCGATGGCCCTGCATGCCGAGAGCATCCTGGTCCACAGCGATCACTTCAGGGTTCGTCAAGATGGCCAGAGTGTCGGGCGTCATCTTGGAAAGGTCGTTGCCCGCCAGCAGCGGCGCCGCGAGGAGGCACCAGAGGCTCATATGGGTGAGATACTCATCCTTGTTCATTTTGCCGTTTCCGACTTCCAGCATGTCTGGATCGTTCCAGTGCCCCGGTGCGGCAAAGCGCTCCAGCCCGTTCTGGCCGAAGCCAATGTACGCCATGCTGTTGTAGTCATCGGAAATATCATCGGTGGTCCGCCACAGGTTGCCTCCCAGCGAAGGTCCCCAACTCCACACCCTGTCCATGCCGTATTGACAGAGACTGAAAACAATGGCTCGGCCTGTCTTTTCCAGCGCCTCGTGCATCTTCTTGTAGGCCGCCATCTGCGCAGGAACGTCGCCCTGGAAGCTGCAATAGTCGTATTTCAAATAATCGATACCCCAATGGGCGTAAGTCTGCGCATCCAATTCTTCGTGCCCAAGACTGCCTTCGTAACCCGCGCAGGTTTTCGGACCGGGCGACGAGTAGATTCCCAGCTTCAAGCCCTTGGCGTGAACATAATCGGACAGCCCCTTCATGTCCGGGAACCTCTCGTTAGGATGAATGAGGCCCTTCTCGTCGTGCGTGCCTTGCCAGCAGTCATCTATATTCACGTAAATGTAGCCGGCGCTCTTCATCCCGGTCGAGACTATCGCGTCTGCCGCCGACCGCACGTCAGCATCCGTCACCTTGCAGGCAAAATGGTTCCAGCTATTCCATCCCATGGGCGGCGTCCGAGCCGGCCCATTTCCCTGGGCAAATACGGGCGCGCCAAGCAAACCAAGCCCGACCAGAACAATGCATCCTCGAACAATAATTGAAACAAATCTGCCAATCATGATTTGCACTCCTCCCAATAAAATCCCTCATCCAGAACCGAATGAATAACTCTGAGGCCAAGACAGCGGGAGCAATTTTACTACCGAGCTTCGAAGCGAGTCCAGCCTGGAATGCGACCTCTGGCGTGAGAAGACCAGGGTCGTTCTTTCCCGGCAACTCACCAGGGCGAGCGAAGGACCCCGAATTCGCAAGTTGGTGGTGCCTGTTTCGTTTCATCCCGTCGAATACGAGTTTGTCAGATACAGTCGGAGTCAGATTGGTATATTCTCCCCTGTGTCCACTCTGGCCTGCGCGTTGCACCCGCGATGCAGGCGAGCTTGGCAGTCTAGACCTGGAGGATTGGTGAGCTTAGGGGCCCGCTGTGCGGCCTCATTTGCGAATGACGATTCAGACACCTTGAGCTTGGGAGGTACTTTCTTGCCCTCGAGATTCACTTGCAAATCGCTCTTTGGGATCTTCTTTTTTGGTCTGGCCCTGGCCCTCGTGCGACCCGCCGGAGCCGCGGAAGCCGGTTTTCCTGCTTTCGCGATGCCGGAGACTGCCTTGACCCTTCGCGCTGAGGGCACCCCTCGACGCTTCATCGCCGCACACGGACGCCGCGGCCTCATCGTCGGCTACGCGGCCGGGTCGCTCGAAGGATGGGTCTATCCGTTCCGCATCCTGCATGATTATCGCGTCGGCTTCCGTCCTGAAGGCTCAAACGAGGCCATTCCCGGTGCGGCGGCGGTTCGCGAGGTGATCGTCAACCCTGAGACGGTGACACGCGTCTACTCGGGTGAGGACTTCACGGTGCGTGAGACCTTGTTCGTGCCGCTCGATGAGGGCGGCTTCGAGATCCTCTTTCAGGTGGACAGCCATTTCCCGCTGCACATTGCGGTCAGCTTCCGGCCCGACCTCGACCTCATGTGGCCGGCTGGAATCGGCGGCCAGAGCTACGACTGGGATGCCGACCGCCACGCCTTCACGCTGCTCGAGTCTTCAGAGAAGTATTCGGCGCTGGTGGGCTCGCCCGCCGCAGGCCTTCACTCCGCACAGAATTCCTACGCCGAGCCGGGGCAGGTGGACCGCACGCTGTCGCTCGAACTCGATATTCCGGCAAACTCTGCCGACCGCATCTTCCCGCTCCTCGCCTCGCTCTCCGCGCCGCCTTACTACAATGCGGAGAAGACGTACGAGGCGCTCCTGGCGCGTACGCCTGCCCTCTATGCCGAGGCTCGAGAGCACTACGGGAAGCTGCTCGAGAGCGGCATGCAAGTGGAAACCACAGATGAGCGCCTGAACCTCGCCTACCTCTGGGCGCGCATTGCGCTGGATCAGGCGTATGTCTGCAATCCCTGGCTCGGCTGCGGGCTCGTGGCTGGGTACGGACCCTCGCACCACACACGGCGTCCGCAATACGCCTGGTTCTTCGGCGGCGACGCGCTCAACAATACCTTCGCGCTCGAGGCTTCGGGCGATCACGCGCTGGCCCGCGACGCCCTGCGTTTCATCCAGAAGTACCAGAAGAAGGACAGTGGCGAGATCTTCCACGAGCTTTCCCAGAGCGCCGGCCTCATTGACTGGTTCAAGGATTATCCCTACGGCTACCGTCACACCGACGTAAGCGCCATGTACCTTGTGGCTTTCCGCAACCTCTACCGCGCCTCGGGTGATGCCGATTTCGTTCGCTCGAGCTGGGATTCGATCAAGGCCGCTTACCGGTATCTCGTCTCGCGCGTGGACCCTTCGGACGGACTCGTTACCATACCGGCAGGCGGCTGGGGCGGCGACGAAACCATCAACCAGCAGGTGGCCAAGGACGTTTATCTGGAATCCGTCTGGGTGGCGGGCGCGGAGGCATTCGAGGGCCTGGCGAATTACATGGGCGATCACAATCTCGCCGCTGACGCTCACGCTCACGCCGAAAAGGCTCGCACCTCGTTCGCCGACAAGTTCTGGAACCCCAAGCGCGATTTCTTTTATTACGGCTTCAACGGCAAGGGCGAGTTGCTCAGCCAGGAACTCGGCCAGCCCAACTGGGGTATCTGGCAGGGCGCCGTCGACGAGGAAAAATCCCGGCGCGCGCTGGCCAACATGGCCCACGCGCGCTGGGAAACGGACTGGGGACTGCGCAGCGTCCCCGCGGACGACCCGCTCTACATTGGCAACTCCTACGGCCACGGCAGCGTGTGGCCGCTGGGCACGGGAGTGCAGGCCCTGGCTTTCTACCGTTATCACCGCCCCTTCAACGCCGAGCCGCTGGTACACGCGCTGGTCGAGCAGAGCTTCGTCAATTCACTCGGCCATGTGCCCGAAGTCTTATCCGGCGACTTCTACCGCGAGCTCGATGTGAGCGTGCCGGAGCAAATCTGGTCGTCAGGCATGGTGATCACCTCGCTGCTGGGGGGCATGCTGGGTCTCGATCCCGATGCGCCCAACGCCAGGCTGCGCTTCGCGCCACATCTGCCGCCCAATTGGCGGGGCGTGGTGATCCACAATCTGCGGGTGGGCCAATCATCGCTCGACCTCCGGGTGGAGCAGTCCTACGACCACATCACCTTGAGAGCCGACCCGGACGGGCCGCCCGTCGAGATCGAGTTCTCACCCCAGATTCCTCTCGGCAGCCGAAACCTCCGCGCCGATCTGAACGGGGGGCAGTCGCTTCCCCTCACGATTCGCTCCTATGCACAGGATCTCCACGCCGAAGTGAAATTCACCCTGAGCGAGAAATCGGAACTCGTCCTGAAATTCGAAGGGGGGATGCAGCCCTGGTTACCGCCGGAGCCTTTGCAGATTGGTGACCAGAGCCACGGGCTGCGAGTGCTCAGCTCGACTCTCGACAGCACGGTCTCCGGGGCCGAAGTCCTGCGGCGTTACAAGGCTGAAGTCGAGGGACGTCCAAAGGCTTGCTCGGCCTTCGAGACCGGAATTCCTGGCCGCTTGGCTGGGGTTTTGGGCGGCAAATACGTTGGTACCAACCTCGATGGATTTGGCCTTTTTGCGGTTTCCCCCCAGCCGGATTCTTGTGTGGGGTCAAATGCCGGCAGTTGGAATTTCATAACGACGAGGCTGCTTCAACAGCAGATAGCGATGCCTGAGCCGGCAGTGCACCCCCAGCAGGCGGACTATGGCCCCTACAAAACGTGGACCTTTCAGATCGACTCAATTGAGGGTCGCCCCAAGCCCGAGGAGCAGCCTCGCCCCTCGGAGCACGGGGCGCCATAACGTGCCGGGGGCTTTCATCGGTGTGCAAGCCCGTGTTCCGCAGAAAAGCTTCTGACGCCGGTCGAGTGAAATAAGGCATTTGTACCCCCACTCGAGCAGGCAAGCCTGGAGGAGGCGGAGAGAAACAGGGTCATCCTCAGCAACAAGTATTCTCGTTGTCTTATCTCCTTTCCGCGCGCGTTGCCGCCTTTGTCTCTCCCTCTGGAGAAACCGTCCATGTCTTGGTGCTGGCAAGCTCAGATTGTCGGCAGAGCCTCTGCACGGCCTCCTTAAGTTCAGCCGCTGCTCTCTCAATGTCCGGGATCAAGGAAGCTACGGAACTGGTGTCGTTAGCGGCGTTGGCCCGCGCCATCGTCCCGATGACATCGGTAAGCGCCTCGGCGCCCAAGCTCTTGGCAGTCCCAGAAAGGCCGGCGAGCAGGGTGGAAAGCTTTTGAGAGTCGCCCCAATCGCATAACCTGCCTATCTCCGGTAAGTCCCGAGACAGCTTTTCCAGGAGCGGAGTCAACATTTTGAGGTAGCCGGCTTCGTCTAAATCGAGCCTTGACAAAGTCTCGGGAAAATCCGCGAAAGCTCCAATCCGCCTTTTTTGAATACGCGCCACCTCCTGGCGAAGTCTTCGGAGGTCAATAGGCTTGAGCAGGTAGCCGGCGATTTTGAGACGAGCAGCACGAAGAACGGTGTCCGGTGTACCCAGCGCGGAACAAATCAGAACCGGAAGGCGCGCCAGCGAGGGGACCTTCCGAATGCGATCCACTAAATCGAACCCATCGACCTCGGGCATCATCACATCGGTGATTAGAAGGGAGATTGCCCCATCGGACTGAAGTAATCGTAACGCTTCGCCAGCATCCTGCGCTTCCACGGTGTCGTAGTTGGCTTTTTCAAGGCCTTTGACAATCAGCGTTCGGCAGATGACATCATCATCAACAACCAGTATTTTCATGGTACAGTTACTCCACGTAACGCAATGAGGGCACGGCCAAGACGCTCCATTTCCCGCTCCAACGCACTCATAGCTTCCTGGGCGCGCGAGAAATCTCCCTCCTGGGCAAATGCCTCGAGCCGCTCCGCAGTCTCAAAGGTGGCTTGGGCAATGAAATTCCCGGCTGCGCCCTTAATGGTGTGAGCCACCCGCGCCAGATCATGCCCATTCTTCTCTTGAAGGGCTCGTTGCGCCGCTGCGAGCAAGGAAGGGCTTTCGCTCAAGTAAATCTCGATGAGTTCGCCCAAAAGCTGCGAGTCGCCATCGAGGCGATCCAAAAGGGCGCACTTATCCACTTGTTCACCATCTTCGCCCACCTGCCGCCATTCCTCTTGCTCATGTGGATGAGAGAGCTCTGAGGTCTGGACGGGTAGCGCCCCATATTCGCGCAAGAGGTCGAGCAGTTCCCGCACCCGTATGGGTTTTGACAGGTACCCATCCATTCCGGCAGCAAGGCAGCGTTCCCGGTCGCCCTTCATCGCATGGGCAGTGACCGCAATGATCGGCACATGTCCGCCCGTCAACAATTCGCGCGCTCGGATGGCAGCCGTAGTCTCGAATCCATCCATGTCCGGCATCTGCACATCCATTAGGATCAGGTCAAATACACCCCCAGGGCCGTGCTGCACCGCTGCCACTGCTTCCCGGCCGTTGCGTGCCACCACCACGTTGTGTCCCTGCTTTCCGAGCAAGCGGGTCACAAGATTGCGGTTGACCTCGTTATCCTCCACGAGGAGTATCCGCAAGTTCCGGGTTGCTTTCGCCTGCGGAGGTCCGTCAGGTCCTGTCGCCTCCGCCGTCTGCCCCTGTGCCGTGCCGGAGGCGCGCAGGATTGCATTCAGAAGTTCCTGTGCGAGTACCGGTTTTATCAGATAAGCCGCAATTCCCGATTCTTGCCACAGCGCGAGGTCTCCACCCTGGGTGGAGCCGCGCAACAGCAACACTGAAGCCTTAGCCATCTCGGGGTCGTTCTTTATTCGTTCGGCAACGCTAAAGCCATCCGGGTCGGGCAGGCGCGCATCCAGCAGGACTACGCCGAAAGGTCTCTTCTGCTGTTTTGCCTGGTCCAGTTTGATGAGCGCCTCCCCGCCGCTTCCGCATAGAGCCGGCTGGGCGTTCCATTGCCGGAGCAGACTTCCCAGGATTCGAAGGCAGGTGGGGTTGTCGTCCACGACAAGTACTTGCAGGCCACGAAGGTTGGGCGCCGGCGCTTCTTCCCGCCGTGGCGCGGCAGACAGAAAGCAGGCGGTAAAGTGAAAGGTGCTTCCCTTGCCCACTTCGCTCTCCAGCCAGATCTTCCCGCCCATCATCTCGACCAGTCTCGAGCAGATGGTCAATCCCAACCCCGTCCCACTGAACCGCCGCTTGGTCGAGCCATCGGCTTGGGCAAAGGGCTCAAATATCACCTGGTGCTTCTCAGGGGGAATCCCAATGCCAGTGTCTCGGATGGAGAAATGCAAACACAGATTTCCCAGCTCCTCGGTTTGCCTTTCGACTGTTAATACAACCTCCCCCTGTTCCGTAAACTTGATGGCATTACCCAGAAGGTTGACGATGACCTGTCGCAATCGCCCGGGATCACCTTGGAGTATGCCCGGAACGGCGGGAGAGATCTCCACACAGAGCTCCAGCCCCTTCTGCTGGGCAGGAAACGCCAGCGGCTCAAGGGCCTCTCCCAGCGTGTCGAGCAAGCGAAACTCGACGGAATCCAAAGCAAGCTTTCGGGCCTCGATCTTGGAGAAGTCGAGGATGTCATCGATCACGCTGAGCAAAGAACCGGCCGACAAGTTGATGGCTTCCAGGTATTCACGTTGTTCAGGGCTCAGAGGAGTATCGAGGGCGAGTTCCGTCATGCCCATCACGCCATTCAAGGGGGTGCGGATTTCGTGGCTCATATTGGCAACGAACTCGCTTTTGGCGCGACTGGCTGCTTCTGCGGCCTCTTTGGCCTGCCGCCATTCATCTTCTGCGCGTTTCCTTTCCGTTATGTCGATCACGGTGCCTTCGATCTCAGGACTCGCACCGTTGCCATCCTCTACCAGGCTGGAGTTTTCCAATACCCAGGCGTGACCACCGTCTTTGCGACGGAAGCAAAGCTCATAGGAAGCGACGGCCTTGTGCTCCTTCAGCCGTGAAATGAGCATTTCGTGCATTCCGACGTCCACATAACAGTCCTGCACCCGAAGGCGGAGCACTTCCGCCGGGGAGGAGTAGCCAAGAATCTGCGCAAATGATTCGTTGCAGTCGATGAACCGGCCATCCAGCGAGGTGCGGAAAACTCCCGCCATGTTCCGCTGAAACAACAAGCGGTAGCGTTGCTCACTGGAGCGCACAGCTTCCTCGGCCCGCTTCTGCCGGATCAGTTTCCACACCCCATCCATCAGCAACGTCAACTGCCGTATGTCCGGCTCGTCGTACCCATCGTCCTTGTTGGCGACACCCGCAATGGCCACAACGCGCTCATGGTCAAGTGCCGGGATGCCCATGAAGCGGAGGATGTCGATGTGACCTTCCGGATATCCCTTCTTGAGAGAGTTCGCTGCCAAGTAGTCATTGACGATGATCGGCCTGCGCTGCCGTACCACCTCTCCCCATAACCCGACACTTGCCAGGGAGTAGGCTCTTTGCTTCCCGTCCAGGGCGCACTCCTCCATGGCCGCTCCGGAGCAGGAGCGCACGGTCAGCGCCGATCCATCTTCGTTGAGGAGAGCCAGTAAGCCGTACTTGCTTTTGGTGAGCAAGATTCCCTGCTCGAGCGC
>JBEKUR010000078.1:0-22447 GCA_049514855.1 Terriglobia bacterium
GCCTCTCCGCAGACGATGTCCGCCTCGCTGGGCGGCTTGACGATCGCCAGCGACAAGGGTTCTGCGATGCTCACGATCAGCAGGGCGCCGCTTCGATGCACGACTTTCGCAATCTCGGGGGTGCGTTCCAGAGTTCCGAAGAAATTGGGCGATTGCACAACCACCGCCGCTGTCTCAGCATGGAGGACGGATTCGAGTCCGGCGAGATCAAGCTGGCCCGATTTGCCGTACGGAATCTGCTGGAGTTCAATTCCCTGGTGCTTGATGAATGTCTCGAGCACCTGGCGGTATTCCGGATGCACCGTGCGGGCCACCAGCACGCGGCTGCGACGCGTGACGCGCATGGCCATCAGGACGGCCTCAGTTGTGGCCGTGGAGCCGTCGTAAAGCGAAGCATTGCTGACGTCCATGCCCGTGAGTTGCGTCATCAGGGTCTGGAACTCAAACATCGCCTGCAAGGTGCCTTGGGCGATCTCCGCCTGGTATGGCGTGTAAGCGGTGAAGAATTCGCCGCGCGAAAGAAGCGCGTTCACGGCCACGGGGATGTAATGGCTGTACGCTCCGGCGCCCAACAGCGAGACATACTCGCGGCTGCTCCGGCTGGCGGCTCGGCGGAAGAATTCCAGGATTTCGGGCTCGGAGAGCGGCCCCGGCAGGTTGAGCTGGCCCCGGAGTCGCAGTTCGCTGGGAATCTGCTCGAAGAGTTCTTCAACGCTGCTCCGGCCCGTGGCTTTCAGCATGGCAACGCGGTCGGAGTCAGAGTTGGGCAAATAGCGCATCAGGTGGATTTTTCCTTTTGGATATAAGCTTCATACTCATCCGCGGTCATCAGCTTTTCGATCTCGCTGCGGTCCGAGAGCCGCACCTGAACCAGCCATGCTTCGCCGTGGGGATCGCTGTTCAGCATCTCCGGATTGTTCTGTAGCTTGGTGTTCACGGCAGTCACTTCTCCGCTGACAGGGGAGTAGATCTCGGAGACTGCCTTCACGGATTCGACAGTCCCGAAGCTCTCGTTGGCGGCCACGTGTTCACCCGGCTTCGGAAGCTCAACATACACGATATCGCCCAGTTCCTTTTGGGCGTGGTCAGTAATGCCGATGGTGCCGATCTGTTCTTGGACTCGGATCCACTCGTGCTCTTTTGTGTAAAGGAATTCTTGGGGATACATGGATGCTCCGTCTCCCATTCACTGCAATGACTACTTCAGCCTCTTGTAGAAGGGCAGGAGTACAATCTGCGCCCCTGCCATCTTGCCACGAATCTCGACTTCAATCTCCCGGCCCACCTCAGCCAGGGAGGGGGAGATGTAGGCCATGCCGATGTTCCTCTTCAAAAACGGCGCGTACGAACCACTGGTCACATAGCCGGCGGCTTTGCCTTCGACGTAAACAGGATAACCGTCGCGCGCAATTCCCCGGTCCGTCATTTCAAAACCCACCAGCCTTTTGCGTGTGCCTTGGGCTCGTTGCTCGAGCAGGACATCACGGCCGATGAACTCACCTTTTTCAAGTTTCGCGATCCAACCCAGGTTGGCTTCAAGCAGGGTGGTTTCTTCATCGAGCTCGTGGCCGTAAAGAGGGTAGCCTGCCTCAAGCCGGAGGGTGTTCCTTGCGCCCAGGCCAGCGGGAACCAACCCTTCGGGCTTGCCCGCTTCGATCAGTGTGTTCCACACCTTCTCGGACTCTGCCGGCGGGAAATAGAATTCGAATCCGTCTTCGCCGGTATAGCCGGTGCGCGCCAGAATGCCCTCCACAGCGCAGCATCGAGTGCGGCAAAACCAATAATACTTGAGCCCCGCGACGGTCGTGTCCGCCACCTTGGATATAATCGCCAGGGCGCGTGGGCCTTGAAGAGCAAGCTGCGCATACTCGCCGGAAACGTTGCGCACCTCAGCCCCCACGGAGTTGTGCTGAACCATCCAATCGAAATCCCTGTCCGCGTTCGCCGCGTTGACGCAGAGGAAGTAACGGTCCTCCGACCAACGGTGCACCACGCAGTCATCTATGGCGCTCCCTTTGGGGTGCATCAAGGCGCTGTATTGGGCCTGGAAATCCTTCAGGCGGGATGCGTCGTTGGAAGTGATGTGCTGGAGGAGCGACAAAGCACGAGGCCCGCTGACTTCGATCTCCCCCATGTGACTTACATCGAAAAGCCCTGCCGCTCTGCGGACCGCGAGGTGTTCCTGGATGATGCCGGAATACTCCACCGGCATCTCCCAGCCGCCAAATCCCACCATCTTGGCGCCGAGGGCCTTGTGCAGAAAATTGAGCGCGGTGCGCTTTAAACCCAGTCCTGTTGGCGTCGCCAACCTTTCTCCCCCAAGCGACAAAAGCCATCAATGCAAGTCAACCAACCTAACACACTCTCAACGCTCCGGTCAAGGCAACGAGTATGGTTAAATCCGCAGATTGCGCAGATGACACAGATTACCATCAGCAGTCGGGGTCTTTGTGGTCTGCGCAAGCTGTTAATTCTGCTGATCACTTACTGTGGAACTCCTGGCAAGGTGAATTCAGGGGCGAGTGCTTCTTGATATACCGCCTCTAGTAACCCCGTCCCCAGCTCGCGCTGCACCATCCTCGCCGCCCCGATGATGGCATAGGTCCTCTCGTCGCGTCTTTCGTCACTCATCTGCGTCATCTGCGCAATCTGCGGATTTGTTTTTGCCCGCCAACGCATTCAGCGCCTCCGACACTGCTTTCCCCACGGGGCCCTGTCTGTTATCGGCGAATCAGGGGTGCAAGAAGCTGGAACTGTCGCAACAAGAGTCCGCGGATATGCGCGGCTGCCAAAAAGAGCGCAGCGCCCAGCCTTTTGGCTCGGCGCTGCGCAATTTCTTGGTCCGGAAACTCTGGTTTAGTGTGTGGCCGTGTGCGCAGGACGGTGATGTACGGGGGGTTTCGGCTTCGGTTTCTCCTTAACGGGTGGTTTGTCAGGCAGCGGGTCGGGCTGGGTAACCTCGCCCACTACCGTCAACACCAGGTTGGGCGTGGCCGTGTAAGAATCCGCCGTACCTTTGAACCTTACGGCGTCGCCCCTCGCAAGGTTTTTGGCATTGGGCTGCTTCGAGTCCTTCAACTCAATGTCGTAGACCCCCGGGGTAGCCTTGGACTGGTCCAGGATGCCGATACGAACCAGATAAGTTCCAGCTTCTGAACCCTTCACGACGCTATCCACAA
This sequence comes from Terriglobia bacterium, assembly GCA_049514855.1. Lineage (GTDB taxonomy): Bacteria > Acidobacteriota > Terriglobia > UBA7540 > UBA7540 > CAVROP01. Next base: position 3,180 of record JBEKUR010000078.1, read on the forward strand.
CCCCTCCCAGCTCGAGGGCTTGTCCCTTCAGGGCGTCCCAGGCTTTTTGCGCGGTCTCTCCGCCGAATTTGAGAGGGTAGGTCATGTCATTAAAGCCATCAACCAAGGGGTTCCCGGTGTGCTTCGGAGCTTCCATCGCGCTCACTTTGAACCCGTCGGGTGGGTTTACGGAAGAGGCGGCTTGTGTCACGATGTCCTGCAATCCCTGGTCGTTACCATGATATCCGATATAGGTCTGCTTAAGGTACTTGTCGAACTCCTCGGCGTTCGGGTCCTTCGCTGCTTGAGCCAGGGCTAAGGCGCGAGCGATATACCAGATGGCATGGTCGTAGTCGTGAGGGTTCGAGTACAGGTAAGCCAGACCCATGCGGTAAAAGACGTACCAATCACTGGGGTTGTCTTCGGAAGCGGCTTTATAGGAAGTGACGGCAGCCGCGTAGTCCTTGCGCTGCAGCGCCACAAACCCCACGCTACCGTTAAAGACCGCTCGCAAACCTTTCACCGCCTGGTTGAACTGTTCATCGGAAACCCCGGCGGGCTTCTGTAGCTTCTGGAGCGCTTCGAGGCCATTCTTGGCATCGCTCTCAGCGCGCGACAGCTTTGCCGTCGCCTCGGGATCGTCGGCCTTGTAAACGAACGGGAACACAAAACTCAAGAACCTCAAGGCATCAAGATTTCCCGGGTTGGCCTCCAGAGCCTTATGACCTGCCTCGACGGCCTTATCGGCTTGGTTCAATTGCTGGTAGGTTTGCATCTCCACAACGTAGGCGCCGTCTTTGAAGTCCGAGTTCGAATACTTCTGGAGGAACGCCTCGGCCAGTGAGATTCTCTTGTTCGCATCCTTCTCCGTGGCCATTGCATTAAATGCCTCGTATTCGTCCCGGCTCTTCCAATTCTTGGCCGTTGCTGCTTGCGGAGGCGCATTCCATTGATAAGCGAATGCCCCCCTCTGGACGTGCTGTGGTTTGGCGGCAGCCTGCGCCGCAGGCGTCCATACCACAAGGCTGACTAGCAGAGTGAAGCTCCAAAGCGCAGTTAGTTTCCTCATTGTCACGCTACCTCAGTATTGGGGTTTTGACTCTATTGAGAATCGGGGCGCGCTTCATCTCGTTTCCTTCTTCAAACCTTACGGTCCGCCCACACCGTAAACGTTTGATGGACGAAGTGACTCTATAAGATGACGCATTTCAAATATCAGGGATTGAAGAACAATTCAAGTAAAATCTTACGTACCCTTCACCCGCCCATTGACGTTCTTCATCGCTTAACTTTTGATGCTGACGGCGGGAAAGCGATAGCCTCCCTCGCTGACGCACATATCATACCACTATTCAGGCGGATTGCACCGCTCAACAATGTTTCTCCGGCGGGTCTTAGGAGTCGTCACGAAATAACTATTGCGTTGGCTGCCGGACAACCCCCTCTCCCGTTCGTCGGGTGACGCACAGCCCCTTCCCCAGGGGGGCGAGGGCGGCAGAAATCGAATCAACTCTCCTCTCCCCCTTGGGGGGGGGGCCGGGGGTGAGGGGGTTGCGATTCGAGAGTGGAACGGTTATTAGGGGGGACGCCTTAGGGCGCGGCCTTGCGGTTGTCCAAATAGCTCACTAGAATCAGGAAAGAATGGCGGAAGAAACTTCCCACACCCCGGTCGCCGAACGAGCCGAACTGGCTGCGGTGGTCCCCCGCTCCAGGCTCGAGCCGTTTTTCCAGGAAACGGCCGAGGAAGTCCTGCTCGCCCTGGCGCGCAACCCGAATCTTAAGGAGCACGATCTGCTCCGCCTGCTGGAGCGCCAGGACCTGCCCCAGGAGGCGCTGCGCGAACTGGCCGGACACGCCCAGGCCGGGCGCAGTTACCGTGTGAAGCTTGCCCTTGTCCGTCATCCCAAGACCCCTCGCCTGGTTTCCTTGCCCCTGATGAAATTCCTCCACCTTTTCGACCTGGTGCGGGTGAGCCAGACTCCGGCGACGCCCCCGCAGGTGAAAAGGGTGGCGGAAGAAACGGTCTTGAAAAAGCTGGAAGCCCTCCCCCGCGGAGAGAAGATAACCCTGGCGCGCCGGGGTTCGGGACGCGTCGCGGCCGCATTGCTTGTAACACAGGATGCAGCGCTGATCCGCGCCGCCTTGAGCAATCCTTACCTTTCGGAAGGCCACCTGCTCGGGGTTCTGGCCCTGAACGAGCTCCCCGCCGTGCTGCTGGAGTTGCTTTCCCATCACCAAAGATGGTCGCGCCCCTATCTCCTGCGTCAGGCATTGATTCGCAATCCGCTGACCCCTTTCGCTCGCGTGCTCGCCTTCCTGCCGGACATCACCGTCAACGACCTTCGGGACATATGCCTCGACCCTCGCGTGCCCGATCAGGTTCGCAAGTACATCATCGCTCACTGCGCCCAACGGCTGAACCAAAAGAGCATTGAATCATCGAACCATTGAATCATTGAGTTATTGAATCATTGGAAAGCGGTGGCCGAGGACGGGGTAATTATGAATTATGAATTCTGAATTCTGAATTGCTTTCGCCTCCTCCACTGCCTACTGCCTTCTGCCTACTGCCTACTGACTCCCGACTTCTGCTCGTCACTCGTCACTTGTCACTCGTCACTAGTACGGGTATCCTTCCTGACGGCTGTACGCTGATGGCTGAAAGCTGACGGCTGAGCGCTGGTTCTAAGGAGCGCGCGTGGCAATCAGTTGGCTTGACCTCCTGGTGGTGATCGCCTACCTCAGCGCCATCACCATCTTCGGAGCCCATTTCCGGAAGAGCCAGCGGACTTTGCACGATTATTTTCTCGGTGGGCGTCGTCTGCCCTGGTGGGCAATCTCTTTTTCCGTTGTATCAGCCGAAACCAGCATCCTGACCATCATCAGCACGCCCGGCATCGCTTACCATTCCAACCTGGGCTTCCTGCAACTGGTGTTTGGATACCTGGTGGGCCGCGTGGTAGTGAGCTTCGCTCTCATTCCCAGGTACTTTGCGGGTGAAATGTTCACCGCTTACCAGCTCATCGAGCAGCGGTTCGGCCGGGCCTTGAAGGTCTTCACCGGGGCGCTGTTCCTCACCACGCGAGCTTTGGCTGAAGGCGTGCGCGTGTTCGCCATCGCGATTGTGATTGGGGTTATTTTCAAGAGTGGCGTATTTGCCGCTCTGCTCATCATCACAGCGCTGACCCTCTTCTACACTTTTGAAGGGGGACTGACGGCGGTGATCTGGACGGACGTCATCCAGTTGCTCATTTATCTCACGGGGACCGCGGTGGCGCTGGCCCTGGCGTTACACGCTATCCCAGGCGGGTGGACAGAGGTAAGCCGCCTGGCACATTCCGAAGGGAACATGCTGGCGGTCTTCAACTTCCATTTCAATTGGCATGAGCCCTACTTGTTTTGGTCGGGGTTGGTGGGCGGAGCGTTCCTGACTACGGCCAGTCACGGCACAGACCAGTTGATCGTTCAGCGCCTGCTGGCCGCGCGCAATCGGCGCCAAAGCCAGGCGGCCTTGCTTTCCAGCGGATTGCTCATCCTGCTGCAATTCACCCTCTTCCTGGTGGTGGGTGTAGTGCTTTTTGCCTTCTACAAGCACTTTCCACCGCCCAACCCTTTCGCGCGGGCAGACCAGATATTTCCCACTTTCGTGGTGACGCAACTGCCGCGCGGGCTGGCGGGTTTGCTGATCGCGGCCATTATCGCTGCCGCTATGGCCAATTTAAGTGCCGCCTTCAACTCCCTGGCGTCGAGTTCAGTGGTGGATTTTTACAAGCCCTTTGTTCGGCCGAACGCCGGCGAGAAGCATTACCTTGCTGTCTCTCGCGCCGTGACTTTAGGATGGGGCGCCGTGCTCGTGGTGATCGCGCTGGTGGCACAACATCTTCACCGGAGCGTCCTGGAATTGGCGCTTACCATTGCCAGCGTTCCTTACGGCAGCATGTTGGGGATTTTCCTGTTGGGGGTTCTTACCAAGCGCGCCAATAGCCGGGGGGCCTTGACCGGCGCCCTTGTCGCCCTGGCCACAATGGGAGTTGTGGTAGGGTGTACCTCCCTCGCCTGGACATGGTACGTCGCCCTCGGAACGGTGGTAACGTTTGCTGTGGGGTGGGCGTTCTCGGCACTAGGTACCGGAGGCTAGGGAATAGGTCTGGGCGTTCGCTTTGGCCTTGTAGGGCCAGGACTTGCCCCGGCCAGGCCGACCCAAGGGTCGGCCCTACAGAGCCCGAGACTGAGGCACTACGCCTCGAGTGTGGTGGACAGCGCTTCGCGGGAGCAACGTTTCCCTAGCCGCCTGCTTGTCTCCCCCAAAAGACTCCCAGCGAGGAGCCTTCCTGGCAGTCCAACTGAGTCAATCTCGATCAACGCCGCTAGTGATCATGCCTTCTGCCTGGCGTGCAGAGTGGCGGCGGTCCCGGCGGGGAGCTCGTAGTGCCGATATTATTGAACCAAGTGTTGGCCGTTCCCAGGGTCCCGAGGGGCGTGTAGCCGCCGCCTGTGGTGTCGTCCTCGCAGTCGATGCCGTGGTTGCCTTCAACTTCGTTGTCCACCAACGAGATAAATTCGTTGAATTGATTGTGAGGGGAAGGAGGCGAAGCGCAGGGGGTAGCTCCGATGAGAATCCCATCCTCGCCATTGTCCTCGACGTTGTTGCCTGAAACCCCGGACCACTGGAGTGTCGAGGCGCATGAGGTCGATTCAGCCACGATTCCATTGCCCGCAAATCGCGTGATCCTATTGTTGCTTACCTGACACCTAAAGCAGGCGTAGGTGGCCTCCATGCTGACGAAGTCGATTCCGCTGTAGCCGGACACTCTCCCTTCCCTGAGATCGTTATCGTTGATCTGTAGGGCCTGATTATTAATCACGGCCTCGACGGCCGCGTCAGCAAAAATCGAACTGAACACGGGCAACTGCCCGCCGGCGCCAAAGTTCTCGCCCATGTTGTGACTGAAGATGACAGAGTAGCAATTGCCAAAAATCACGAACGAGCCGTCTTCGTTTGAGGTGTTCTCGGTTACCTCCACATTGGAACCGCCAGCTAGGAGTATGGCGGTCGCCTTGTTCCCAATGAACTTGTTCTCAGTGATGTCAGTCCCGTCCGCAGGGCTGTTCGCCACAATTCCGAAGCCCGCTTGGCCCGGAATTGGGCTGGTAGCCGACCCCGATGCCCCCGCATTATTGGTTTTGAAGAGGTTGTGTTTTACGAGGACAAAATAGGAATTATACGGATTTGAAAACGCGAAGTATAGGCCCATGGCGTTGTTCTGGATGATGTTGTTGATGATTTGAGATACGTTGCCCAGAACGGTCACGTAAATGCCCGAGGCATTGGTGCCCGGCGTTCCCGCTGTAGCGCCACCGCCCTGGATGGTGAAACCATCGATGACTACGTTATTGGCGTTAACGTAGAACGCTGCCCCGCCCCCGGACCCGGATGGCGTTCCGCTTGCATTGACGATCGATTCCTTCCACTGGTCATGCCGGTCTATGCGGGCATCATTTCCGGCCTGCGCCCCGAGGAGGGAGAGATTTGATTTAGAGATGGAGACCGTCTCGTTGTAGGAGCCCGGCCCAACGACGATGACATCGCCTTTCGAGGCGGCATTTACCGCTGACGTGATGTTGTTGCATGTGGTCGCGGGTGAACAGGTTGGGTTCGGGCTGGTCTTGCTGACAGTCCACACCGTGTTCGCCAGCGCGTTCGCTCCTCCCGCGAGTAGAATGAGTACCGCGGCTAAAGCGGCCGATAATAAAGAACGCCTCCGATTGTTCAACATGATATGTAGCCTGAGCATAGAGCCTCCTTCGTCCGTTCAATGGGAAATTGGCATTCTTGGTCCCCCGACTTCATCACAGGTGGGTGGGCCTTCTACCTCCCGCAGCGAGCCCTGACAAGTCAGGGTGATTTAAGCGTGAAAAAGCCCTCTAATATAAGAGCATGGCTGCATTTGTCAAGTGAGGAAATTGCGCTGGTGAGGAAATTGCGCTGGCTGTGGCGCACATTTGTCAAAGCTGGAGCAGTCAAGAGTAGGGTCCTTTGCACAGCCCGCCGTGGCGGGCGACGGAGTCCAGCCCAAGGCGTGAGAACCTGTGAAACAATCAAACGCTCTCACCACAAAGGCACAAAGAAAAGGCCCTTCCTATTCAGTTCTCTGCGCCTCGGTGTCTCTGTGGTGAGAAGGTTCTTTCAGAATTCTTTCGCAGCGCCGGTGGGCACCGTGCGAACTAGAGGTGTGAGCGAGACCTCGAGCCCGACCGCGTCCGTCCCCTTGCGGTGTGCTTATTTCTCCGAGCAGAGTCCCGAGCCTTCGTGCCGGTTCAACCGAGTCAATCTCCATCAACGCTAGTCACGATCATGCCTTCTGCCACGCGTGCAGAGTCCCGTCGGGTAGCTCAAATTTCCGGTATTATTGAACCAAGTGTTGGCCGTCCCCAGCGTGTAGCCAGGGCCGGTCGCAAGCGAAGTGTCCTGGCAGTCAAACACGTGGTTGCCTTCCGCTTCGTTGTCGAACAACGAGACGTTGGAATTCTTGTCGTCGGCCCCTTGGATGAAGATGCCATCCTGGCCGTTGTCCTCAGCCTCGTTCGCGACAATTGACGAATAGCGCGTCATGCCCAGGGTGGGCGAAACCGTGGTGTCCGTCTCCGCCACGATGCCATTGTCCTTGAATCCCTTGATCCTGTTGTCTTTTACAACCACGCCCTCACTGTCCGACGAGGTCCCGAAAATAGTGGTGAACGCGATGCCGTGGCTGATGGAGCCTTCTCCTTCTTCCAGATCATTGTGACTGATCTCGAGGAATTCATTTCCGAAACCGATGTCGACCGCCGCATCAGCGTCCGGGCCGCTGGGGCCATACAGAGACACCGGCAAAAGCCCCTTGGCGCCAAAGTTCCTGCCCCGGTTATGGCTGAATAGGTTGCCGACTGTACCCAGAAAAACAGCGAATGCGCCATCGTTCTCTGAGGTGTTGTTTGTCATCGTGGTAAACTCGGCGTCGAGGATGGAGATGGCGGCGGCATGATTTCCGACGAACTCGTTATCACTGATACTTAGAAACTCGTTCTCCAAGGCTGCAACCCCGCAGCCGACGACCAGCCCTGCTCCCCCGTTGTTGTTTTTGATGAGGTTGCGTTCCACGACATTTCCGGTGGCGCCAATTAAGAAAACCCCCGTGCTGTTGGCTTCGATAATGTTGTTGAGAACTTGCGTCCCCTGGCCTCCTGACAGGAAGATGCCCGCGGAAAAAGGAAACACTCCCGTACCACCCTGGATGGTGAAACCATCGATGACCACAAAAGGCGCGTTTATGGTAATCGTAGGATACCCCGTCCCGGTCGCATTCACGGTCGATTCCTTCTTCGAATCGTGTCGGTCTTCCCGTGCATCCTTTCCGGCTTGCGCGCCGAAGAGGGAGAGGGAATCGGTGTTGATCGTCACATACTCCGTGTACGTCCCCGGCCCAACGACAATGATGTCGCCAGACGCGGCGGCAGTTACCGCTGCCTGGATCGTGGAGTACGTGGTCAAGGCTGTGCAGCTAGGGTTTGGGCTGGCACTGGTCTTGGTGACGCAACGCACCGTGAGCGGAGTCACTGCGTTCGCACCGCCGGCGCAAAGAACAAGTACCGCGGCGATGGCGGCCGAGATAACAAAACGCCTCCGATTATTCAACATGATATGTAGCCTGTTCATAGAGCCTCCTTTGTCCGTTCAATGGGAAATTGGCTTTCTTGGCCCCCCGATTTCATCACAGGTAGGTGGGCCTTCTACCTCCCGAAGAGAGCCCTGACAAGTCAGGGTGATTTAAGCGTGAGAAACGCCTCTAATATAAGAGCATGGCTGCATTTGTCAAGTGAGGAAATTGCGCTGGTGAGGAAATTGCGCTGGCTGTGGCGCACATTTGTCAAAGCCGGAGCACTCAACAGTAGGGTCCTTTGCACAGCCCGCCGTGGCGGGCGAGCGAGTCCAGCCCAGGGCCTGAGAACCTGTAGCACTAGTTTTGATCTTCTTCTCGCGCCGCGAAGATTTCTCATGGCGTCGTTAGCGCCTCCGTGTCCTCCGTGGTCAGAAGAGCTTCAACACGGAGGTCACTGAGAGGCTCAGTGTGCTCCGTGTTAAAGCTTGAGAGGCACGGAGGACGCAGAGAGCCTCGTTTTGGTTGCGGCCACCAGCCGCGTTGTACTACGAATTCGAAACTTCTTGTTGGCGCGCCAAGATTTCTTCTCGCGCCGGTAATGCCTCCGTGTTCTCCGTGGCCAGATGAAAACTCAACACAGAGGCCACTGAGATCCTCCGTGCTCTCTGTGTTGAGGCTTTGGAGGCTCGGAGAACACGGAGAATCTCATTTTGGTTGCGGCCACGGGGCCGCGCTGTGAAAAATCAGACAAGCTCACACCGGTCCGTCAGTTGACGTACCGAAACAGTTCCTGTCTCTTGACAAACGCAACAAGATAGGCTAGAATTGTACGTTGATGCTTCGCAGGAGGTCACGCCCTGCCGGGAACAGGATGCGGCAATGCTACTGCCCGCCCCGACCGACCCCCGAGAGAGAATGCCCCAAGCGGGACGAAAAGGCGGCAAATTGTCTTGCCGTTCCAGAAACAAGAAGTCTGTCGTGGCGGGGGAAGCAAAAAGGAATTCTTCAAAATTGACCGGACGACGCGGGAATCTCTATGAAAAAAAAGGACCGATGTGGAAAACCTGGCCTCGAAGCTGGAATGTGTATGAAAACACAGGTACTTAGCTGCTTAAGGCGGGAATGTTGTTGAAAAGAAAGGTGGTTAATAGGTGACAGGTGCTAACCCGTCGGCGCTAGGTAGGAAGGAGCTGGAACACGCTCCGACCATTCGTAATCTGCTGGTCCCGAATCCAAGGAGTGCAAGAGCAGGGTCATCTACGGGCTCAATCACCAACTCCTTGGCCCTGGGCTAATTTCTTTCGGCCCTCCGGGGCTTGCGTCTGACGCGCTCCCTGCCTCACAATGGCAGAGCGGGTTTAGAGGCAAATTGAAATTGCCCTGACTTTTGCCCTTGCGGGCTCCGGCTCGGCGCGGATAGGCAGTAAGCAGTAGGCAGTAGGCAGCAAGCAGTAGGCAGTAAGGAGTAGGCAGTAGGCAGTGAATGCCCCCACCTACCACCTACCACCTACCGGTCTGACAATGGAACAACGGCGGGAACTGGTCAAAGGGCTGAGCGTTTACGGGGCCACCTCGGTGGTGGCCGGGACGATGATTGGGACCGGAATCTTCGTGGTGCCCAGCATCATGCTCCGGCAATTAGGCGCCCCCGTATGGGTCATCGTGGTGTGGATTCTTGCCGGCGTGCTCAGCCTGTTCGGGGCGCTTGGCTACGCGGAGCTGGGGGCGGCGCTTCCGGAGGCAGGCGGCGAGTACGTTTACATGCATCGGGCTTATGGACCGATGATGGGCTTCCTCTACGGCTGGACGCAGTTTACGGTGGCGAAGAGCGGGTCGATTGCCACCATTGCCACCGGTTTCGTCATCTACCTCGCTTACTTTTTCCCTGGCCTGAACGAAGTCCTCTGGCAAGCGCCGGTGCAGATTGCAGGTCACTCTGCGGCCCTGCGTTTGACGGGCCTGCAAGTTGGAGCGGCGCTGGTGGTGTTGCTTCTTTCCGGCCTGAACATCCTGGGCGTACGCCGCAGCGGCCGCACCCAGACCTTTTTTACGGCCGCAAAACTGCTCGTGCTGTTCACCCTCATTGTCCTGGGCCTGACGCTTGGCCATGGATCATTTGAACACTTCCGGACGCACGTAAACTTCGGCAGTCAGGAGAGCCTTCTGGCCACCTTCGGCGCAGCCACCGTAGCTGCGCTGTGGGCTTACGACGGTTGGAACAACCTCAGCATGGTGGCCGGTGAGGTCGAGAATCCGCAGCGGAATATGCCCATAGCTCTCATCCTCGGCACGCTGCTGGTCATAGCTGTTTATGTTCTAGTTAATATTGCGTATTTTTATGTTCTGTCTCCGGACAAGATCGCATCGACCAGCACGGTCGCCGCTGACACGGCCCGGCAATTCATGGGTAAAGCCGGCGGGACGTTTATCGCCATCGGCGTAATGATTTCGAGCTTTGCGGCGCTGAACGGCTCCATCCTGTCGGGCTCGCGTGTCCCTTACGCCCAGGCTCGCGATGGGCTTTTCCCGCAATTCCTGGCGGGCGTGCATCCTCGCTTCCGCACGCCGGCGGCTGCTATCGCGGCCCAAAGCGTCATCGCCGGCCTGTTGGCGCTGACCGGCCAATACCAGGGCCTTTTCACCAAGGTGATCTTTTCCGAGTTTCTCTTTTACGCCCTGGTCACCGCCGGCATTTTCATTCTGCGCCGCCGCATGCCCGGGCTGGCGCGTCCCTATCGCACCTGGGGATATCCTTTCATACCGGCTATTTTTGTTATTCTGTCAGTGATGGTGCTGATCAATACTTTGCGTCATCAATGGTCGGATTCAGTGTGGGGGCTCGCGCTGGTGGGCAGCGGCATTCCCGCATACTTTCTTTGGAGGATATGGAAACGTTCAAGGTGATCCCGGATGGGCCCACACGTGCCGTCCCGCCCTGCGGGAGCGGCGCTACGCCGTTATTGCCAGTGATGGCGCTGCTGGTCTTGGCATTCGCCAGCCTGGCGGCGGCCCAGAAACCAGGCGTCTCCTCGAAGCCCGTCGCCAAGCCCAAGGCAACTTTGGTTAGGGCGCGTTGGCGCGTTCTGGGGGCTCGTCCGCTGGCGATGTATTACTATTCCCCGGACTCACGGGGCATCAAGTCTCTGGGGCAGCATGCTTCGCAGATGGCCCTGGTTGCTCCCCAGTCCTTCTGGGTGGATGCGGGCGGGTTCGTGCATGGCGAGGTTCCTTCCGGAATCCTGGGAACTGCAAGGTGTGCCAAGGTTCCAGTCATGCCCCTGGTCGTCAATCCAGGCTTTGACCGGGGCGCGGCCAGCGCCCTGCTTCGCAGCGCCAAGGCCCAGCAACGTGCCGTGACTTACCTGGCCTATCTCGCCAAGCGCGATAATTTCGTAGGCTGGCAGCTCGACCTGGAGTACATCGATCCTGCTGACAAGAGCTATTACACCCAGTTTGTGCAGCGTGCGGCCGCACGGCTGCACAGGGAGGGCAGGCTGCTCAGCATCGCCGTGGTTCCGCGTTTCTCCGATGTCTACCCCGATGCCGATCCCTCACAGGAATTCCACACTACCCAGTGGGGCGCCCCTTACGATTTCCGTGCCCTCGGCCGGGTAGTCGACTTCATGACACTGATGACCTACGACCACCACAACCGCACCACTCCTCCCGGGCCGGTGGCTGGTTATGACTGGGTAAAGGCTGCCCTCGAGTACGCCACCTCGCGAGTGCCCCGCCAGAAGATCCTGCTCGGCATCCCTTTCTACGGCAGGGAGTGGATACAAAGTGGCGACGTAACTTCGGCGCGAACCCTCGCTTTTGCGGAAGCACAGAATCGGATGGAGCGGTTGAGCATCGAACGCCTCTGGCACGAACGGTGGCGCACGCCATGGTTCCAGTATAGCAGCGACTCCGGTCTACATACCGGCTGGTATGAAGACAGCACGAGCCTGGAAGCTAAATTGGAATTGATGCAGAAATATCATCTTCGTGGGTTTGCGGCGTGGCGATTGGGATTTGAGGATCCCAAATTCTGGACTCTGGTGTCTGTAAAGGGCCGAACCGGGCAGCAAGATCAAAAGCGCCGCCCCCACCGGTCTGGAACTCACGCCGCCCTGGGAGGTGGGAACCGCTGACGAGCGCCTCTTGCGCGCATGGAAGCCCGGCGGGTTTGAGGGGAATAGCGCCAAGAGACCCCTCACCCGCCCTCGTTCCTCGGGCACCCTCTCCCCAAGGGAGAGGGCTGTAGGCTCCAACGCCATTTGTTCAATCGACAATCAGCCCGCCGCGGCGGGCCGATCACCAATCGCCAATCGGCAGTCAGCAATGAAAACCTCTGCAGGAAGGACACCATGCGCATCGCTTTCATCATCTTGGTTTCGTTCTTGCTCTCGGCCGCGCCGCTTCTGGGCGCTGCCCGTGGAGAACACACCTGGGCTGTGGCCGCGCCGCCGGAGGTTGATGCCAGAATTCTGCGCCAGCTTGAAGCCTTGGCGGCGCGGGACCAGGCTTTGATCCGGTTCTTCCACAGTCCAGGTCAGGCGCAGCGCTACCGTCTGCACCCGGGGAACCTGGTCATCGAACTCCACGAGGAACGGAACATTAACTCCTTTGTGAAGGCCTTAAGGTCCGAGGGCGGCGCTCTTCCTATGGAGGCGACGCGCGAATTGGCGCGCGAAGGCTATATCCTGGAAGCCTCCTACCCGCGCGCTTCTGTGCCGAATCGGCTGCGCATTACGGCAGCCGGCGCAGCGGGGTTTCATCACGCCTTGCTGCGGGTTCCCGATTTGCTGGTGATTTGGCCCTCCAGCTTGCCCTCCAATCTGGTGCCTCGCCCTCAGGCGATTCGCGTGGAAAGAGGGGGCGCTGAGGTGGTCATTTCAGACTTTCCATCGTTTCCTGAGCGCGGCATTGTCGAGGGATTTTGCGGTGTCCCCTGGTCCCACCAGGACCGGGTCGACATCTTGCGTTTCGAAGGCCAGCACGGCATGAACGTTTACTATTACGCGCCCAAGGATGACCCCTATCATCGGAAGCTGTGGCGCGACCCTTATCCAGCGGATGAAATGAAGCGCCTTGCGGAGTTGGTCAAGGCGTCCCAGGCCAACTTCGTTGACTTTTGTTTTGCGATCAGCCCGGGCCTTTCCATGACCTACTCGAGCGACGAAGATTTTCGTGCCCTCACCAGCAAGCTCGAGAGTGTCAGCAAGCTGGGTGTTTCATGTTACGCCCTCTTCCTGGATGACGTTTCCCAGGAGCTTCAAAATCCGCCGGACCAGGCGCGCTTCAAGACTCTGGCCGAGGCTCACGTTTACCTGGTTAACAAGCTGGACCGGCGCCTCAAATCGCAATCTCCGGAGAACCGGCTAACGGTTATGCCCACCGTTTACACCAACGAGTGGGGCAGCCGCGATTACATAAAGGAACTGGGGGCCGGAGTAAATCCCGGCGTGAATATCGTGTGGACCGGCACGGAGGTCGCGTCACCGGCCATCACTGTCGCCCAGGCGCGGGAGTGGGGCGGGTTTCTCGAGCGCAAGCCGCTGCTTTGGGATAACTTCCCCGTCAACGATGGACGCCGCTGGCGGGTGTTTCTCGGCCCGGTGCGAAATCGGGAGGCGAATTTGCCGGCGGCAGTGGAAGGACTCTTCTCCAACCCTATGAATCAATCCCACGCCTCGATGATCGCGCTCGAGACCGTCGCCGACTACTTGTGGAATTCCCAGGCTTACGATCCGGCGAAGTCCCAGCGGCATGCCGTCGAAAGCCAGTTCGGAAAGAATGCCTCCCAACTCCTGGCGACATTTCTAAAAACCTATGGTGACACCTGGTGGGATGAGAACATTTTCACCCCCCTGTTCCTCGAGCGCCGCTACCCCATTGATGTCGCCAAAATCGATTCAGGCATTGCCCAGCTCGATTCGGCTTTGGGACCTCTTCGCAGCCAACCACGCTTTGAAAAACTGCTCACGGAAATTTCTCCCTTCCCGCAAAAGACCCGCGAACGCCTGGCTAAGGTTACGGCTGATCCGGCCTTTCTGCGCTTAGCGGACGGAAAGTTCCGCTGGCGGGAGGACTATGATTTGTTAACCGCACCCAAGTTGGCCGCAATGCCGAACATCGACGGGGACTTTAGGAAGTGGGAGAACGGGCCTCTGTACGTGCTCGACAACGCCTCGAAAATCCGGGCGGGAACGAATCTCTGGAAAGGGCCGGCGCAGTTGTCGGCGCGCGTGGCGTTGGGGTGGGACGATGACTACCTCTATGTGGGAGTGGACGTTACCAACCCCGAACTCTATCAGCCCTTCTTCGAGCGAGGCATCGAGAAGGGAGACGGGTTGGAGATCGCCTTGGAAACAGCTTTCCAAAAGAACTTCCTGGCAGTCCGCCCGGCAGGTGATGAATACTCGCTTTGGTTCAGCCCGGGCGATTTCAAAGAAGTGAAGCCCAGCGTTTTCTCCGACGAGGATAATTTGCCGCTTCGGCCCCGGAAGCATGACTACAACCGAGAGATCAAGAGCGCCTGGAAGAAGACCGCCCACGGCTACTCGGGCGACCTCGCCATTCCCGTGTCGTTCTTCGAGGGCGGAAAATTTACGGGCGGATATGAGATAGGTTTTGCATTCAACGTCCAGAAGGTATTCCCTTCACGCCAAGCTGTCGAGCAAGAAGATTTGCAGCGAATCGTTTTCACTTCCAAAGCGGATCAGTTGTTCCGCGCCAGTATTAACAACCCCGCGAGCCTTCAGCGCCTGGTGCTGGTGGAAGTGCCAGCGCGATAGTTTGGGGCGGTTGGTCTGCCCGTCAGGGACCGGATAGGCGCATTCCCGCGGAACTTTGCGCCGATTTCGCCATCAAATGAAAGTGCAAGGGGTACGAAGGCGAATCAGGAAACCATCCTCAATGCATGAATCGAAATGCGGAGGTCCAACCGTGTCGAACTTTAGCATAAACCGCCCCCGGTTTTTCACAGGCCTGCTCGTTCTTTCTCTATTGGGCGTGCCCGCCTCCAGCACAGCCGGTGGCCAGCTTCCTGCTTTTGCAGGAGAGCCTCCGTCCTCAGCAGCCGAGGGTAAACAGACGGCGGTTCTTGCAGGAGGGTGCTTCTGGGGTGTGGACGCCGTGTTCAAACACGTGAAGGGCGTCAAAAGCGTGGTTGCGGGCTATTCAGGAGGAAGCGCGACGAGCGCGCAATACGAGGTTGTGAGCGCGGGCCGGACGGGGCACGCCGAGTCGGTGAAGATCACCTACGATCCATCAAGGATTTCGTACAGCGATCTGCTCAGGATCTTCTTCTCAGTGGCGCATGATCCGACCCAACTGAACCGTCAGGGTCCGGATTCGGGAACTCAGTATCGCTCCGTGATCTTCTATTCTAATGAGGATCAGAAGCAGATTGCTCTGGCCTACATCGAGCAACTAAACAAAGCCAAGGTCTTCCGAAAGCCGATTGTGACCCAAGTTGTCCCTCTCCAGGCTTTCTACCCTGGCGAGGGGTATCACCAGAATTTCCTGGCGCTCCATCCCAACGACCCCTATATCGTTAACAACGACTTGCCCAAGGTGCGAAAACTTCAAAAGCAGTTCCCCGCACTCTGTAGACCGTAGCGATGGCGCCGATGACGGCCCATCCCTGGCTTTGGGAACAGCACCACTGGTTCCGGTCCATCGGGAAGATAGCGTTAACCAACGAACGGTCGTGGCTTAGAGGTCGGCGCCGGGCGTGCAGGGGAGGTTCGCGCGGCGTGTACTCATTTTCGCGGCGGTTCTCGCCCTTAGGCGGTGAGGTGCCGCTGGTACCGCTTGGCCATCTCCTCGAGCGATATGGGCGCATAGTCGCCCGCGTGGCCGGCCTGGCCGAATTGCGTCATGCGCAGCGCCACGACCTTCTTCATGGCGTCGCGGGCGGGCTTCAGGTAGCTGCGCGGATCGAACTCTTCGGGCTTTTCCGCAAAGACTTTGCGGATAGCGCCCGTGATGGCCAGCCGGTTGTCGGTGTCCACGTTGATCTTGCGCACGCCGTTCTTGATGCCGAGCTGGATTTCTTCGATCGGCACGCCCCAGGTGGGCTTGAGCTTGCCGCCGTACTGGTTGATGATATCCTGCAAGTCCTTCGGGACGCTGGACGATCCGTGCATGACAAGGTGGGTGTTGGGCAGTCTCCTGTGGATCTCGAGGAGGCGGTCCATCTTGAGTGTTTCCCCGGTGGGCTTACTGGTGAACTTGTAAGCGCCATGGCTGGTGCCGATGGCGATAGCGAGCGCGTCCACGCCAGTCTGCCCAACGAACTCGACCGCCTGGTCGGGATCGGTGAGGTGGCTGAGGCCATCGAGGCCAGCGCCGTGGCCGTCTTCAATGCCGCCCAAGCAGCCGATTTCGCCTTCCACGGTGATGCCCTTGGAGTGCGCCGTCTCCACGACTTCGCGCGTCGCCTTCACATTGTATTCGAACGTTGAGGGCGTCTTGCCGTCCGGCATCAGCGAGCCATCCATCATGACGCTGGTGAAGCCCATGGCAATGGCCGATTTGCAGGTTTCCACGCTGTTGCCATGGTCCAGGTGCAACACCGTGGGAATTTCGGGGTAGAGTTCGGTGGCCGCCAGCATCAGGTGATAGAGGAATCGGTCCTGTGAGTAGCTGCGTGCACCGCGGCTGGCCTGAACGATAGCGGGCGACTTGGTCTCGCGAGCCGCCTCCATAATCGCCTGGATCTGCTCCATGTTGTTGACGTTGAAAGCACCAACCCCATAGGCCCCCTTGGCTGCTTCGTCAAGCAGTTGACGCATGGATACGAGTGGCATATCAAATGATCTCCTTAGATTTGTACGGATTCGCTGATCCGGAATTCCAAAGTTCATCCGGGGCTTCCCGATAGCGGTCCCGGAAATACAACACCTTACACCAACTTGTATCCCTTTGGGAAGTTCAGGGCTGAGCCGATGGCCCAGGGAACGCGCCTGAGCTTCGAGACAAGTGCCTTGTGTTCAGTGGCTGGATTCATTCTCGGCTCGCTCCTTTTCGAGGATGCGATTGATGTCTCTTTTCCCGTGCAATACACGAACCAAGCGCACTAAGCCCTCCTTCGCCAAGTAGTAAATACGGATATCCTCAAATTCCTGTACGGGCCACGATCTCAGATCGGCGAGAGCTTCATTGGAGAGAATCTTAGGCGCGCCGCCGTTGGGCATGCGGATGATGTCGTTGATGGTCTTCTGCACGGCTTCCAGGAACCGGCTGGCCACCTGCGGCCTGTCCTGATCCACCAAGTAGTAGCGAAACTGGCGAATGATATCGTCGCTCGCTGCGGAGCGGATGACGTGCTTCACGGTTTCTTCTGTGCCTTTTGTTTCTGCGCGAGCTGGCCAGCCTCCGCCTTCAGCGCGCCCCAGAATTCCTTCGTGAGTGGAATATCCTCACCCGACGTCAGGCCTTCGAGCAACAACGCCTCGAGCCGGGCCTCCTCTTCTTTCGCCTGGGCCTCCCGCAGCAGGGTACGGAAGTATTCGCTGACATTGCCATATCCCTTACTGGCGAGCTGCCGTTCCAGAAAAGCTTTGAGGGACTCGGGCAGAGAGATAGTCACCGTTGTCATGGGCACGCCTCCCTAAGTTGGTTCCTGGCTCTACTCTAGCATTGTTCTTATCTATTATCAATAGATAAGAGCCAACCCTGAAGGTTTTGAATTCAGGCGCGCACCGCGCGGCGCCTAAACCGAGTGGGTGATCCTGAGTTGCAGGGCACCGACCATCAAGCCATCGGCTGAGTAGGGGTCTCGGACTACTCCGAAGGTGGGAAGTACCCAGGCTTGGCGCGCACCTGCAAGCCCTTCTGAAGCGGTTCGATGGTGATGGTGCGGAAAATTCTGTCGTGGGCCCGGTTGGTGGAGACGTACGCCAAGCTGTATTGGCTGCGGAGTTCACGAGCGATCTGCTGGAAATCCGCGGCCGTTTCGCTGTCTTTAAAGGGGAAGAAGGCCCGGCCTCCGGTTTGCTCTGCCAGGCGTCCCAAAACCTTGTCCCCGTGTCCCGGCGAGCCCGTGGCGTTGGTGCTGATGGCGTAGATGGTCACTTCGGCACGTTGCGCCATGGCCAACGCCTCCTCGCGGGTATGTTGGCTCTGGTTATCCTGGCCGTCGCTGATGATGACCAGCACGCGGCGGAGATAGGGCTCCGGAGGCGGAAAGATGAGCATCTTTTCTCGACAGGAGAAATAGATGGCATCATAGAGGGTGGTCACACCGCCCGCCAGCAGGCTCCGGATCGCCCCGGAGAGTTTATCCAGGTCGTCCGTGTAATCCTGCACCACTTGCGTTTGCACGTCGAAGCCCACCACGAAGGCCAAGTCCTTGCCGGGACGCAGTGTGGTGTTTAGGAAATCAATGGCGGCCTCCTGCTCGAAACGCAGGCGGTCACGAATGCTAGTGGAAGTGTCAACCAAGACCCCGATGCGGAGGGGGAGATTCGTTTCCCGGCTGAAATAACGGATCGTCTGCGGCTTGCCATCCTCGAAAACGCGGAAGTCGTCCTTATTCAGATCAGTTTCCAGGCGATTCTTTTTGTTGGTCACTGTCATGAGAACGTTGACCAGGTCAACGCGGACCTTGATTTTGTCGGTGGGAACTTGCGTCGTCGCCGGCCGGGAGGTCCTCACAGTCTCTTGCGCTGCAAGCGATCCAACCAGCACACAGAGTACAAACAAGACGACGCAAGGTTTCTTCATCCTCCTGCCCTCCGATCACCCGTTCGCCATTATAGGTGGGTTTCTTGTAGATTACATCCTACGGCCACGAAGCTTCTCACGCATTTCGCGTTCCGTGCGGGCCTGCTTCATTTCCCGGAGCAAACCAGCCAGAGTTTCCTCAGGCTCCTGTTGGCGCCGATCCTCCGCCCTTTTCCGAACGTAAGGAACGGCGCAAATCAGCATCGCAATGATAAAAGCACTGAGGACGGTGAGCACCGCTCCGAGGATAGCGTGTGACGTAAAAACATTAACCCACGCCACAATCAGCAACACCACCAGCCCCAGACTGAGGGCGGCTACGATGCCGGCGACATAATTAGCCAGCCAAAAGACCCATGATTTTCTCATTGCACTCGCAAACTTAACCTACCCGGAACGGATTGGCAAGCCCCATGAGCTTCTTTTCAGAAGAGTCATCCCGAAGGGGAAGGTGGCCGGGAATCAAGGCGTTTCAGCCCGGCGCGCCAAGCGGCGTCCAAGGCGCGCTCGTATTCAGCCGGCGTAACGCGCCGGTTGATTTCGGCGTGGTCGGATCTTGAAACCTTCCCTGCGGGATAGTACTGGGCCATGATGTTGACGTAAGTTTCAGGAGAGAGTTCATCCGCGATCCACTGCATCACGGCTCGCGTGCCTGCAACTTCTTCGGGCATCACCAGGTGGCGGATGAGCAAGCCGCGTCGGGCAAGCCCATTGTCCTCGATAACCAGGTTTCCGACCTGGCGGTGCATCTCCTTAATAGCGCGGCGGGCGACCTCAGGATAGTCCGGGGCCCTCGAATACTTCCGCGCCATTTCCGCGTCCCAGTATTTGAAGTCGGGCATGTAGATATCCACGAGCCCGTCGAGCAGTGCGAGGCTCTCCATGGAATCATAGGCACTCGTGTTGTAAACGAGCGGCAGCCTCAGGCCCTCT
>JBEKUR010000079.1:0-22408 GCA_049514855.1 Terriglobia bacterium
CCTGCCCATCCGCGAAGCGATAACGCAAAGCGGTTTCGCTGGGAGAATGCCGAGGCACCTCGAGCAAGGGAAGGACCGGGTCGATTGCCGCGACGGTTTCCCGGGCGGTGACCACTAACTCGCGCTTCCAGGAATGATCGGCATCCAGGGGCATGAATTCGATGAAGCGGAGGATAATGTCACGCTTTCGGGCGAGACGGGCAAAATCCACAATTTCATCGTCGTTGAACCCTCGCACCAGCACGATGTTCACCTTGACAGGCTTCAAGCCCGCCTCCAGCGCGGCATCTATTCCAGCCATCACTTTTTCGAGTGAACGCGGCGTGCGCGTCATCCGGGTGAACTTTGCCGGGTCCATCGAATCCAGACTCACGGTGACGCGGGGAGAGCCGGCCGCGGCGAGATCCCCAGCCATTTCAGGCAGAAGGTAACCGTTGGTGGTTATCGCCACATCCTCAAGGCCGTCGATTTGCCGCAAACGTGAGATGAAATCCACAACCCCCGGGCGCAGCAGGGGTTCGCCTCCCGTAACACGTACTTTGCGGATTCCGAGCCCCACCAGAATCCGGCTGAGCCGCAAGAACTCATCCCAGTTCAGCAGCTCCTGGTGCGGAAAATAGTTCTTCGGATGGGCGGACTTGCAGTAAACGCAACTGAAGTTGCACTGGTCCGTCACCGCAATGCGAAGGTCGTGGATGTCACGCCCGAACTTGTCTTTCAACATCATCGCTGCGAACGAAGGTTTTGGAGTGCGGCAGCTTGCTGCCGCTTTCTTACCGGCCAGCTTGCTGGCCGGAGTGCCGCCTTATGCCAGGACGACCGCGAGCAAGCTCACGGGCGATAGAGCGGCAGCAAGCTGCCGCACTCCAAAGCTACGCCCCAAACAAAAAAACCTACCCGCGTTTGGAGTAGGTTCTGTTCTCCTTTCCAAACACGGGAGGCGGCTCGATTTCTCAAGTCACCCTGACGGCCCGCAGGGCATGGGCTTGTGTTGTGCCTTTAGCACCCCGGGCTCGGAGAACACTTTTATCCTAAGATATTAGATGACCGGAAGCAACATAAGGTTCTCGACCCGAGGTATCGAACGGAGGTGACTTGGCTGGACACCCCCCCAGCAGAGGACCCGGCTCTTACACCCCTTGGGTTCGGGATCAGCAGGTTGCGAATGGTCGGAACGTGTTCCGGCTCTTCTCCACCTAACGCCCACGGGTTAACACCTGCCACCTATTAACCACCTTTCTTTTCAATAAGATTCCCGCTTTAAGCGGCTAAGTACCTGTGTTTTCATACACATTCCAGCTTCGCCGCCAAGTTTTCCACGGCGGTCCTTTGTTTTCATAGAGATTCCAGCGTCGTCCGCTCAATTTTGAAGAATTCTTTTTTGTTTCCCCTGAAACTGAGGACTTCTTGTCTGTGGCGCGGCGAGCCCATTTGCGGGCTTTTCGTCCCGCTTGCCACATTCTCCGGAGCGGGTTGGGGCGGGCAGGTGCATCGCCGCATCGCGTTCCCAGCAGGGCATGACCGTTGAAAGTGTAAAGTGTGAAGTGTGAATTATGAATGTAGCATTGTCATATCGTGTTCACAGCATGGCGTGGCCTCCTGCCCAGCTTCAACGTACAATTCTAGCCTATCTTGTGGCGCTTGTCAAGAGACATGAAGTCAGTTCTTCTCCTGCTGCGAAGAAAAAACTCAACACTGAGCACACAGAGACCACAGAGAAAAGTACTGTCGAATACGACGGGCTGTTTTTCTTCTTGACGGCGGCGGTCGAATCCTTGACAGTGGCGCATGTGAAAGAATCGACGGCAGTTGGTGTCGGAATGCCACGGAGCGCTGAGAACCGGCGTTCGCCCCGGAGAGTTGCTGGATCATACCCTCAAATTAAATCTGGCGGCGCCACGCGGCACCGCCTTTGAAGGACTAAGGAGGATAGAAATGCCATCATCACGGAGACGATTCATTCGGACCGCCGCAGCAGGCGTGAGCCTGGCATGGAGTGGCATGCGGATCACCGCAGGAGCCGGCAACGGAGCGGGATCGGCGGGCTTAACCGCTGCAAATTCGAAATCGGTGCCGGCGGACCAGTTCCTCTACGGGTCGCAGTTTTACCGCCCACCCAATCCGCCGCGCGCCATGCGCCGCGACATGCTCAGGACCATTGCCGAGCAGTACAAATTCAACCTGATTCGAATCTGGCCCAACTGGGATTACGTGAACCCCGAACCGGACAAGTGGCTCTTTGACGAAGTGGAAGAGGTTATGAGTTACTGCGATGAGTTCGGGCTAAAGGTGCTTTGCGGCCTGATGTTCGAACTTGCCCCCTGGTGGCTGGAGCAGAAGTATCCGGGCGCGCGCTTTACGGATGCGAAGGGCCAGCAGGTACGCATCGCGGGCAGCCCCAATAACGTCACCGGCGGCTGGCCGGGATTGTGTTCTGACTGGGAGCCGGTGCGGGAAGCCGGCGCCAAGTATATCCAGGAATTGATTAAGGTGGTGGCGCCGCACCAGTCGCTCTTCGGATACGATTGCTGGAACGAGCCCCACATCGAGCCTGCCTGGGCGTGCAACATCTGGGCCCAGCCGCAAGAAATCCTGTTCTGCTATTGCGAGAGGACCATCGCAGCCTTCCAGGATTGGCTGAAACAGAAATACGGAACGCTCGACGCTTTGAACGACGCCTGGACGCGCCGCTACCCGAATTGGGAGGTCATCGACCCGCCGCGCCACTTGGGTACGTATGCCGACTGGGTCGATTGGCGGCGATTCATCATTGAGCGCAGCACGCGGGAAATGAGATTCCGCGTGGAAACGGCGCGGGCTGCCGATCCCCAGCACGTGATGGAAAGCCATGCCGCGCACCATCCGCCCGTGGATGGTTGCGTCACCACCGGCACAAACGCCTGGCGCCTTGCAGAGCTGCTCGATGCATGGGGGATGTCGCTGTTTCCGCGCTGGCAGTTTCCCATCATTTACCATGCTGCCGCCAAGTACGAAATCACCCGATCGAACGCCGCCGGGAAACCCTTCTACCTGACAGAACTCGAGGCAGGTCACGGCAACGAGGGCCTTTGGCGAAGCCCAAAGATGCGGCCGCGGGACATCCGCGTTTACAACTGGCTTGCGGTGGCCATGGGCGCCAAGGGCATCATCTACTGGAACTACCAGGCCGAAGCCACTGGCCGCGAGGCAACCGGATACGGCCTGGTGGCGCGCAGTGGAGCGGCAACGGATCGCTCCAAGGAAGCCGCGAAAAACAACGGCATCATTCAGGCCCACTGGGACATCATCAAGGACTTCCATCCCCGAGCGGAAGTGGCCATCCTCACCGATCAGGACAACGCCATCCTCACTTACGCGGCGCAGGGCGATGAAGATCCTTCCACATCTTCGTTTCAGGGCTATTACAAGGCGCTATGGAACCTGGACCTTTGGGTGGACTTCCTCGAGCCCTCAAACTTGGGCCAGCGCAATTACAAGGTGCTCATCGCGCCCTGGCACCTTATCGGGAAGAAAAGCACCTGCGCGCAATTGCGGCGGTTTGCAGAAGAGGGCAGTACGCTGATTGTCGAAACGGGCTTTGGTCTTTATGACGAGAACTTTTACTACAATCCCACCGTTCCGCCCTACGGACTGGACCAGGTGTTTGGGTATCGTGAAGGGGAAGCATTCTGGCTCAAGAATGAGAAAGCTCCAGCGGACGTTCCGGCTTCCGATCGGGTTTATTACCAGCCAGAAATTGCCTTCACCGCGCCCCTCGCGGTTCGCGTCCCCGGAAGGACTTACTTGACGCCGATTGAAGTCACTTCCGCAAAACCCATCGCCACGTTTGAAGGCATGACCGTGGCGGCGACGAGGAAAGTGGGAGAAGGGCAGGTCTATTATTTCGGCACCAACCTCGGCGCCAGCATCGCGGCGGGAAGCGACGCCGGAATCGAGTTACTGCGGGCCATCATCGCCAAGGTTGTGAAGCCTCCGGTCACGGGTGACAAAGTGCGCCCGCGACTGGTGGAGGGAGAGAAGCACAGCCTGCTGGTCATATTCAACGACACGCCCAAAGACCAGGCCGCCAGCATCAAACTTCCGCCACGCTACAAGAAGGCCACGGACCTTCATAGCAGAGTCAACAGGCCGATTGTCAGCAACACCGTACAGCTCACTGTGCCGTACCAGGATGCGGTAGTTCTGCGGCTCGAATAAGAGCAGTGACGAGTGATAAGTGACTCGCCGTGGCGGGACGAGCCGGAAGGCAGTTGTCATTCCCGCGAAAGCGGGAATCCATTCGGCACACCCAGTGGCAGCCTGGAACTGGTGCAAGAAAGAGCTTTGTCCATGGCATGGATCCCCGCTTTCGCGGGGATGACCACGGCGAAAGGATGTGAGGAAACATCAACCTGACCCACTACCCAATTGGAAGCCTGCTTGGAATCTCCTGTCACGCGGCGTTATGATTCAACCCAATGGTATCGAGCCTCGCCGTAAAAGAGCGCGCCATCGAGCTCGGCTTTGACCTGGCCGGGATCGCACCCATCGGGGTCTGGAAAGACCTCGAGTTTTCCCGCCAGTGGGTGGAGAAGGGCTTCAACGGCGAGATGCGATACCTTGAGAACCCTAAGCGCTTCGATCCGCACTTGGTCCTCCCTGCTGCCAAATCAGTTATCTGCGTCGGACTAGTCTATAACACGCCGCTTCCTTATTCAACGGAGGTTGGTGCGCCAACTGCCAGGAGTCAGGAGCCGCTAAGGAAAAATCAGAAGTCAGAAGTCAGAAGTCAGAATGAACAAGAAACAAGCCAGGAATCCGAAGACGGGAGTCAAAACTCCGCGGTGGGCTCTCCGTCTCCGGTGACTGGCAACAACGGACAACGGACTACTGACAACGGACGAGTCCGGAGTTTGAGTGTCCAGTTTCCAATTTCCAGTTTCCATTTTCCATTTTCTATTTTCCCGTTTCCAGTTTCTGCCGCCACCGCCCCTCGCGCCTGGGTTTCGCGCTACGCTTGGGGGCAGGATTACCACGAGATAATGCGGGCAAAGCTCGAACAGCTTCGCGCGGCTTTGGAAGAGCTGGCGCCAGGCGTCGAGACCCGGGGGTTTGTTGACACCGGCCCCGTTGTCGAACGAGCCTTCGCCCGCTTCTCGGGAATCGGCTGGATGGGAAAGAACACCTGCATCATCAATCAGGAGAAGGGCTCTTGGTTTTTCCTCGGGGTCATCCTGACCAGCCTTGAGCTTGCGCCGGACTTGCCCGCTCCCGACCGCTGCGGGTCATGCACGGCGTGCCTCGAGGCGTGCCCCACGGAGGCCTTGCTTGAACCCTACGTGATGGATGCGTCGCGGTGTATTTCTTACTTCACTATCGAAATCAAGGGAGCAATCCCGGAGCGGTTCCGGCCAAAGATCGGCACCAACGTCTTCGGGTGCGACATTTGTCAGGATGTGTGTCCCTGGAACGGGGAGACAAGTCGTCAGTTGTCAGTTGTCAGTTGTCAGTCGCAAAACTTCAGCCATCGGCCGTCAGCTATCAGCAATCAGCGCTCCGATGTCGGCAGTGGGGAATCAGTCTGCGGGGAGTCACAGACACCGAGCGAATATCTCGCCGCCCACCCCGCTATGACATGCTCCACACAATTCCACCCGCTGATCTTGAAAACGCCTCGCACCTCTCCGGATGCTACACGTGAGGAAACCAAGCCGACGACGGACAACGGACCACTGACAACGGATACTGCCAGCTCCTCTCTGTTCAACCCGCCGCTGGATGTGCTGGCCTCAATCAGTGAAGATGACTTCCGCCGAATCTTCGCCCATTCGCCCATCAAGCGTGCGAAGTACCGCGGCTGGCTGCGCAATCTCTGCGTGGCCATGGGGAATTCCGGCGATGAGAGGTTTGTACCCTGGCTCGAGCAGGCTGCCCAGCATTCTGACCCCATCGTCCGTGAACACGCCGCCTGGGCGCTCGACCGCCTGTGGAACAAGTAACACAGCACGGCCCTTGGCCGCAAGCAAAGGCAGCTTCTTCGCTACGCTGCGCTCCCGCCGCGGCGTGCGGGTCTCCGAAGGTCACTTACTCTTTCTGAGGAGGAGCAGTGTGATGCCGAGAATAATGCAATTGGCAAGACAGGCATTCACGGAAATCATGGCCTAGAGTTGCTCTCCCAAATCTCCCGCCCGTTCGTCGGCTGAATCGGACGGGCGTTGTCCGGATAGAATTTAGCGAAGGCGGCGACTTGCCTGGCTGAGACCTCGACAGGTGTCTTCAGCACATACCAGCTAACGCCCTCGCTGCAGGGCGGAGTGGTGAGCGATCCAGCGAATGAGTAGTAATTCTGGTTGGCCGGCAAAAGTTCGGCGATGTTGACCGTTACATTCGTCACTACCATTTCCTTGTCCGCTTCCTTTGGCAGGTTGTCCCAAAGTTTCTGGATGAACGGGCTTTCGTTGCCGCTCTTCAACAGGACGGCCACGACTGCGGCGTTGCCGGCGTCGTCTTTGTGGACCATGTGAACCACCATTTCAAAATGTTTCCCGCCGATTTCCTCTTCGCTGGGCCTGTGGAAATGGAACTGTACGAGCATGTACTGTTTTCCGCCGATCATGATGGTGCTTCCGGGACCATAATTGATCTGGATTGAGTGACCGTTGTTGACGATTCTCAAAGGAGTGGGTTTGTAATCAAATTGAA
The DNA here is from genome assembly GCA_049514855.1 of Terriglobia bacterium. Classification (GTDB taxonomy): domain Bacteria; phylum Acidobacteriota; class Terriglobia; order UBA7540; family UBA7540; genus CAVROP01. The sequence goes on from JBEKUR010000079.1 coordinate 6,682, forward strand.
TCGGCGGCAAATCCGCTTTTCGCGCCTTCTTGATATTGATCGGAGATTGGCGCTTGCCGTCCTTGCAAAGCGCGAAGTCGGGATCGAGATCGCCCCAATGTGCTGGGCTTCCGGGCCCCGAATAACTCCAGTGGTGGGCTGGTGCCGTGGCCGGTGTTTGGGCAAACGCCCGGTCGGCACAGGTTGACGTATTCACCAGGCCGAAACCAAGGAACAGAAGTACAAAGCGCAAGCAGCGTGTCATGGGCTCTCTCCTTTTCATTATGGGGCAATGGCTGGTCCTCCTGGAGACCCAAGAGACTCTGGACGTCGCGTGACGCATGGAGGACGCATTTGCACAGCATCATTCATATCGCAGTGCCACGATGGGGTCGAGACGGGAGGCTTTGACGGCGGGCCACAGGCCGAAGAAGAGGCCAATACTGACCGAGACAACCAAACCCGTGATCACCGACCAGGGGGGAACGGTAGAGGGCAGGGACGGAACGAAGTATCGGATAAGGAAACTCACGGTGTAGCCGACCAGGATTCCCAGCACCCCACCCAGCAGGGTAAGGGTCATAGCCTCCAGCAAGAATTGCCACGTGATATCGCTGCGCCGGGCCCCGATGGCCTTGCGTACCCCGATTTCGCGCGTCCGTTCCGTCACCGAAACCAGCATGATATTCATGACGCCGATGCCGCCCACCATCAAGCCGATGGAGGAGACGACGATGGTGACCAGGACGACCGTGCCCATCATGTCCCGAAATTGCTTGATGAACGTATCCGCGGTGGCGATGCCGAAGCTATCAGGGTCAGAGGGCTTGTCGTTCCTCAACCGCCTCAGCAAGCCTGTGATTTCGTCGATAGCCTGATTCACCTTCCCCGGATAGGCCAATGCGGTGATGACGTTCTCCTTGGCGTTTGGATATGTCTTCTTATAGGTAAAATAAGGGATGCAGATGACTTTGTCGTCTCCGTTGTCGCCCAAAAATGCCTTGCGCTTTTCGAGAGCGCCGATGACTTGGTAGGTATGGCCGTCCACATTGATCTCTTTCCCAATAGGGTCTTCGTTGAGGAAAAGCCTCTGGACGACATCGTCCCCGACCACGGCCACGTCCCGGCGGTGTAAATCGTCAATATCCGTGAACAGGCGGCCATCCTTCAAAACAGTGTTGGTAATTTGGAAGTCTTCAGCCGTATTACCCTGTAACTGGGCATCCACCATTTCCTGGCCCTTGTACTTTGCCGTCATGGCGGGCCCCCACAGAAAGATCTCCATCGCCACAGATTCCACCGCGGGGCAATGTTCCTTGATGGCCATGCCCTGTTCGTAGTTCAGCGGCTTGCGCATCCGCTCTTCACGAGTAAGATTGAAATGGATCCCGAACTGAAACTTGTAAATATACAGGGTCCGAGTTCCGTAGCCCTGTGCCATTTCCACAAGTTGTTGGTCGAGTCCCTTGAAGATTGAAGCCACTCCGATCACCGTCGCGGTCCCAATCAGCACGCCCAAAATCGTCAGGAAAGCACGGAATTTGTGCGTCCGGAGTGTGTCCAGCGCCAGAAGAAGGTTTTCGCGAATAGGCTGTCGCCGCTGGGTCATGCCTAAGCCTCCATACGCAGGGCTTCGATGGGTTCGAGGTTCGCGGCCTTTTTGGCAGGATAGATTCCGAAGAACAGTCCCACCGCCGTGGAGAGGAACAGTCCGACCAAAACTGCGCTCGAGGGCACCGAGGAGGTGAAAAACACATCCACAATCTTACTGACAATGAGGGCCAGCAGGATGCCGATGGCCCCTCCTGCACCCGCCATCACCGCCGATTCGATCACGAACTGCATCAGAATATCTCGGCGCCGGGCTCCCAGGGACTTGCGAATGCCGATCTCGTGCGTGCGCTCCGTCACACTGGCCAGCATGATGTTCATAATCACGATGCCGCCCACTACCATAAACACGGCAACGATTCCGATGGTCACAGCGAAGATTGAGCTGGTCAATTCATGCCACGAGTCCATCAGCGTTTCTGAAGCATTAATGCCAAAGGTGTCATCCTCGCTGTAGGGGGTGTGGCGCCGGGCACGCAAGAGAGCCCTGACCTCGTCCTCAAGCACTGACATCTGAAGGGAATTCGATGCCTGGACGCTCACCGCCAGAGAGGGGCGAGACCGGAATACCTTGCGGAAGGTCGTAAGTGGTATTTGAACGAAATTATCTTCGCTCTGGCCAAAGATCGACCCGAGTTTCTGTGCGGTTCCGATGATCCGGAAAGGAATGCCATTAACCTGAATTTCTTTGTCAATGGGATCGACATTCGGAAAGAACTCATTGACCAAATCCTGGCCCATGAAACACACCAGCGACTCGTGAGTGTAGTCGGTATCGTTGAGGTAGCGCCCTGATTCGACCTTGGTTTGCCCAATGTCGATCATGTTGGGGGTCTCGCCGGAGATCCGAACCTCATAGATGGTGTGTCCTTTGTAACGCGCCTGATTGTCGGACCTGTTTATCCAGGCTTCGGCGCCTATGTTCTTATAACCCTTCAGGTTGTCTGTCAGGAATTCGAAATCTTCAATACGAATGGGCTGGTTACGGCGCCGCGCCTTCAGCCACGCCTCGTATCCCTGGGCCCACTTGAATTGGTGGACGATGAAGACGTTGGCCCCCAGGTTGGCGATGCGATCGGCGATGTAGAGGTTCATGCCGTTGATGACACTCATCACGACGATCAGCGTGGTGGTGGCAATCACCACGCCCAGCAGGGTGAGGAAGGAACGAAGCTTGTGCGTGCGCAGCGCCTCCAGCGCAATCCAAAAGGCCTCGCGGGAGGTGACCCAGGCGCCGGTCCTCCGACCCACTCGGGGCCTCGGCTTCGGTTCAGTCATCATTCGTACCGCAATGCTACGATGGGGTCGAGGCGGGAGGCTTTAATGGCGGGCCATAGGCCGAAGAAGAGGCCGATACTGACCGAGACAATAAAGCCCGCGATCGCCGACCAGGGGGGAACGGTGGAAGGCAGGGCCGGAACGAGGGTTCGGATGAGGAAACTCAGGGTATAGCCAGCCAGGATTCCCATCACCCCACCTGCTCCCGTAAGGCTCATGGCCTCCAGCAGGAATTGCCAGGTGATATCGCTGCGGCGAGCGCCGATGGCTTTACGCACGCCGATCTCCCGCGTCCGTTCCGTCACCGAAACCAGCATGATATTCATCACGCCGATGCCGCCCACCATCAAGCCGATAGAGGAGATCACGATGGTCACGAGGACTACGGTTCCCATAATGTCGCGGAACTGCTGGATGATGGAGTCCGCGGAGGAAATGCCGAAGTTATTAGGGTCAGACCACTTCACGTTTCGCCGGCGGCGCAGCAAACCCGTCACCTCATCCTTGGCCTGATCGAGCTTGCCGGGATAAGCCATCGCCGTGATGTAGTTTTCCTTGGCGTCCGGATAGTATTTCCTGAATGTGAAATAGGGGACCAATACGATACGATCATTGCTATTCTCACCCAGGAATTGCTTGCGTTTGTTCAGCGTGCCGATAACCTCAAAATTGTGGCCATCGACGTTGATGCTCTTGCCGATGGGATCTTCGTTCGCGAACAAACGCTTGACGACGTCGGCCCCCAGCACGGCAACATCCCGGCGGTGGAGATCGTCAATGTCCGTGTAGAGGCGGCCGTCCTTCAGGTCGGCGTTTATAGTCTGGAATTGTTCGGGCGTTGGGCCTCGGAAATTGGCATCCACCATCTCCAGGCCCTTATACTTGGCAGTGACTGGGGGACCCCAGCGCAAAGCCTCTACCGCAACGGTTTCTATCGAAGGGCAGAACTCACGGATGGCCATGGCGTCTTCGTAACTCAGGGGCTTCCGCGTGGCCTCTTCGTGAGTCAGGCTGGTCTTGATCCCGGGATCGAACTTGTAGATGAACAGGGTGCGGGTCCCGAAACCTTCCATCATCTCCACCACCTGTTGGTCAAGGCCTTTGAAAATAGAAGCCACTCCGATGACCGTAGCCGTTCCGATCAGCACGCCCAGTATGGTCAGGAAAGCCCGGAACTTGTGAGTCCGAAGCGTGTCCAGCGCCAGGAGGAGGTTTTCGCGAACAGGTTGGCGTCGCTGGGTCATGCCTAGGCCTCCGTACGCAGGGCTTCAATGGGTTCGAGGTTCGCGGCCTTGCTGGCTGGATAGATGCCAAAGAAAAGCCCCACCCCCGTGGAGAGGAACAGTCCGACCAGCACCGCGCTCAAGGGGACGCTGGAGGTGAAGAAGATATTCACGATCTTGCTGATCATGAGGGAGAGCAAGACGCCGGTGGCGCCCCCCGTCAGCGCCATAAGGCTGGCCTCAATGATGAATTGCATCAGGATATCGCCCCGCCGGGCGCCCAGGGATTTCCGGATGCCGATCTCGTGCGTGCGCTCCGTCACACTGGCCAGCATGATGTTCATGATGACGATCCCGCCGACCACCATAAAAACGGCCACGATCCCCACGGTGACCGCGAAGATGGACGCCGTCAATTGATGCCATATAGCCATGATGGACTCCGAGGCGTTAATCCCGAAATTATCGTCCTCTTTGTACGGAATGTGGCGCCGGGCCCGCATCAACGCCCGGACCGCGTCCTCGAGGACCATCATCTGCTGAGCATCCCAGGCCTGCACACTCACGGCCAGCTCCGGGCGCGGCATAAAGACCTTGCGAAAGGTGGTGAGAGGAATTTGCACGAACTTGTCCTGGCTCTCGCCAAACGTCGTCCCGATGCGAGCCGCCACCCCGATCACCCGGAAAGGGATGCCACGTACGTTGATCTCCTTGTCGATGGGGTCGAGGCTGGGGAAAAACTCGTCCACGAGATCGTGGCCGATGAAACACACCATGGACTCGTGCGCGTAATCTGTGTCATTGATATAGCGCCCGGATTCCACCTTCGCCTGGCCGATATCAATCATGTTGGCGGTTTCAGCGGAGAGGTTCACCTCGTGCATGAGGCGCCCTTTGTACTTGACCTCGGCGTCCCCCCAAAGGTTGGCCTCCGCGCCAATATTCTTATAGCCCTTGATATTGTCGCGAAGGAATTCGAACTCTTCGATGCGGATGGCCTTGTTGCGATGCCGCGATTTCAGCCAAGCCTCGCCGCTCATTGCCCAATCCCACTGGTGGAGGATGAAGACATTGGCCCCCAGGTTAGCAATGTGGTCCTGGATGTAGAGGTTCATGCCATTGATGACGGACATCACGACGATCAGCGTGGTGGTGGCAATCACCACGCCCAGCAGGGTGAGGAAGGAACGAAGCTTGTGCGTGCGCAACGCCTCGAGCGCAATCCAAAAGGCCTCGCGGGAGGTGACCCAAACGCCAGTGCTCCGACGCACTGGGGGGCTCAGCTTGTGGAGAAGCGCTTGCGGTTGGCTGAGTACAGCCACGAGACCTCCTCCTGCCTGCTACCTTTGAGGCGCAATCTACTTGACCGTTTCGTCGCGTTCGATCTTTCCGTCGCGGACATGAATGATGCGATGAGCGTGCGCGGCGATATCGTGTTCGTGGGTCACCAGGACGATAGTGTTTCCGCTCTCGTAGAGTCGCTCGAACACGCCCATGATTTCCTCGCCGGTGGCCGAGTCCAGATTCCCGGTGGGTTCGTCGGCCAGGATGATGGAAGGGTAGTTCACCAGGGCGCGGGCAATCGCCACGCGCTGGCGCTGTCCCCCGGAAAGTTCGTTGGGCTTGTGGTGCATGCGTTCAATCAAGTCAACCTTACGCAGCGCCTCCTGGGCTTTTTCCAGACGCTCCTTGGCGGGGACTCCGCTGTAAACCAGAGGCAGTTCCACATTGTGCAAGGCGCTGGCCCGGGAAAGAAGGTTGAAGGTCTGAAAGACGAACCCGATTTCCTTGTTGCGGATGTAAGCCAGCTCGTCGTCGGAGAGTTCGCTGACCAGCCGGCCGTTCAACCAATATTTCCCGCTGGTGGGGGTATCCAGGCAGCCGATCAAGTTCATCAGAGTGGATTTGCCGGAGCCCGAGGGGCCCATGATGGCAACATACTCGCCGCGTTCGAGTTCAAACGTCACGCCGCTGAGCGCGTGCACCGCGATGGCTTCGCCCATGTCGTAAGTTTTCCAGAGGTTTTCCGTCCGGATCATTACCCCCTTGGGTGGGACCATGCTTTCCTGAGTTGAAGACGACGCCACTTGTGTTCCCATTGCTATGTGTGTTTCCTTTCCACTCGCCTTCGGCCCGTCCAGCATGTCATTCCGATCCCGCAGTCGCGGGAGAGGAATCTCTCAGTTCCTTTGTTTCCAGAGCGAGATTCCTCTCCCGCGACTGCGGGATCGGAATGACAGCGGATCCGGCTAGGAAGTAGATCCAGCCGGCTTGAGGGCGCTATTGTCCACCTTCACCTTGGTATGGTTCTTCAGCGTGCGGAGCACACTGAAAGGACCGGAAACAATCTCCTCATTGGGTTGGACGCCTTTGAGTACTTCCAAATCTGATTGGCCCATGATGCCGGATTCGACGGGGACAAAGACCGCCCGACCGTCCTTAAGCTGGAAGGCGCCCTGCACTTCTTCCTTCCCTTTGTCTTTGGCCGAAGTGGTGGGCTGCGAGGTGGCGGCCTGCACCTTGCCTTTGGCCCCCTTGCTGCTCTCCTCTTCTTCCAATTGACGCCGCGTCCGGACAGTAAGTGCCTGGATGGGGATGGTCACAGCGTTCTGGCGGGTTGCGGTCGTGATCTTGGCAGTCGTGGAAAGCCCTGGGCGCATACCCGGCGGGGGATCATCCAACGTCACGACCACCTTGAAGTCCTTGGCTTCTTCCGTCGTGGATGTAGTCGTTCCTGAAGTGGTCCCGGAGGTGCGGCCGACGGCGCTCTGGCCGATCTCCGTGACTTTGCCCTTGAAGGTCTTGTTCGGGATGGCGTCAATCGTCACCTCCGCCGCTTGCCCGAGCTTCACGTTGACGATGTCGGTTTCATCCACCTTGACCTCGGCGGTAATCACCGCCAGATCGGAAACCTGATAGAGCAAGCTTCCGACCGTGTTTTGAATTCCAGGCACCACGTTCTCGCCCACGTGTACCGGTAAGGACGTCACGATGCCGTCGAGGGGCGAGGTGTAAATGGTCTTGTCGCGGACATCCAAGAGGCCAACCAGTTGCGCCTGGGCCTGGGCCACTCGCGCGCGCGCGCTGTCAAGATTGTAGGTGGCCTGCTGAAGCTGGGCTTTGGCCTGGACCACCTGTGCCTGGTTTCCATCCAAAGTGGCCTGCGCCACCTTCACGTTGTTCAGGCGAGTGTCAAATTCATTTTCGGCAATCAGCTTATCGCGGAGCAAGTCCTCCCCCCGTTTGAACTCCTGCTGGGTGCGGACAAGATTGGCCTGCGCTGTTTGAACGTTGGCCTGAGAAGTTTTCAAAGCTGCTGCCGCCGACTGCACTGCAGCCGCCAACCCCTCCACGTCTGACTTGGTGGTAGCGAGGGCTGCCTTTTGCATATCAACGCTGGCGTTCGCCTGGACCGCCTCGGTCTTCAGGAGGAGTTGGCCTTTCTTGACCGAGTCACCTTCCTTGACGTCAATCTCGGTGATCTTGCCCATGGAGCTCGCATTCACGTTGGCGAGGTCTGCCGTGGGCGGTTTAATCTCTCCCGAGGCCGTCACGATGGCCGACAAATCCTGCCGCGTGACCTTGATGGTCTGAACAGTGACGACACCGCCCTTGCTCCAGATAATCCCGCCTGCCACAAGCCCCACCAGGGCTACCGCTCCCACAATCACCAGGATCATCTTCTTTTTTCTTGACTTCGTGCCCTTCCCATTGCGAGGCCGGGAAGGAGTCCCGCTGGTTTCGTTTGTACCTTCAGGAGAAGTGGTTCGTCCGAGTTCCAGTTCAGTTACTTGGGCCACGGCTGTTTCATCCTTTTCTTCGATTGTACGTGCAGACATCAAACTCCCCCTCGTCATGCTGGGCTACCAGGTGCCTACGAAGCCTCTGGCGCTTCGCATCCACACCCCCACCCCATCGCCACGAGGGCGGCTTCTAACCACACTACGCTTTTCAGACCCAAAAAGTTTCCCCAAAAGATTGCCCGCTCCTACCAGTCGAACTCGAGGTTTAACGGCAAGGCTAGCGGGCCGCGCTCTCGTGTGTCCTACCAAGCGATAACAAGGAAGATTGAGTGACATCACCTTTCGTGCTCATTGCCTTGGCAGATTCTCCAGGGCCTTCCTATCCATTCTAACTCTGCCCAGCGGCATAGAAAAGACGAATTTTGCAGTCACAATCAGACAACTCGTACCATGGCACGTCCCGTCTTTTGCAGCGTCGGAGGGCAGGGTTCTGTCCGGGTTCTTTTTCAGGGTGCTGGAAAGGACCTCGGTTGTATCCCTCCTTGCGCAGTCGAAGGGGAGTCCAGCCGAGCCCCCCTCTCCTATAAGACGTTCCTGTGGCGGAGATGTCAGTTCGTTTTCGATTGGCTGACCTTCCTTCCTGGTCAAGCCACCCTTCGTGCTTGCGCGGCATCAATATTGGTGTCAGTCAGCAAGGGATGCGCGACTATTCCGTCAGGGGAGGAGTATGTCCTTGACTTTTCAAATCTCAAAAAATACAATCGGCACTGACCAAGGTTGGGAAAGGAGAGCCGTTGGTGTCTAATCGGGTTGAATTTATCAGCCGGCGCGGGTGGTGTGTTTGTCTTTGGGTGCTGTTTTCGGGATTCACGGCATTGGGGTTGGCTCTTCCCGTCTTGAATGCGGCACCTCAAGAGAACGAGAAGCTAAGCAAGGCGGAAAAACGCCGCCAGAAGGCAATCCAGAGAGAATTGGAGAGCCCTTATAAGAAATGGGTCAATGAAGAAGTTCCTTACATTATTACCGGTGACGAAAGAGCGTCTTTCAAGAAGCTCACTACAGACGATGAAAGGGAACAATTCATCGAGGCGTTCTGGGAGCGGCGCAATCCGAATTCTGGAAGTCCCGAGAACGAGTTCAAGGAGGAATACTACCGGCGCATTGCCTACGCAAACGAGCACTTTGCCTCGGGCATCCAGGGTTGGAGGACAGACCGCGGGCGGATTTACATCATGTACGGCCCGCCGGACGAGAATGATTCTCACCCCAGCGGCGGCACTTACCTTCGACCTCAGGAAGAGGGTGGCGGCGAGACCGCCACTTACCCCTTCGAGCAATGGCGGTATCGTTATATTGACGGCATCGGGACCAACATAATTTTGGAATTCGTCGATCCGACGATGACCGGAGAATATCACCTCACCATGGATCCGGGCGAAAAGGATGCTCTGCTCCACGTCCCGAACGCCGGATTAACTGATATGGAAGCCATGGGCATGGCCAGCAAGACAGACCGCTTTACCCGTACCGATGGTATGACGATTGGCCAAGCTATGGGTGGAACATCCGAGAGCATGAATGAATTCACCCGCCTTGATCTGTACTCGAAGATCTGGAAACCGCCTGAGGTCAAGTTTAATGATTTGAGAGCTGTGGTTACGTCCAAGATTTCCGCGCAGCTTTTGCCGTTCGACGTTCGTACAGACTTTATCCGCGTGACAGATGAGACCGTGCTCACTCCCATTACTCTTCAAGTAGCTTACCGAGACCTGCAATTTCAGAACAAGGACGGGGTGATGCATGGCGTCATGGATATCTATGGTCAGGTGACCAGCCTGGGTGGCAGGAATGTTAATACATTTGAAAAGAGCCTGGTCTTGGACGTTCCAGAGCATGAATTTCAGCGTTTTTTGGAACGCAAGGCGGTATATCAAGAAGCCATCCCATTGCGCCCGGGTCGCTACAAGCTGAGCTTGGTGATGAAAGACGACCTCAACGGCCACATGGGATCGATGGAAATCGGCTTGGTGGTCCCGCGGTTTGACGAGAATAAACTATCGAACAGTTCATTGATTCTGGCGGACCTCATTCAGCCTCTGCCTACCAATCAAGTTGGCACGGGCCCGTTCGTAATCGGGGGGACGAAGGTTCGCCCCAGCGTCAACCAAACCTTTACGCGCGACCAGAAGCTTGGCATCTATATGCAGGTTTATAACCTGGGTCTGGACGCGAAGACGCACAAGCCATCGTTGGATGTAGAATACGAACTGCTGAAGGATGGGAAATCCCTTCTGGCGCAAACAGAGGACGCAGCCAAACTAAAGGACGCCTCGCAGCAGTTTACCTTGGAAAAGCAAATGCCATTGAGTGTGCTTCAACCTGGCAAATACACGGTGCAGATAAAGGTCACGGACAACATAAATAAACAAACCCTTTTACCTTCGACCACTTTTGAGGTAAAGTGAGCGTGGCTGGTTATTTTGCCGGTCAGGTGTTGGGCGGTTTCGGGAGAGTTGGACGATTCACATGAAAGCTCCAAATTCTGGAATCAGGCTTGCAGCCATTCTCTTGGCGGGGAGCCTTGTTTCCCCTTTGCTTAGTCCGGTCCGGGCCCTCGCATCGGAATATGGGCGTCTTTCCGGTGTCGTCTCGGACAATCATGGCAATCCTTTGATGGGTGCCACGGTTCTGATCATTGGGCCGTTGTTGATTCCCACCGCCAGCGCCGGGGAACAGGTGGAGCGTGTCATCACCGACGCCAAAGGCACGTTCGCAGTTGGGCACCTCATTCCGGGCTGGTACTCCCTTCAGATTATTTCTCCAACGCGGTTACCCGCTCATCGGAACGGGATTAAGGTGGAAGCCGGGCAGACGTCCACATTGAAATTTGTTTTAGGTGACGTCTTCGCCCCTTTGCGTTTTCAGATTCCCGATACTGGCGCAACCTCTTTGGGTGACGATTGGAAGTGGGTGCTGAGGACTTCCGTAGCCACTCGGCCTATCCTCAGATACCGGCAGGAAGTTGCAGGGACCACCCCGAATGCTGTAAAGCCTCCTCTGCCCGCCAGCCAGCACCTTGTTGGCATGGTGCCGGGTTCTTCTTGCCGGGATCCACTGGCCAGGGACCCAGGCATGGGAAGTGTTTTGGCTTACCTTCGCTCGCTGTCCCTGGACTCCGATCTTCTGGTGGTGGGTTCAGTCGCGGCCAACGGAACCCTGACATCTTCAGTGGGGACGGAGTATCGAAAGGGCTTGATCAAGGGTGACTCTGAGGAAATCTCTCTGGTCGTGCACCGATTGGGTTACGCAGGTGGCGTGACTGCTCCGGGTGGCGGCGGACGGCTTTCCGATTCCTATGCGCGGGGATTAGTAGCAAGCTACACCCAAACCCGGCACATTTATCCTCATCTGACATTGACGGCAGGCGTGGATATTGATTACCTAAATGCGCTTCGGGATGTGATGACTACCCGACCGCGAATGAAGTTGGCTTATCACCTTTCCCGTGACACCGACGTGGCCCTGCAGGTTGGGAGGGGACCATCTGACGGTTCAGGCACTTTGCTGGAACGTGTCAGTAGGCTTGATTCTTTCCCCCTGCTGACGCTGCGAGGCTATCGGCCTGAGCTTGAGCAAGGCGACCATTCCGAGATCTCCTTGAACCGCCGTCTGAGTGGTTCGGCGCGGATCGAACTCGCCGCTTACCACGATGGGGTCAAGAACGCAACTGTTTGGGGATCGGCTCATCCAGCCGCAGTAAGCTGGCTTGCCGGTAATTACATGCTGAACCCTGCCGGGGATGGGATTTTCGTGAATATGGGTGACTACCACTCTTCCGGATATCGGGTGGCCTATACGCAACGCCTGGGAAATCGCGTCGAAACTCTTGTCGCATACATGGTGGGCGATTCCCTTTATGCGCGCGGTGTTGTCAACCATGCCCCGGAGGGGGATCTACAAGGTGTGCTCAAGCCCGTTCGCAGTGCTTCCTTGGCCGGACGAGTTTCGGCTCGAATTCCCGTCACTCGGACTCAACTGACGAGTTCCTACGAATGGGTTCAGCGTGGACGTGTAACCATGCTGGATCCTTACGGCCAAGCCGATTTGCAACTGCAACCATTTTTGGATGTCCAGATCCGCCAACCCCTTCCTAACCTTGCTTTCCTTCCCGCCCACATCGAAGCTGTCGCGGATTTCCGGAATTTATTAGCCCAAGGCTACTCACCCTTGACCCAATCCGGCGAAATGACTCTGCTGCTGAGTTCAGCTTATAAGTCTGTCCGCGGGGGCTTTTCCGTAGAATTCTAACTTCTGGCGAATAGTTAGTGGGCCAAGAGTCTCTGCTTTGAAACCGATTCGTCATGGCGGTCTTCAGAGATCCCATTGTTTTCGTACCTGTAGGTTTCCAAGGAATGGGAGCGGAGCTACGGAAAAGCGTAGACCATATCCAGAATTCTGTAGCAGGCGTTGCTTCTATTCTGTTGATGTTATATCTACTTGAAAATAGGCACTTTATTTGTGTCGTTAAAATCCGACTACTGGAATCTAACTTGCTTGGGGTTTGAAGTGGTAGTCTAAACGGCAGCGGGCAGGTGTTTGCGTTCAGATGACAAAAGCTCCACCTTACCGGTTTACGTCCGTTTCGCTGGCTATCCTTAGCCTGACGCTTATCGTGTTCGCCGTTGTCAATCTCCAGCAGCGGGTCCGCTATCGGCTGCCGGACGATGGGGTATCCTGGGTTGACTCCAAGAGGGGAGTGGAGGCATGGATTGTCACCCCCGATGGTCCAGGTGACCGGGCGGGGATCCGGGAGGGCGATCTCTTAGAGTCAATCGACAGAAAACCGATTCACGCGGCGGGTGACGCCGGCCGCGAGATCTTCCGCGACGACATATGGTCTCAGGCAAGCTATACCCTAGTGCGGAATGGCGAAAAGTTCCAAACTTCGCTGGTTCTTGTTCCCCAAAAAGCGGCCGCGACGGTGCGATATTATCTCAGCCTAGTGGGCCTGATATACCTGGTTATCGGGACTTTTATACTATTGCGACGCTGGACGGCTCCTAAATCACTGCATTTCTACATCTTTTGCTTGGCGTCTTTTATCCTCTACACGTTCTCCTATACCGGGAAGCTCAACCTGTTCGATTGGACGGTGTATTGGCTGGAAGTTCTTGCCTTGCTTCTTCAGCCCGCGCTCTTCCTGCATTTCTGCCTTGGTTTTCCCGAGCAAAAGACTTTCCTGCGCGGTCGGCGTTATGTGATCCCCGCCCTTTATGTGCCAGCGGCAGCCTTGGCGGCTGTTCATGTTCTTGTGGCCACAGAGCTCATGGTTCTCCCCATGCCCTTACTCCAAGTGCGTTGGCTTCTTGACCGCGTAGAGTTCGTGTATCTAGCCGTCTACTTCTTGGTGGGGGCAGTGGTGCTCCAACATGCCTATGCGCGGGCGCAGGTGCCTCTGCTGAAGCAGCAGTTGAAATGGGTGACGCGAGGGACCTGGCTTGCTATCGCACCCTTTGCGGCCTTCTATGCGATTCCCTATTTCCTCGGGTTTATTCCCAACGCCTGGATGAACCTTTCTGCACTTTCACTTGTCTTTCTCCCCGTCACTTTTGGTTACGCTATCGTGCGTTACCGCCTGATGGACGTGGATGTCATTTTCCGCAGGGGGATCGCTTACACGTTGGCCACGGCCGCCATTGTGGCGCTCTATTTCAGTGTGATCGGGTTATTTGCGGATCTCTTCCGATCCAGGATCCCGATAACCAGCCGGAGTGGGTGGGTTTTGGCCGTCGTCGTCACCGCCTTGGTTTTCCAGCCCATGGTGAATTGGATCCAGGTGCGGCTGGATAGGTTCTTTAACCGCGAGCGTTATGACTATCGTCGCACCCTGCTGGAGTTTGCGCGCGCACTGAGCTCCGAGTTGCATGTTGATCGTCTCCTCGAACAGGTAACTGTAAAGCTGGCTGAAACCCTTGGGGTCGATCGCCTGGCGGTTTTTTGGGCGACGGATTTGGACCAATTCCGCCTGGTCAAGTCGCGTGGCGTGAGCTACTCCGAGGGACTGGATACAAGTTTCCTTGACCCCGCGAGCAGCCAACAGGGTAAGGAGTATCTGTTTTTTGACAGTGTCAGGCGCCCCTTTGGCTTCGCGCCCTCGGCGCAGAAGACTATCGAGCAATTGGACCTGCACTATTACTTGCCCTTTAAAGTGAAAGAGCGCACCTTGGGTTACCTCGGCCTGGGGAAAACGCGCGATGGGGACTTCCTCTCGAGCGAGGATATTGACCTTCTGCAGACCCTCACCGGGTACGTCTCCGTGGCGCTTGAGAATGCCCAGCTTTACGAATCGCTCGAGAAGAAAGCTCTTGAATACCAGGCACTGACGGATTTCAGCGAGAACATCATTGAATCGATTAACGCCGGCGTTCTCGCCTGCGACCTGGAAGGGAAAGTAGGGTCATGGAATTCCGCCATGGAGAAGCTTTACGGCCTGGTGCGAAATGATGCCGTGGGGAAATCGCTGCATGCCATTTTCCCACCCGAACTGTTGGCGGAATTGCCTGGAGCCTCGGATGCGCAGAGCGTCCTGAGTCTGTACAAGTTTCGCTTACATACTCCGGGCGGTCAGACCCTGATTGTGAACCTTTCGGCGGTCCCACTGGTAGGGAAAGATGGTCACGTACTCGGCAGGCTGCTGATTTTCAACGACTTGACCGACCGCGTGAACCTCGAGGACCAGTTGATTCAGGCGGAGAAACTCTCCTCCATCGGCTTGCTGGCGGCAGGCGTCGCTCACGAAGTGAACACGCCTTTGGCGGTTATCACTTCCCAGGCCCAAATGCTGATGAGGCAGTCGGCGGCGGATGATCCCCTCTCCCGCACCCTCGACAAGATCATCAAGCAGGCATTTCGCGCCTCCGAGATTGTCAACAACTTACTGAAGTTCTCACGTGTCAGTGGCAGTGAGTATTCCGATCTGGATTTGAACAAGCTGGTCCGCGAGACCGTGTCGCTCGTTGAACCGATGCTGCGCGCCTCCAAGATTTCCGTGAATGCGCAATTGTGTTCCTCATTGCCCTTGGTTTACGCAAACCCCGGAAAACTCCAGCAGGTTTTCATGAATCTCATCATCAACGCACGCGACGCGATGCCGCGCGGCGGCGAGCTGACCATCGCCACCGAATGCGAAGACTCCTCCGTTCGCGTCGAGGTTTCGGATAACGGGGTGGGAATTTCCCCTGAGCATCTCAACAAGATTTTTGATCCCTTCTTCACTACCAAGTCGACGAGCCGCGGAACGGGTTTGGGCCTCGCGGTTACGTATGGAATCATTCGTGAGCATCTGGGGAAGATCGAGGTGCAGAGCGCGCTGGGACGCGGCACCTCGTTCCGTGTGCAGTTGCCGGTTGCGAGGAAAGCAGTAAATGTCGCCTAAGGGCTCCATTCTCATCATTGATGACGAACAGGAAATCCGGGAGAGCCTGGAGCAATTGCTCAGGCTGGAGGGTTATGAGGCGGACTCCGCCTCGACCGGCGAAGAGGGTCTGAAGAGAATTGAAGGCGGAGTGTTCGACTTGGTTCTTCTGGATATTAACCTTCCTGACCGTAACGGCCTGGATTTGCTGAAATCCATAAAACATGACTCGCCGCAAGTCGGCGTTATCATGATTACCGCCTACGACTCCAGCCAGATGGCCTTCCAGGCCTCCAAGGAGGGCGCGGAGAGTTATGTCACCAAGCCTTGGGACAACGACAAACTGCTGCTCGAAGTCCGCAACCTCCTTGACAAATCGCGCCTGCAAGCGGAGAACCTCCAGCTTCGCCGGGCGCTGAAACGCTTCGCGCTTCCCAACATCGTGGGCAGAGGCGACAAGATGCAGAAGGTGATGGACC